>JAUIAG010000024.1 GCA_030425355.1 Verrucomicrobiia bacterium
ACCAGTTTCCAGCTCGTCGTCACACCAATGCAGGACCTTCTCAATGGTTTCATCGATGGCACTGTGTTGCCTCAGCGCTTTGAATATTACACCGTCGATGTGCCCGCGACCGCGACAGCTCTTGAGGTCTTCCTCTCCAATATTCAGCCGACCCTGCCACTCGAACTCTACCTGCGCCGGGCTGAAATTCCGACCCTCACTGAATTTGACAAGTTCGCGGTGATCGATCCACCCGGTGGATCCCTGGTCATGACTCCGCAGGACTCCCCGCCGCTCAATGGCGGAAGGTACTTCATTGGTGTCTACAACCCCAATGTCGAAACAATCGACTTCACCATCAATGCTGTCATCACCGATGACGTCGAGGGAGCCACCTACGAGGTCATCAGCCTTGCCCCCGACTCTCCAGTGCAGATTCCCGATCACGCTGAGACCCTCTCAACCATTGAGGTTCCCAATGACGAGAGAATAGCCGTCACCCGTGCCGGAGTACGCATCAACCATCCAAGAGTGTCCGATCTGTCCTTCCGGCTACTGTCACCTCAGGGCGATTCATACCTTCTTGCTGAAGCACGCGGCGGCGTGGATGCCAGTCAGTACGGTATCTCACAGGGCGATGCCATCAATGGCTTCACGAACCATTCTTTCGTTGTCTTCACTTCTGAAACCAACATAACGGCCGAGCCAATCAAGTTCCAGGAGCCTCCATTCCATATCGACCCTTCAAAGCTGGATGTCACCAACCGGGTCCTGGTAGCCGACGATTTCTCCGGATATACCAACGGCGTCTATCGCCGTGGAACCTCAATCGGGCCTTTCGACATCACTCTGTCCGCAGTGGAGATAACCGGGGACGAAAACGGGAAAAGTCTGCGACTCGGAATTGATGACAGACAAAGCGGCGGTATCTCAGCCGGTTTCCGTACCCGGTCCGGTGCCGATTACCTCGTTTCCTTCACCTACGAAAATGATGGCAACGGCCTGGGCGGGGTGCAGGTTTACACCAATGGAATCCTCGCGACCTTCGATCAGTATAACAAAACCCGCCTTGTTCCCGAGCGGTCCGTGACCATTCCCCTCAAGGCCCGCACCAGTGACACCACATTCGAGCTGCGGTCCTCACGAAGAGCCAACCGTGCCAATCTCAAGTTCGTGCAGATCGAGGAGGTCGGGGTGCTCGAGGACTTCTACTCCAGACCCGAGGAAACACTCGAAACACTGGAAGGCCGCCGGGCTCTCGGAGAATGGCAGCTGCTCATATCCGACGACCGCACCGGGGAAACAGTCCCTGCTCCGGAGTTGCTCGACTGGAAGCTCGAGTTTCTCTTTGCCAATCCGGATCTGGAGGCGATTACTCTGACCAATGGCGTTGTCTATTCCGGCGTGCTGACTAATGGTCAGACAGCATACTTCAAAGTCCCTGTGCCGCGAAGGGCCACTATTGCCACCAATCTCCTCGATGGTCTTGGCGACCTTGTCCTTCTGGGTGACAGACAGGGGGTGCCGATTGGCGACCCTGCCGATCTGGATTATTTTGTCGACAGCTTCGGTGAGGATCAGGGTGAAAGGCTCCTCATCACCACCAATACGCCTCCCGCCGCACCACTCGAGCCTGGACAGACCTACTATCTCGGAGTGACCCGATTTGATCCGGCCGACACCCGGGATCTCGACTTCCGCATAGGTGTGTTCTTCGACGCCGAGGACGAACTCGATGACTCGGCCATCCCCGAACTTCAGCCAGGCATCACCGTCTCAACCAATATCCCCTCCGGGCCCGAAATGAAATACTTCAAGTTTGTGGTCGATGATGAGGAAATCCAATCCATCGTCGATCTCGTCCCGGTGGAGGCGAATGTGGACCTCTACGTCCGCAAAAGCAGTCTGCCGACATTCTCGGTATATGACCTCGCCAGTGAAAGTACAGGCACAGATCCCGATCTTGTCAGTCTCGAACTTGATCCGGATCCGGTGCTTCGCGAGCAGTTTGCCATCTCACCCGGCACATGGTATGTCGGTGTTCTGAACCGCTCATCCGATACGGATGTCAATTTTGACCTGACTTACACTGAAACACTGGCGGACATCACAACGCTTGAAGACTCCGTAACTTTTGAGGCTCCGGAACTCGCGGGGGACAGTTTTGCCTATTTCCGCTTCCCTGCGCCAGGTGATGCAGAGTCCCTATTATTCGAAGTCACTGATGCGTCCTCCGAAGTTGAACTGGTGGCTGTCAAGGGCGCTCCGGTTCCATCATTCGGCAGGACGGATTTCATCGGCGACGGGGATGAACAGTCGCGCACAATCATGGTGGACCGCACCTTCCAGCAGGGGCTGGTGGGCGACTGGTATCTCGCCGTTTACAACCTCGACCCGTCCACGCCGGTCACATACAGCATCCGCGCCTCCAGTCAGCTGGCTGATATCACCCGGCTGGAAAACGAAGTGCCCTACGATGGAGAAATCGGATGGAGCGGCCGCACCAGCACACCCGTCGATTACTTTGTCTACGAAGTTTCCGGCATAGCAGAGCGCGTCCTCTTCGAACTCACCAATATCGACGGCCCGGATAATCTGGACCTGATTGTTGTGAATTCACTCCAGAATGGACTGCCGACAGACCAGAATTACTCCTACCTGAGTGACCGGCCCGGTGGACTGAATGAACTCATTTCCGTGGGCCCCAACTCACTGCCTGCGCCGCTTCAGCCCGGGCCGTGGTATATAGCAGTCATACACCGTGGCACGGATGAACTTGCTGATCCGACCACCTACACCCTCACCGTCACTGAGGTCGTCACCGAAGTGACTGACCTGGTTGTCAATGTCCCGGTGGCCAGGGATGGCCTCAGAAGCAATTTTGCCGACTATTTCCGCTTCAATATCAGCACCAATGCCTCGGCCTTCCGACTGGATGTCAACAACATCTCAGGCAATGTGGATCTGTACCTCAGAAAAAATCCACCGCTGCCCACCGACAAGAATGCGGATCTCGCCAGCGAAAATCCGTCTTCAGAATCCGAGGTGATCCACATTTCCAATTTCGCCGGTCCGGTCTCCGTTGAGCCCGGTGAATACTTTGCCCAGGTGATCAATCGCGGAGTGACCCCTGCCTCCTACCGGATCATCTTCCGTGAGCTCATACAGGAACCCGTTGAACTGACCTCCCACATCGAAATAAATCAGGACAGTCTGTTCCTCGGGCAGATAGACAATCTGCACTATGTCTCTCCAACCAATGCGGTCGAGGTTGCCTTCCGCATTCTCAACTCGGACCTCGATTTCGATCTTTACCTCCGGGGTGAAGAGCCATATCCCGATCCCGGAAACTTTGATTACTCATCCGAGACCACCGGAGTCCGCCGCGAGCTGATTCTGGTCTCCACCAACAGTGAACCGTCGCCCCTCGTTTTCGGTGAGGAGAATGAATGGTTCGCTTCAGTCACCAAAAAGGAAATCGATCAGGACGGATCCTACGGCTTCATCGCTGATCCGATCTATGGACTGGATGAAACGTCTTCCGTGACCTACACCAACCTTCCCGCCAATACAGTCACCTACTTCCGATTCAATGTGGATGATGATGTGGAGAGTTTCACTGTCCGGGTCCGGGATGCGACTGAAGACATTTCGCTCCGCGTGGGCAGTGTATTCAATGCCAACGGCGGGCCGGGATTCCGTTTCTCCGGAGATGCCACGGGACCTGATATCGACGAGGTTTCCATCGACATGCAGGACGATCTCCCGGGAATTCAGCCCGGCTTCTGGTATGCAGCCATTCTGAACTTCAATGGTGTTGCAGCTGACTTCACCATTGAGCTGGAGAAAACGCTGCCTGAGATCACTGTCCTTGAGAACGGCTCAACTCTGAGCGTGGATGTGGATGAAACAGGCAACAGAACTGATTACTATCAGTTTACCGTGCCTGAAAATGCGGTGCGGGCACGCTTTGCCGTCACCAGCCAGACGCTGGACACCAGCCTCTGGCTCAAGCTGGGTCGGGATCCGCTGCCGGGACCGCAGGTATTCGAATTCAGTTCAGCCGTGGATGGAACAGATGATGAGGTTATCGAACTCCTTGCCGGCTCCGACACCGCCCCGCTTGTCCCCGGCGACTATTACCTCGCAGTCACATACAACGCTCAGACGGCACCGCAGTCATATGATATCTCAGCCGAATACGAGCTGGAGTCGACCGGGGGTGTGGATGAAGTTGTTGATTCGACGCCGACCATCGAGGATGGCCGGATCTGCATCACATGGACAGCCATTGTGGGCCGCACCTACCGCATTGAAGGTCGTGAGTCACTCGATTCAGCCGAGTGGGTTCCCGTGCCCGGAGGGCAGGTAATCGCCGACGAAGTCACTGAAAAAGCCTGCTTTGATATTGATGCAATTGATGCCGCCTTTTTCCGGGTAGTCCTTCTGGCGCCGGTCAATCCTCCGGTCACCGATGATGTTGAGGTGGAGGACGTTCTCACATCCATTGAGAATGGCGAAATCTGTCTGAGCTGGACAGCTGTTGTGGGCAGGACCTACCGGATCGAAGGTAAGGAGACTGTCGCATCGACAACCTGGACTCCAGTTACAGGCGGCGAGGTTGTTGCTGATGCCGTTGATGAATCGGTCTGTTTCCCGATCGACACAGTCGGCGCCCGGTTCTTCCGTGTCATGCTGGTTGGCGAAGGTGAACCACCCGTCATTGAGGAGACCGTTGTGGATGTCATTTCCACAACCGTCAATGGCAATCAAATCTGCCTGCAGGTCCAGACGATTGAAGGGGCCCTCTACCGGGTGGAATCCAGATCCGGACTCAATGATCCATGGACCGAGGAGCTGCTGACCGCCGACCCAGCCAGTGGCCAGATCGTTACGATCTGCGTCCCCGTTGCCGATTCCGGGGTCAGTTTCTATCGCGTGGTCCAGATCGCACCCGGTGATCCGGAGCCCCCCGTCATTGAGGAAACCGAAGTTGATGTGGTTTCATCCCGTGTTGAGGGAGGGCAGCTATGCTTCACTGTTGACTCGGTGGACGGTGCCTCCTACCGACTGGAAGGCAGAGCGGATCTGACTTCTCCATGGACTGAAGTGATCACTGTCGGTCCTGCTCCCGGCGGGCCATACGAGATATGCACTGATCCGACCGACAGCGAAGCTCTGTTCTTCCGTGTCATACAGCTCGCCCCCGGTGACGGAGGCCCAACGGAGCCCACAGTCACCACACCTGTCAGTCCCTCAAGTATCACTCCGGGTGATGCGGATGACATCTGCCTGGTGTGGCCCACCACAGCTGGTCGATCCTATCGCATCGAGTTCCTCGCCGGTGTGACAGGCACATGGGAAGAATTGGAAGTAATCGTTGCAGACAGCGACAGCCTCACCCACTGCATTCCCTTCGAGTCCAACACAATCCGGTTTTTCAGGATCTTCGAACTGGGATCGGACGAAGTGGATCCGACTCCGGTTGAACCGCGGGAAATCACAACGCTTTCGGTAACCCAGGACGGCGGCGGGAATGTCTGCCTGAGCTGGCCTCCCGGAGAAGGGGACCAGTTCGAGATCCAGCAGAGCATCGACCTCGGATCCACCTGGGAAGTGGTCGAACCGATCGCCATAGTCGACGGAGAAGATGCCACTACAGCCTGTCTGTCGTTCGATGGTGACCAGCTTGTCCTCTTCCGCGTCTTCAGCCTGCACTCTGGATCAGGTAACAACAACGGCTCGCCCCTCGAACCCGATACTGAAGTCAGCGGAGTCGGCGTCCTTGTTGGGGCCGAGACTATTTCTCTGAGATGGGAAGCTCTCAGTGGTGCATCCTATCGCATCGAAGGCCTGACCGAAGTCATCGGCCAGGGGGAAGTCATTGAAGCCGATATCCCGGCAGACGCCGATGGATCCATCACCCGGGAATTAAGCTCGGGTTCTCCTTATCTGTTTTTCCGGGTCCTTTCCAACTGACACAATTCCCGACTGGCGGGGCTCTCCTGTGACCGGCACCCGTAGCAGGATCCCTCTGAAGCTGCCGGCATTGTCAGGCAACTTCCCCGGCCCACCATGCGATATGCCGCAGTCAGGCCGACACGGCCTGACCGAATGCAGGAAATTGAGCAGGGCGGAATCTGCCAGCAGGGCGATCCAGGGCCGGACTGTGTCACTTTTTCTCATCGATTGCCCGGCTGGCCGTCGGCATTCATGGATGCCTCAACCACAGTCCTTTCTTCCGACACCGTCCGCAATGGCGGAGCAGCGCTAATTCTGCGGGGTTTCGGAGGCAGCGCCCGATCTTTGCTTTGCCACAGGTTCCCACTCTTCACGGTTTTTCACCGTGTATGATAGTTGTATCGCAGTATCGAAGCCATCCGGCCGAGGCCGCCTCCAACAGGGCGCATGGTCTGTATTTCCCGACACCCTCTACCGAGTCCGGTTTCCGCCTGAATCCAGACTTTGTCCTGTAGCTGTAACTCTGTCCCTGTCGCTCGGTTTCCAGTTTCATTTCAGTTTGTCATGCGTGAATAAATGAAAAAGGCCGGACTGATTGTCCGGCCTTGTGTCAGTATAAAAGGGGTGGGGGGCTGATGGCACCCGCCTGATTCTGATCGAGTCGAATCCGTTCCGCGGATTTCTCAGTAGCGGTAATGCTCTGGCTTGTATGGACCTTCGACAGGCACGCCAATGTATTCGGCCTGCGCATCGCTGAGCTTGGTCAACTTCGCGCCCAGCTGGCTGAGGTGAAGTTCGGCAACTTTTTCGTCCAGCTTCTTGGGGAGGATGTAGAGCTGGTTTTTGTATTTGCCGGTATCGCGGTTTTGCCACAGTTCGATCTGGGCCAGCACCTGGTTGGTGAAGGATGAACTCATGACGAAGCTGGGGTGACCGGTGGCACAGCCGAGGTTCACGAGGCGTCCTTCTGCGAGGATGGTGATGGCTTTGCCGTCCGGCCAGATGACCTGATCCACCTGTGGCTTGACTTCGACACGTTTCAGGTTCGGGTCCTTGAAGACAGAGGCAACCTGGATCTCGCTGTCGAAGTGACCAATGTTGCAGACAATAGCCTGGTGCTTCATCTGGTCCATGTGCTCACGGGTGATCACGTCGATGTTTCCGGTGGTGGTTACGAAGATATCGCCGTATTTGCAGGCATCTTCCATGGTGTCGACCTTGAAGCCTTCCATGGCGGCCTGGAGTGCATTGATGGGGTCGATTTCAGTGACCACGACGCGGGCACCGAGTCCTTTGGCGGCCTGGACGCAGCCCTTGCCAACATCACCATAACCGCAGACAACAACCACCTTGCCGGCAATCATCACGTCGGTTGCCCGCTTCACTGCATCCAGGAAGGATTCGCGGCAGCCATAGAGGTTGTCGAACTTCGACTTGGTGCAGGAGTCATTCACATTGATGGCGGGGGTTTTGAGTGTGCCCTTCTTCACCATCTGCGCGAGGCGGTGGACACCGGTGGTGGTTTCTTCGGACAGTCCGTGAACACCTTCGAGTGACTCGGGGAATTTGTTGTGACACATTTCTGTCAGGTCACCGCCGTCATCGAGAATCATGTTGAGCCATGATCCGTCCGGCCACTTGAGTGTCTGTTCGATGCACCAGAAAAACTCTTCCTCGCTCATGCCTTTCCAGGCGAAAACGGGAATGTTTTTCGCGGCGATCGCCGCCGCGGCGTGGTCCTGAGTCGAGAAGATATTGCAGCTGGACCAGCGAACTTCAGCGCCAAGTTCAATCAGGGTCTCAATCAGCACTGCAGTCTGAATGGTCATGTGCAGGCATCCGGCAATCCTGGCGCCCTTAAGCGGCTTGGACGGACCGTATTCCTTGCGAAGTGCCATCAGACCGGGCATTTCGTGCTCGGCAATGACGATTTCCTTGCGGCCCCATTCGGCCAGCGACAGGTCTTTTACTTTGAAGTCTTGCATAGAGTGTAAATCAATTTCTTGCCACCCCGTCAGGGGCGTCTTTCCTTTTTCTGTTTGATAGTTTGCTGATCAGTGTTGCAATCCAGAGGTTCAGGCCACGGCAGCCTTGAGAGCTTCAACCTTGTCGGTCTTCTCCCAGGTGATGGCGTCCAGATCGTCAACTTTGCCAAAGTGACCGTAGTTGGTGGACTGAGAATAGATCGGTCGCAGCAGATTCAGCTGTTCGACAATGGCGGCCGGACGGAAATTGAAGACCGATTCAACCGCAGCACGGATGCGGTCGTCATCAATGCTTCCGGTGCCGAAGGTGTCGACGTGGATGGAAACCGGGCGGGGATATCCAATAGCATAGGCAAACTGGATCTCACACTTGGTTGCCAGTCCGGCTGCCACGATGTTCTTGGCAACATAGCGTCCCATGTAGGCCGCACTCCGGTCCACCTTAGAGGGGTCCTTGCCGCTGAAAGCACCGCCGCCATGCCGACCCATGCCGCCATAGGTGTCCACGATAATCTTGCGTCCGGTCAATCCGGAGTCGCCTTCAGGGCCACCAATCACAAAACGGCCCGTCGGGTTGATAAGAAACTCGGTGTCCGATTCCATCATGTCGGCAGGAAGAACCTGCTTCACAACCCGCTCAATGATAAATTCGCGGATTTCCTTGTGCGTGACTTCCGGCGTGTGCTGAGTCGAAATCACCACGTTTTTGATGGAAACAGGTTTGCCGTCCACATAATGCACGGAAACCTGACTCTTCGCGTCAGGACGCAGCCAGTTCACTTCACCGGATTTCCGCACCTTCGTCAGCTCCCGTCCAAGACGGTGCGCAAACATGATCGGTGCCGGCATCAGTTCCGGAGTCTCATCACACGCATAGCCGAACATGATGCCCTGATCGCCCGCACCCTGCTCGTCCGTGTCCTTTCCATCCGCCGCCTTCGCATCAACTCCCTGGCCGATGTCTGGACTCTGGCGGGTCATGTAATTGTTAATGAAGACTTTGTCCGCATGAAAAACATCATCATCGTTCACGTAGCCAATCTCACGAATCGCCGCGCGGATAACTTCATTGTAATCGAACTTCGAACCGGTGGTGATCTCCCCGCCAACGCAAACAATGTTGCTTTTGACAAAGGTCTCACAGGCAACCCGGCTGCCCGGATCACTGCTCAGACAGGCGTCCAGAATGGCATCTGATATCGTATCACTGACTTTATCCGGATGGCCCTCACCAACCGATTCCGATGAGAATATGTAACTTCTGCTCATGTGTTTTTTTGTTGGATCCGTCGGACTTGAAAGCAAATATTGACGTATCTTGATTCGATGATATGAATTTTGACGCCGACGTCAACGCTAGATTTGCAAATTTGCGCGACCTGGATTCCGGGTGGTTTCAGTGGTTGGGGTTGTGAGGCCGGGGCTGGTTTGTTTCGACCTGCACAATGGGGTGCAGTGGCAGGGAAGCCCGATACCGGACCTGAGAGCATGGAAAAAGGAAACATGTCTGGACTATTGAAATCATTGCGATCGCTTTCCGACCCGACGCGGCTTCGGTTATTGCTGCTGCTGCGTCACGAGGAACTGTCAGTGGCTGAGATTCAGGAGGTGACGAGGCTGGCCCAGTCAAGAATTTCGACGCATTTGGGGAATATGCAGGAAGCCGGACTGGTTCGGTGTCGTCGGAAAGGCAAGCGGTCCTTTTACCGGGTTGTATTCGAGGAGGAGGGTTATCTTTGGAATATTCTCGAGGAAGCGGAGGGCGGGGTGAGCGAGATACCCGAGCTGGAGGATGATATGGTGAATCTTCGCCGGATCATGGACCGGCGGAAGGATGAGGCTCAGGCATCCTTTCATCAGGCGGCCGGCTGCTTTGACCGGATTTATGGTCCGGGGCGTTCGTGGGAGGCTTTCGGCAAGGCATTGCTGAAGATGCTGCCGCCAATTGTGGTTGCTGATCTGGGGTCAGGCGAGGGGCTGCTGAGTGAACTGCTGGCCCACCGCTGCCGCATGGTTTACGCGATTGACAACTCGGAGAAGATCGTCAAATACGGCAAGCAGAAAACCCGCGAAAAGGGGATAAGCAATCTTAAGTTCATCCTCGGTGACATTGAGGCGGTCCCTCTGGAGGACGGAAGTGTGGACGTGGCCCTGATGAGTCAGAGTCTGCATCATGCCAATAACCCGGAAACAGCTCTGGGCGAGGTCAATCGCATCCTTCGGCCCGGGGGAAGGGTTCTGATTCTCGATCTCCTTCAGCACGAATTCATGGATGCCCGGAGCCTTTATGGCGATCAGTGGTTCGGGTTTGCCGAAGCAGACCTCCACCGGTGGCTTGAATCGTGCAATTTTACCGATATTGACGTGAGTGTTGTGGCGACTGAAAAGGACCCTCCACACTTCTCCACTCTGCTTGCCGAGGGCGTCAAACCGGCCGGGACTGCCTGACGACTGGAAATGTTGCCATCTCCGGCGCATTCGTCTGAGTTAGGCAGTAAATCATTGGTCATCTTGGTCGATTACTATCCAAGGATGAAGGTTACCGGTGTAAAAGTATTGATTCTCGAAACGGATGAGGCTGTTGTCTCGGGACTTGAGAAGATCTGCAGGCACTTCAGTGCGGAGTTCAGAGTAGTGAACGGGATCGGTCAGTTTCGGGTGGAAGTCACACGATTCCGGCCACAGATGATTCTCATCGGCGAAGGTGGCAACCGTCAGGATCTCCTGAAGCTCATCCGCGACCTTCGGAATTATGGCCCCACGCAGTTCATTCCCATTTATTCAGTGGTGTCGCGGGGGGACCAGTCCTCGCTGGCGCACTTTCTGGAAGCCGGATCGGATGACTATCTCGATAAACCGCTCGATTACCGGGCTCTCAAGTTCCGGTTCTACAGTTTTCTTTTCCATGCCTCCAAGGTCCATGTGATGCGCCGTGTCTCCCAGGAGTGGAAGGCGCGCTATGAGAGTGCACGGACGGCCAACGATGCCAAGACACGGTTTCTGGCCAACATGAGTCATGATATCCGCACTCCACTCAGTGGTGTGATCGGGATGACGAGTTTCCTTCTGGAAACAGATCTGCGCGCCGAGCAGAAGAATTTTGTCGAGACTATCCGCACCAGCGGCGAAGTCGCCCTTTCCATCCTCGAAGACATTCTCGACTTCTCAAAAATCGAAAGCGGTAAACTCGAACTGTATTGCCAGCCCATGTATCTGAGTCACTGCTTTGAGGAGGCGCTGGACTCCGTCATGCCCCGAGCGGCTGAGAAGGACCTCAATATCAATTTTTCACTCGACCCGAGTCTCAGCGATTCCGTTTTCGGTGATCGCAAGCGGATCCGTCAGGTTTTCACCAATCTGGTTGGTAATGCCGTCAAGTTCACCAGCCATGGCGATGTCTTCATCAAAGGAGAAAATGCCGGCAGCCGCGACGGCAAAACCTGGTATCGCTTCTCCGTTACCGACACGGGCATCGGCATCGATCAGGAGCATCTGCAGAACCTTTTTGAATACTTCCGTCAGGCAAGTGTATTCATCGGGAATCAGTATGGTGGCTATGGCCTCGGCCTGGCCATTTCCAAGGGCCTGGTGAACCTGATGGATGGAGCCATCTGGGTGGAAAGCAAGGCCGGAAAGGGATCGACATTCTACTTTGAGCTGCCACTTGAAGTCTGTGCGTCCATGAAGGTCGAGGAGAGCCGCCCTCTGCTGGAACATTGCCGGGAGCTGAGCGGACGCCGGCTACTTCTTGTCGACACATTCCTTCCCCGAAGAAATGCGCTGCCCGGGATGCTCAAGGGCTGGGGCCTCGAAGTCACAGTTGCTTCAAGTATCGAAGAGTGCAGAAAAATGCTGATCTCCGCGGAGAAGCCTTTTGACTACGTTCTGCTTCACAATCATGACCACAGCGAATACCTCGACCAGGGAGTGCGGAGTCTCTGTTCCGAGATCAACAACCGTGCTCTTCCGGCACGGATTGTGGCCTCCATTCCCTACCAGAGCACATGGCAGAAGACCCGGGAGCACGAAGGACTTCCCGTCAGTTGGGTGCCGCGGCCACTCAAGTATTCGATGCTGCGCTCCACACTCGTTCAACTCAGGGAAGCCGGCTCAAGCCGGTCCGCCGTCACGGCGAGTGGAGACCACAAGCCATCTGCCGGAACCGCCAGCAGAGACCAGTCCGCTGACCCTTCCAGCAGTGAAGCCGCGCCCGCCAGACTGGCGGACAGGCTGCCGCTCAATATCCTGCTTGTTGATGACAACCACATTAACCTCAAGGTCGCCGGTCAACTGGTCAAACAGCTTGGTTACGAGCATTATGAAATTGCCGAAAACGGGCAGGAGGCCATAGACAAATGTCGTGAGCACGATTTCGACTTTGTGCTTATGGATGTGCAGATGCCGGTTGTCGATGGCCTCGAGGCTACCAGGCAAATCCGCGATGACGAGGTGATCAATGGAAGATTTCCAGCGCGAATAGTGGCCATGACCGCCAATGTCATGGCGGATGACAGGTCCAACTGTCTGAAAGCAGGTATGGACGAGTATCTCTCGAAGCCCATACGCAGCAATACCCTTCGCCAGACGATCGAAAAACTTTTCCTCAAAGAGTCTGACGGCCCATCTCAGCAGTCGCCTTCCGAATCAGCACCACAGCGGCCTGGCAGGCAGCCCTGTACGACAGATGAGGCTCGGAGCAAATCTCCCGAGGCCGCTCCCGCTGCCGCCGCCGGTTCGGGCAGCAGTTCGCTTGTTTCACAGTTTGAGCATGATCTCGGTAACCTGGACCAGCCCCTTGAGTCGACCAATGCCATTCATCAGATGGACAGAAATCAAGCACGGGAACAGGGGGGGTATCAGAAGGGCGGCACTGGCATCGTGGATCTGGCTCACCTTGAAGAAATCAGCGGCCGCGATCGCGATATCATGCGTGATATAGCCAGTCAGTATCTCAAGGACGCAACTGATCGAGTCAGGCAGCTCCGCTCGGCCGTTAAAATAGAGGACTTCGAAAAGGCCCGCCGCATCTGCCACAATTTCGCGGGTGCCAGTGCGACCTGCGGCGTGCTCGGAGTCGAAAAACTGCTGCGGCAGATGGAGCACATGTGCAGGAACAGGCACCTTCCCAACGGGGAACAGGTTTTCAATGAACTGGACTGCGAAGTTGACAGGGTCGGGAAATTCTTCACGGAAAAGGACTTTGTCGATTGAGAAACGACTTCCGCCCGGATCATGAATTCTTTCTTTCTGTCTCTCGGCTGATTTTGACAGGCGGACACATCGATAAACACTGATACAAAACCTCATAGGGGGCCACTCTGATGAACTCCATGTCACCTGAATCAAAACGGGATATCACCCTCTCAGTGAATTCCCTGCGGTCTGTTTTTAAAACCCTCGTCAAGGCACAGTCCTATGAGGAAAGGGTCGCTGCGTTAAATGAAATGCTCAAGCACGCCAACAGGCTGAACTCCCAGGGGCGGCACTGTGGTCACAAGGAACTACTTAATGTGACCCGCCCGCTTATATCGCTGCTGGCAGAGATGGTGGAAAAGCCCCAGACGCTCAACTCATCCAACGCCCGCTCCCTCGCAGGCACACTTGATTACTTCTGGGAAGTGGTTTCCGGTGGGGAAACCGATACGGATTTCGGCGATGACAAGGCATGGCCCGTCATGGTCGTGGATGATGAGCCGCTCTCTCTGAGGGCCACTGATTTTGCTCTCCAGAACGGAGGATTTGAGACGGTGTCCGTCGATTCGCCCAAGAAGGCTCTTGAGGCGATTGGCAGCCGTCAATGGGGACTTTTCCTACTGGATGTCGACATGCCCGATATCAATGGCTACCAACTGTGCCGGATGATTCGGGAGAATCATTCAACCGCCGACTCACCAGTCATCTTCGTCACGGGCTTCAACGACTCTGAAGTCAGAACACGCATGGTTGACTGCCTGGGAAATGATGTGCTCACAAAGCCTTTTTCCTTTCCTGACCTGACCCTGAAATGCTGGACATGGTTTTATCGGGCAAAACGCATGACTGCCGGCGGCGTGAGTTGCGCCACGGCAGCGGGCAGGAATTGATGCAGAGAAGCAGGGCGTTCATCCGCCTCGCTGGATTCAGTTGAATCCTGAAAGACCAAATTAATTCCATGGGAAAAGATTCCAATAAGAACCAGAAGGCAAGGACACAGAAGAGTTATGACTACAGTGGTGCTGGCTACTGGATTGCTCAGAACTCAAAAGTGCTGTTTGCCTACGTCGGTTTCCAGTCACTTCTTCTGATCGTCTACGAAGCAGCCTTCAACCGGCCAATGCAGATGGAGAGGCTGATGATCCTCGGAGTGCCGCTCCTGGTCATGCTCTCCATGAGAGGACTCGCCCGCGATTCCGCCAAACCGGGTCTCATCGCCATGTACCACTCATGGACCACAATCCTTCTCGCTTCAACAGGCGTGGCGATTGGCTATCTCTATAAATCTGATTTCCACCTCTCGGTCCTGCTTCTGGGAATTGGATCGCTGATTATCATGGCCGGCCTCTCGTGTTATTTCTGGAGCTGGTATCTGGTTAATCTCGCATGGCTTTCCGCGCTGATGGTATGGACGATATCCCCGTGGTTCCAGATCAGTGAGAACCGGCCGGTGCTGTTCCAGACCACGGCCGTTATTTTCATCAGTGCGGTTTTCTGCAGGACACGCGTCAATGAGTTTAAAAACCAGATCAACCAGTCACATCTCTGGTCGGATCACCAAAGGGAACTTCAGGCTGCCCTCAACGGGGCGGAGGAATCCAAAAACCGGTTCCAGAAAATCTATGAAGGATCGTTCGAGGGTATAGTGCTGCACAAGGCCGGATATATAGATGACTGTAACGGATCACTGCTGGAGATATTTCAGCTCCGGAAGGAAGAGGTGATCGGCCAGAGCATCATGAAGCTCCTGCAGCAGGAGGGGAACACTGAACTGATGAACTCCATCCTCATCGGAGAAAACCAGAGTCGCGAAATCCGCACCGTCAATAAATTCGGTCAGCCACTTTATCTCGAGGTGATGAGCAAGCTGCTGCATTCAGATGATGTCGATATTGTGGCAACAGCCCTGAGGAATATTACCGAACGCAAGCTCGCCGAGGAGGAAGTCCACGCCAAAAACCAGGCACTTGAACATCAGTTCCGACGGCAGAAAGCCCTTGCTGAATGGTCTGCTTTCATGGACCGTGACCAGGATATTCAGGAATTGTCCGGAATGATTCTACGATATCTCTCCGAGCTGCTTCCCGCTCAGGCAGGTGTGTATTTTGGCCTCCGATCCAGCAGAAACAGTTCATGGCGGGTGTTTGTCGCCCGGAATGGGCGAATAGAACCGGAAACATGGGCCTCCGATAAAAACCGTCCGCTGCGACAACTGGCCGACAAGGTCTGCACGGAGAAAGTCACCATCTCCTGCCCCCCACAGGAGCTCGGTATACAGAAGCGCGCTTTCGCCGCCTTGCCGCTGGACCTTTCCGCCGGACGCGAAGGCTTCATCATGGTCCAGGACATGAATGTGGACCATTACACCGACCAGGATATCGACTTTCTCACCACGGTGGCGACCCGTCTGGCGCTTGGCCTTGAGAATAAGAAAATGGTCGAGGATCTCGTCGTCGCCAAGGATGCCGCGGAAGCAGCCAGTAAAGCGAAGTCACAGTTTCTCGCCACCCTGAGCCATGAGCTCAGAACACCGCTCAACGGCATCATTGGTGCCAGTCAGATACTCGAGCCGGTCCTCGACACGTCGGATGACCAGTCCACTCTTCAAGTCATTCGCAACAGTTCCGAGACCATGATCAACATGGTGGACCGGATCCTGAGCTTCACTCAGGTTGAAGGCGGTAAGCTGAAATTCCAGTGCGCAGAATTCTCGCTGGATACTCTGATGTCTGATGTGCTGGATTCTTTGGAATCCCTCCGGAGTTCACGGAACCTCCATCTGAATGTCCATCGTGGAACCGATATTTCACAGTCCTGGAATTCAGATTATCAGAGCGTTAAATCCATCGTTCTGAATCTTGCCGAGAACGGTCTTAAGTTCACCAATGAAGGAGGCGTTGATATTCATCTCAGAACTATCAACCGCCAGGGCAGGCGATTCCTCCATATCGAGGTTCATGACAGCGGTTGTGGATTTCCTTCAGACAGGGAAGAGGAACTCTTCCAGCCATTCACCCAGGCCGAGGGCTCGCACAGCAGAAAGTTCGGAGGCCTTGGCCTTGGGCTCGCAGTCTGCAAGGCCCTTACCCACAGCCTCGGCGGGAAAATCGGCACCCGCCCAATGAATAAAGGCACGATCTTCTGGGTCGAGATTCCCGATGGTATCCATGCCGCTGTTCCCCTCGCAGGTGATACTGAGTTTTTCGTCAGTCGGTCGCTGGATCACGATCCCGACGAACAAAGCCGTGATGCGCACCGCGACGCTGCATCCCCGGTCACCACCACCGGCGCGGGGAAATTATCCCATGGCGAATCCACTTCCAATGGCAAACCAAACCCGGCACGGAATGAGTCGCGGACAGAGGGTGAGATTCAAGCCCCTGCCGTGCCCGTTCCATCCGCTTCCCGTAGGACACTGGTTGTCGAGGTCAGCCCGGTGCTGCGTATGGGACTCATGCGTCATTTCGATAAGTCCGATGTCGAAGCTGATTTCTGCAAGGACCTCGATGAAATGGTGGACCGTCTCCGCGAATCCATTGAGCAGTCGGTAAATTACAGGGAGGTGCTCATTTCTGAAAAAATCCAAACGGACGACCTCATGAAAGCCATGGCAGGTCTCCAGAATGAAATCGGCCATGGAAAGGACCTCCCGGTCTTCAAAAGAATGATCCGTTCCCGAGGCTCCGACGGCCGGTCGGGAAGCGGTCTCAAACTCGAGAAAATTGAACCACGAAAGGTCGCCTGATCCGACCACCACAGCCTCAGGCAAATACCCGCCAGGATTTCATCCTACTGCCAATGAACAAAGCCGCCGCAACCACGGCGCCTTTTGCACACAGAAACCTTGGCCAGAACGGAGTGGAAGGGTTTACATCCGACTGCCTCTGGTTCGATGCTATAAATTGGAGGCACCTCGAACACCTGATCGATCCACTATTTGGCCTTTTCTTTCCGGTTTTCCATTGGGGCAAAAGGGGTTATATTGAGTGGTATGTCCAGAATGATGATACGCATGTTTTCGGTGCTGGCGGTGGCGGCTGTTTTTTACGGCTGCAATGAGCCTTCCAACCAGTATATCGAGACGGAGATACCTGAGGAGCACAAGGCGGCGGTTTTGACGCTTACCAAGGAAAACTTTGCCGAATACGTGAAGGCGGATGGCGGCATTGTCATGGTGGATTTCTGGGCTTCGTGGTGCGGGCCCTGCCGGAAGGTGGCCCCGACCGTGGCTAAAATTGCGGCAGAAAAGAAGGGTGAAATTACAGTTGGCAAGGTGGACACCGATAAAAATGCAGAGTTGTCGGGGAGATACAGCATCGAATTTCTTCCGACGGTTGTGATTTACAAGGATGGCCGCGAGATTGAGCGGCTGGTTGGCGTGCAACCGGAATCGGCGTATCTTGAAGCGCTGGAGAAGGCCGGCAAAAGCTGATTAACCACCACCAGGGCTTCCATGGGAAGCGAAAGGCGGCTGATGAGAGTCGAGAAACACTGCCAGAATAGTTCATGGAGCCTGCAGAAGCCGGAATCGGCATCGTGCTCACCTGTTGTCTCCGGTGGCGCCCGTACGGGTGGTCCGGGAACACATTCTGGCAGGAGCGGCTTCTCGCTGATTGAACTTCTGGTCACCATTGCCATTATTGCCGTCCTGGTGTCCATGATTCTGCCCAGCCTGGCGCTGGCTAAGGAGAAAGCGAGAGCCACCAAATGCCGCAACAATCTGAGGCAGCTGACTCTGGCATGGGAGATGTACACCAATGACAATGACGACACCCTGCCACCCAACAATTTCGTTTTCCACTGGCCTTCACTGTCCCCGACCGGTGATTTGAACTCGTGGTGTCAGGGAAATGCCCAGACCGAGATCGGTAATCAGTCCATCATCAACGGGCTGCTCTGGCCGTATAACCGCAGCGCCGGCATTTACCAGTGCCCGTCCGACCGTGGCCGGGTTTTCGACAGCGGCGGCAATGTGGTGAGTGGCGTCCGTCGGAACCGGAGCTTCAACATGAGCGGGTCCATACACTGCGATGTCACCCGCAACGACATTCCCGACTACCGCCGGAAAATGGCCATCCTCAACCCGCCGCCATCAAGGTTCTTTGTTTTCATTGACACCGACGAGGACAGTATCCGGGGATCCCACTTCATGACTTTTCCAAAGGGTTTTGCACCCCGTGACCTGTGGGGGGATCTTCCTGCGGACCGCCATTCCCAGGGTGCCAATCTGTCCTTTGCCGATGGCAGCGTCGACTACTGGAAGTGGCGCACTCCCAAAAAATGGCGTCAGTTCGGCCAGTCGGTCAGCGGTGAGGAACTGCCCGACCTGATCCGGCTGCAGAAAAGCGTGAGACCACTCACCGGAAACTGGAGACCCGTCCAGGTTTCACAGTGAAGCCGGTGGCCCGGCCCGTTGACCGTCATCCGCGTCATCCACGCATGGCTGCCTGAAAGCCCCGATAATTCCCTGAACCCCGTGCAGGACGAAGTTTTTCAAACTTCACCTGAGAGTCTGCCGACTGTGCAGAGTTTGCGTTCATTCCTTTCCTTCTGGAATGGCCGGGTCAAATCTGGGATTCTTGTTTCATGAGAAGGCATTGTAATTCCTCCACCCGGTGTGGATCCGGCTTTGTGTCGGTTCTAATGATCCTGCTGATACTCGTGACCGTCCGGATTCCTGTCGTTGCGGAGGAAACTGGTGATGGATCCGGGGGCAAAGACCAGTCGGAAGAGAGGCTGAGAGATGAGATAGTGCGCCGCGACTCGAGCGTGACGATTGGCGGGGAAGAGATTGAGTATTATTCCCGCACCGGAACGATGGTTCTGCGCAGGGAAGACGGAACGCCCAGGGCCTCCATTTTCTACGTGGCCTATTTTCGTAAAACCGATGAGTCTGCCGGGAAGCGCCCGATTACATTTTCCTTCAACGGCGGCCCGGGATCCGCCTCTGTGTGGCTTCATCTTGGCGTTCTCGGCCCGCGGCGGGTTCAAATGGACGAAAAGGGCTTCATGCTCCAGCCGCCTTTCCGTCTGGTCGACAACGAATATTCCCTTCTGGACGAGACCGACCTCGTCTTCATCGACCCGGTGAGCACCGGGTACAGCCGCGCCGAAGATGATCAGAAAGCATCGGAATTTCACGGCTTCCGCGGGGATCTGGAATCCGTGGCCGAGTTCATCCGTCTGTTTGTCACGCGTCACGAGCGATGGCTGTCCCCGAAATTCGTGATCGGCGAAAGTTATGGAACCACACGGGCCGCCGGGCTTTCAACAGTTCTCCAGGAAGATCATGGCATGTATCTCAACGGCATCATGCTGGTGTCCTCGGTCCTGCAGTTTCAAACCATCCGCTTCACTGAGGGCAATGATCATCCCTATATCCTGTTTTTCCCCAGCTACACGGCGACAGCGTGGTATCACCGCAAGCTTGCTCAGGACCTTCAGTCGAGACCACTGGAGGAAGTGTTGAAAATGGCGGAAACATTTGCTGTGGAGGACCTGTCTCCGGCTTTGCTCATGGGGGATGCCCTCGATTCAGAGCGCCGGGAAGCACTGATAAAGGAATGCTCCCGTCTCACCGGTCTCAGTCCGCGCTTTATCCGTCAGAGCGGCCTGCGGATCAACGCCTTCCACTTCATGAAGGAACTCCTGCGCGACAGGGGCCTCACCGTCGGGCGTTTCGACAGCCGGTACACCGGCACAGACCGCAATGACCTCGGTGAAAGTTTTGAGTTCGACCCCAGCTATGCGCATATCCTCGGTCCATTCACAGCCACCATGAACCACTACGTCCGCGCCGAACTGGGATTCAATCAGGACATTCCATACGAAATTCTGACCGGGAGGGTTCAGCCATGGAACTATTCACCCTTCGAGAACCGCTACGTCGAGGTGGCGGAGCGGCTGAGGCGTTCCCTGAACTTCAATCCCTTCCTGCATGTCTACGTCGCCAGTGGTTATACCGATCTCGCCACTCCCTATTTTGCCACCGACTACACCATTCGGAACATGGGCCTCAGGGACTCGCAAAGGGACAGGATCCACATCTCCTATTACCCGGCCGGACACATGATGTATCTGGATCTGGAGTCGCTGAAGCAGCAGAAGCGCGATCTTGCCGGGTTTATCGAACAGGCACTTTTGCTGTCCCGCTGAAACGGCGCCAGCCTCCCGGCCAATGCAGGCGGGCAGTATGGTATGCACGCCATTTTCTTCGCATACGGACGGGAAAACAGTTGACCGTATTTGAGCCCCACTGGTAGCTTTCCCTGCTGCCACCGGCCGATTTGTCGGGGACACTGCGGTTGATTCCGTAAATTCCATCGTCGATCAGAGATCACCGAGGACCGTCCCCGGAGCGCGCTGCCGGGTGGCGAAGACGGAATCCATCTCTCATGAGACATACAATTTCCATACTCGTCGAAAATAAATTCGGAGTCCTGACAAGGGTTGCAGGACTTTTCAGCGGACGCGGATTCAATATCCACAGTCTGAACGTGGCCCCGACCCATGAGCCGGAACTCTCCCGTATGACCATTGTGACCGAGGGGGACGAGGCGACTCTGGAACAGATTGTGAAGCAGCTTAAGAAGCTCATCAATGTCCGGGAGGTCATGGACTATCGGGAAGGGGAGTCCATCAACCGCGAACTGGTTCTGGTGCAGGTGCGCAATACCGGTGAGAACCGCGCCGAGATCATGCAGATAGCCGACGTTTTCCGTGCCAAGATCGTCGATGTTCATCACCACTGCCTGACCATTGAAATCACCGGCAGCGAGAGCAAGATTTCCAAGTTCATCAGCCTCATGGAAACCTTCGGTATCAACATCATCAATCGCACCGGCAAGATCGCCCTGCCACGCATAGATTCCGGTGATTCCGAGGATTGAGCACGGAAAAACACCGCCCTTACCCGAATATCTCCCTTTTAACCACACTATTTATGCCAGCAAAAGTATATACTGATAAGGACGCCGATCTGAGTGTCTTCCAGGGGAAGACCCTGGCAGTGCTTGGATTCGGTTCACAAGGTCATGCCCATGCCCTGAATCTCAAAGAGAGCGGATGCGAAGTCATCATCGGTCTCTACAAGGGAAGCAAATCATGGGAAGTGGCCGAAAAGCATGGTTTCAAGGTCTATGAGACCGGCGAAGCCGTGGCCAAAGCCGATGTGATCATGGTGGCGCTGCCGGATACCAAGCAGCCGTCCGTTTACAAATCCGACATTGAACCCAATCTGAGCAAGGGCAAGACGCTGCTGTTTTCCCACGGGTTTTCCATCCACTTCGGAACCATTGTCCCTCCGGAAAATGTGGACGTCATTCTCGTGGCGCCCAAAGGCCCCGGCCACATCGTCCGTCGTCAGTATCTGGAAGGAAAGGGCGTTCCGTCCCTTATTGCCGTCCACCAGAATTCGACCCGCAAGGCAAAGAAAAATGCTCTGGCATGGGCCAAGGGCATAGGCGGTACCCGCGCCGGTGTTATTGAGACGGACTTCCGGGAAGAGACCGAAACCGACCTCTTCGGCGAACAGACTGTGCTGTGCGGAGGCACCTCGGCACTGATCAAGGCCGGCTACGAAGTCCTCGTTGAAGCCGGGTACCAGCCCGAGATGGCCTACTTCGAATGTCTGCACGAATTGAAGCTGATTGTGGATCTCATTAATGAGTCCGGTATCAGCGGAATGCGTTTCTCTATTTCCGAAACTGCCAAGTGGGGCGATGTTCTTGTCGGTCCCAAGATTATCGATGCGTCTGTGAAGAAGCGGATGCAGAAGGCGCTGGCAGATATTCAGTCCGGCAAATTTGCCAAGGAGTGGATCAAGGAATACGAAACCGGTTATCCCCGCTACAATCAGTTACTCAAGGACGGGGAGACCCACGACATTGAAAAGGTCGGCGCCCGCCTTCGCGGACTCATGCCATGGATGAAGAAGCGCACCACCAAAGGCGCTCAGGCATCCTATGAGTGATTTGATTTCAGGATTTTAATACCTTCGAACATCAATGAGCCCGGGTCACGTCCCGGGCTCTTTTGCATTCTTGCCCTCCGTTGCCTGGCACGCCTGCGCCTGCCAATGGCAGCGAAGACACTGAGAGTATTATATAGCAATGATGCTGAAAAAAAGCTGGTGCCGGGCACCAGCTTTTTAACGCAACCGCTGTTAAAAAAACGGGTCGGTCGGAAGACCTGCCGGATCATTCACTGCAGGGCGGGATGTGTCATCGGAGCTCGCTGAGGACGAATGCCCATTTATCTGCTGCTTCCTCGATAATTTTGGAAGTGGGTTTGCCGGCGCCGTGGCCGGCCTTGGTTTCGATGCGGATGAGCACCGGGTTGGCTCCGGCGTGGCACTCCTGAAGTCTGGCAGCGTATTTGAAACTGTGGGCTGGAACCACCCTGTCATCGGTATCAGCTGTGGTGACGAGGATTGAGGGGTAAATGGTTCCCGGCTTGAGATTGTGATAGGGCGAATATGCATGCAGTGCTTCGAATTCCTCGCGCGATTCTTCGGAGCTGCCGTAGTCCGAGGTCCACGCCCATCCGATGGTGAATTTCTGGAAGCGGAGCATGTCCATGACGCCGACTGCGGGGAGAGCGACCCGGAAGAGATCCGGTCTCTGGTTGGTGCAGGCGCCGACAAGAAGCCCTCCGTTGGACCCGCCGCCAATGGCGAGTTTGTCACGGGAAGTCATTCCTTCCGCGATGAGGTATTCCGCGGCGGAGATGAAGTCATCGAAGACATTCTGCTTCTGGAGTTTGGTGCCGGCGACGTGCCACTCCTCACCGTATTCACCGCCTCCCCGGAGGTTTGCCTGGGCGTAAATTCCACCCATCTCCATCCATGCGAGGTTGCTGACGGAGAATCGGGGAGTGAGGCTTATGCTGAACCCTCCGTAGCCATAGAGATAGGTGGGCTGCGGTTTGGAGAGATTGAGGTCCTTCCGGTGAACGATGAACATCGGCACCCGGGTCCCGTCCCGGCTCACGTAAAATACCTGACGGGTGGTGTAGTCATCGGGATCAAAGCGGAGATCCGGTGCCCGATAGAGATGGGATTCCATGGTTTCGAGGTCCAGACGATAAATGGATCCGGGGGTGTTGAAGGACGTGAAGGAGTAGAAGGTGGTCGTCTGATCGCGGCGGCCACCCAGTCCGGAAACCGATCCAATTCCGGGCAGGTCGAGGTTGAGCCGGAGTGATCCGTCCAGGCGGTGTATACGCACGGCGCTTCTGGCATCCTTCAGATACTGGAGGATGAAGTGGTTGCCGGTGACGCCCGCTGAAGTGAGGGTCGATTCGTCCTGGGCTACAAGAGTTTTCCAGTTTTCCCTCTCAGGCCGGGTGGTATCAATGGCTATGATTCTGCCGCGGGGCGCATCGAGGTCTGTCTTGAACCAGAATTCCGTTCCTTCATTTCCAAGGAAGGAATATTCGGCATCAAAATCGTTGAGGAGTTCGACGACCGGTGAATCGTTTTTGGCGAGGTCCCTGTAGAACAGTCTGTTGCGCGGGTCAGTGCCCTGCCAGACCGATATGATCAGATACCGCCCGTCTTCGGACACCTGCCCCGAGAATCCCCATTCCTTCTGGTCCGGCCTGTGATAGACCAGCACATCTTCGCTCTGCGCTGTGCCGACCTTGTGGAAGTAGAGTTTCTGGAAGTAATTGACCTGGTCGAATTCATCACCGGCCTGTGGTTCATCATAGCGCGAGTAATAAAAGCCGCTGCTGTCCTCATCCCATGAGGCTCCGGAGAACTTGGCCCATTTGACCGTGTCCTCCAGGTCTCTGCCGGTGGCAACTTCGCGGACATGCCATTCCTTCCAGTCTGATCCGCTTCTGGAAAGGGCATAGGCCAGCAACCGGCCGTCACGGCTCACCGAAGTGCCGGAAAGTGCCACTGTTCCGTCTTCGGACAGGGCATTGGGATCAATCAGAACTCTCGGTTCCGCATCCTCCGAATCCTTCACGTAGAGCACACTCTGATTCTGCAATCCGGAGTTCCGGTAGAAGAATGTCCTGTTGCCGCGAAGGAAAGGCACACCGATTCGTTCGAAGTTCCAAAGTTCGGTGATCCGTTCCCGGATTTCCTCGCGGCGGGGAAGGTTCGAGAGGTAGTTGGCGGTGAATTCCGACTGAGCGCTCACCCATTCACGGGTTTCATCGCTGTCGTTGTCCTCCAGCCACCGGTAGGGATCCGCCACCTCTGTGCCGAAGTAAATGTCTGTCTGTTCCACCTTCTTTGAAGGCGGATATTCGAGTTGTGTGAATTCCACTTCCTGTTGGGCCATGAGCGTTGATAAGGTGAGCGGCGCAGCCAGCGCCACTGCAAGTGAGATAGGCCTGAAAAAGTCCATGGGTTATTCATACCTCCGGAGCAGGGAAATGCCAACGGCTGATGTTCGATCCATGAATGAATCCGAGGTTGCCGGGTGACATCATCTGTCCCGCCGTTCAGCTCTGTTAACCTCCTGTGCTTTCTCATCGAGCGGAAATGCACCGGAGGAAGACAAAGGAGTCTTTCTCCACGGCCTGATATCCGAGTGGCCCTCTCCGAGTGGCCCTCACCATGCCGGCCGGTAAACAGGAAGCCACGAATAACCGGGGTGGATGTATTCTTTAATCTTCACCCCATGGCGCCGGCCTGAGTTATTCGTAATCCCATTTCATGATCCACGGGTCATCCATCTCCTTCTGAAACTCTTTCAGGCGGGCTTTGTAGTTTTCAAACTGCAGGCGGTATTCGGGATCATCGGCCAGGTTTTTCGACTCGTTCGGGTCATCGGCGATATTGAAGAATTCAAATTCCGGTCTGTGGATATACTGATAAACCGTTTTCTGCCCGTAGGAGGCGTCCGGGCCTTTGCGGAACTGTGCCTGCCAGCTTGATGCGGCCCACAGGTCCGATGCAAAAGGATATTCGAGTCCATGGGCGATATTCCAGATCAGCTTGAATTCCCGGTCCCGGACCACGCGCATGGGGTAATACATCTGAATTTCATGGAATGTATGTGAAGCGAAGACGGTTTCCCAGTGGGTGGCATCCGGTTTTCCGAGAATGGGTATCCAGCTCTTCCCGTGGTAGGAGCGGAATTTGAACCCCCCCGAGCGGTTTTCACGGGCGACGTAGTCTTTGTCCTTCCAGAACTCGCCGGGCGAAATCCAGTTTTCCGGCCCGTTTATCCCGTGGTCGAGGCCGCCTGCAAAATCCAGGAGTGACGGTGTGATATCAATGTGACTGATCATGGCTTCTGACCGGACCCCGCGGTTTTCTGTATATGGATCCCTGACCACGAACGGAACCCGCAGGCCTCCTTCGTAGACTGTGGTTTTGCCTCCCGAGAAGGCCATGCCGTGATCGGATGTGAAAACAATGAGTGTGCTGTCGTACAGATCCGCTTCTTTGAGGATTTGGATCAGTCGTCCGAGCCCCTGGTCAATTCTGGCGCAGGACTGGTAATAGTGGGCGAGTTCCTCGCGTGTTTCCGGGGTATCGGGCAGAAATGGCGGGACGGGGACGTCATCCGGGCTGAAGAAGACCTCGGTGACCCCGGCGTGGCTGCCGCGGTTGGGACGATTGCCGAAAAGATCGGGTTTGAGTTCGAGGCGTGAGTTCTGGTCTGTGCCGCCGCCGCGGTGTGGGTCGCTGGTGGCAAAGTAGAGAAAGAAGGGCCGTTTGTCACTGGTGTCGGTGATGAACCCGCGGGCATTTTCAGCCATCTGGACGGCATTCCGTCCCGGGCCATTGAGGTAGGTTTCGAAGTGATAGACTTCCTCGGGAGCCACATGATATTTGCCAATGTGGCCGGTCCGGTATCCGGCGCGGGCCAGCACCCGAGGCAGCGAAAGGCTCACCACATCGTGAAATGACGCAAATTTGTGAAAATGATGCTGGTGTCCGAATTGTCCGTTTTTGTGGTTGTGGAGGCCCGACATGACCACCGACCGGCTGGCACTGCAGCTTGCAGTGGTGGCAAAGGCATTGAGGAAGAGTGTCCCGTCCGCGGCCAGGCTGTCCGCATGCGGTGTGACCGCCACAGGGTCGCCATAACATCCAAGGGTCGGGCTTTCATCATCGGTGATGAAGAAAATGATGTTCCTTTCAGCCGCCCGGAGGTTGAAGGCCAATGTCATTCCCAAGAGGATGACCAACAGGGCCATCGCCGGAGTCGAGTTTTTCCGAGGAGTCATGCAGCAAAGCTATCACTCTCTTTCGGTGAACTGAAGGTTATTTCGAATTCCGGACTTCGCTCAGATGGCTGCAAAAAAACGGGCCGCTTTTGGGCGGCCCGTTTGAAAGTTGCGCTGATGGACGCGGGAAACTGGTGTGAATTTGAATGTGAATCAGCGGGGGCCGACCAGTTCGACCACATTGCCGTCCGGGTCCTTGAGGACGGTCAGATAGACGCCTTTGGCAAGTGATTCGGGGAGTTCGACGGGACTTTTGGCGACGGGTTTGACTCCGGCTTTCCTGAGCCTTTCCATGGCCTTGTCTGTGCTTTTGACGTGGATGGTGATGTAGCTGAATCCCAGCTGTGAGTGGATGAACTTGTTATTGGATTTACGGCTGCGGACACCGGGCACTTCCATGAGTTTTAGGGATGTGGCTCCGTCGCCTTCTCCCAGTTTGAGAACCTGGATGGTGAGGGTTTTGCTGTTGGTGAGTCCGGCATCGGTGGCGGTTCCGGCGGGAACGGTAAAGGAACTGACATTCTCAAAGCCGACGGCTTCGGTGTAGAATTTTAAGGACCGCTCCAGGTCACTCACCACCACACCAAGGTCAATGGTGGGGTTGGCGAAATTGGACTCCTGGGCTGCGACTCCGCCGGCGAGCATCACGGCCCCGCTCAGGGCAAGGAAGGTATTTCGGATTATTGTGTGCATGCGTATGTAAAAACCAGCTCCGGCATCACAAGTCAAATTCTTTGTCCACGGATTGCGTCGTGTGGATTGAAGAAAGTCCGGGATGAGTGTAATATCCCGGGCGATGCAGAAATCCCTTTTTTCATTCGTGGCGTCTGTGGCGGTGATCCTCGCGGCGACAGTCATGATGCCTGCCGGTTTCACTCTGGCCCAGGGCACTCATTCGGCGGTCACCCCTCAACCCCGCAGCGGCGGTCCAATGGAGCGTCATGAATCTTTCAACCGTCTGGTGAAGGAGCGCCAGGGCCAGGTGGATCTGGTATTCATCGGTGATTCCATCACCCAGGGATGGGAGGGCAGCGGGAAAAGCACCTGGGAATACTATTACGGCGATCGAAAGGCACTCAATCTTGGCATCGGCGGCGACCGCACCCAGCACGTTCTGTGGCGTCTTGATCACGGGAATGTCGAAGGCATTTCACCGCGGGTCGCCGTTGTGATGATTGGAACCAACAATTCCGCCGATGACCGCAACACGGCCGGGGAAATGGTCGACGGCGTTCAGGCCGTCATCGACAGCATCCAGGAAAAACTGCCGGAAACCCGGATCCTGCTCCTCGGGATCTTCCCCAGAGGCAGGGAATTCAATGACCAGCGGGGTAAGATTCTCCAGGTCAACCAGGTGATCCGGAAAATGGCCTCCCGGAGTGGAGTTTCATGGCTGGATATAGGCCATCATTTTATCGATGGGGAAGGGCGGATCCCGCCGACCATCATGCCCGATGCGCTGCATCTGAGTCCGATCGGATACGAAATCTGGGCCGAGGCTATTGAAGGACGCCTGGCGGGGATGCTCAACCAGCCGCCGAAATCCCCCCGCAAGTCCCGGGCCGCCGGTGAATGGACATGGAGCATGCCCGGACCTGACGGCCGAATGGTCGACGCCGCTCTCACAGCCACATTGGACGGTCATACTCTCCGCGGTTCCATTCGATTTCCGCAGGGACGCAGTTTTGAGTTTCAGGACGGCTACGCTGCCGGGCCGTTTCTGGGGTTTCACCTCGATCGCATCCGCCCCAACGGAGAGTCCATAACCTACCGGATGAGTGCTGAGATATCTCCCGATGGCGATGGTCAGACCATGAATGGCACAGTCAGAACCAGTCTTGAAGGCGAAAATATGGATGCTGATTGGAAGGCCACACGGGACTGAACTGATTCCCAGCAGCTGACAGGCTCGTGCATGACTCTATCTCTCAGTCACCCCGGAGCCGACCGGCGGGGACAGCGAGAATTACAGTGTTGCAGAGGGAGGCACATTTGTGGCTAATGGCTCCGGGCTTATGAAGATTGTCAGCATCCTTGGGGTTATCGCATTCCTCTCCATCGCCTGGGCCATCTCGGAAAACCGGCGGCGTTTCCCGATGAGAGCAGTGACAGCCGGACTGGTCCTGCAGTTTCTGTTCGCGCTCTTCATTCTGAAAACAGGACCGGGCCTCGCCATCTTCCAGTGGGCAAGGGACACTGCGATGAAGGTTCTGGGATTTGCCAATGAGGGTGCGGCCATGGTCTTCGGGCCACTGGCCAACGACGAGGTCCTGAGTTCGACATTCGGCGTCGGCAACGCTTTTATCCTGGCTGTGCCCGTCTTTTCCACAATCGTCTTTGTTTCAGCCCTGTCATCCCTTCTTTTTCACTGGGGTGTGCTGCAGAAGATAGTCGAGGGCCTGGCATGGGCCATGAAAAGCATCATGCGAAGCAGCGGCAGTGAAAGTCTCGCAGCCGCCGCCAACATCTTCATGGGGCAGACGGAGGCTCCACTGGTGGTCAAACCATACATCAGCGGCATGACCAGAAGTGAAATCATGTCCCTGATGACCGGAGGAATGGCCACCATTGCCGGTTCAGTGCTTGCCATCTACGTGGCGCTCGGAGTTGATGCCGGTCACCTGATCACCGCCTCGGTCCTGAGTGCGCCGGGTGCGTTGCTGATGGCAAAGATACTTATTCCCGAGACGGAATCGAGTCAGACGGCTGCCGGAGCCCGGGTGCAGATCGAGACACCGGCCGAGAACTCGATTGACGCACTATGTCTTGGAGCCCGTGACGGCATCATGCTCACACTGAATGTCCTGGCGATGCTCGTGGCCTTCGTCGCCACTATCAGCCTTGCCAATTTCCTCCTCGCGGCGGTGTTTTCCCCATTTTTTGATAATCCGTGGACTATTCAGCAGGTGTTCGGCTACACCCAGCTGCCCTTCGCGTGGCTGATGGGGATCCCCGCACAGGATTGTTTCGAGATATCGAAAGCCCTGGGTAACCGTATCGTAT
>JAUIAG010000378.1 GCA_030425355.1 Verrucomicrobiia bacterium
GACCGGACTCGGTGTCTGGAGGAGAACCTGCCACCATTTCCTGTATTTCTCCTGGAAAGCGGGGTTGAACATCAGGGCGGCGAACGGGTGCTTATCACCCTTGTAGCCGGGCAGCCACGGGTTGTCCGGCTTGGGGCGGAACCACAATGGAAAATAGATGGAAAGATGACTGTATATCCCCTCCTCTTTCATCGTCTCCACAATGTCGATGATATGCCGCACGCGGCTGAAGTCCGGTTCTCCCTGATCATCGAAGACACTGCCATGGATGCGAACCATGTTGACGCCCATACCGGCGAGGAGTCTGGCCTCCCGGCGAAGCTCAACGCGGGTTCCGGCCGCCGGGGATGGCCCGTTCACCGCCCAGAAACGAACGGGAGCTCCGGTATCTCCATGAATGAACCGGCCATTGCGAGCCTTGATGAATCCACCTGCACCTGCATAATCTTCATTGAGATATCTCAGGTCGGTCACACTCTCCCCTGGAACGTCATCGGGCGGCGGGTCGAAGGCAAACCAGCCTTCATTTGCCAGCTGATCCTGTTTCTTCAGCGCTTCAAGTTCATCGGGTTTTGCCAATCCCAGTGGGCGAAAACCGGAATCAGCTAATACAAAGCAGTCGAGGTATCCGTGGTGGTTGTTGGTGCTGTGAAACCGGAATTCAATGGTGTTGATCCCGGCGGTCAAGTCCACCTGACCGGCATCGACCCATGCGATGAACCGCAGATCCGGCTTTCCATCAGCAGCGGCATTCTCACTTTGAGTGTTTTTATCAACGTCGATCTCCTGCCAGTCACTGTCTTTCAATCGGAAGGACATCGCGGCCTGGACCGGATTGAGTCGAATCCACAGTGAACGCACGCCGCTTTCCGGGACATTGAAACGGTATGAAGCGCGGCCTGCCCGGTCACTGCTGAAATGACTGAGAAAATCGCCCCCGGAAAACAGTTCCTTCTTCACCTGATCATACCACCATGGGTGACGCACTGCATCGGATTCTGCGGGTGCCTCGCCTTCAACCCAGATATACGATTGCGCTCCCGAAGCACAGACCCCGAACCAGCCGCACACGAAAAGGATTGCCATTCGTACAACACTCATGACTCCAGAATAGACAGACCATCGACCACTGGCCAGCGATGAATTGAGAGATGAGATTTTAAAATGCGGAAACAAAACCACAGTGCGACAGGGTGCCAGAGCATTGTGGATATTCAACTATTTGAGATAACCGCCCCGAATCAGGCGACCAAATCCAGACTGACAACCGAACACGGTGCTGAATATGCTTTATTCATAATGGAGCCGGATTCATAGGCAAGACAACTGCACAACATGATGACAACCGTGGTTATCCTGCTACAGAATATCGTTTTGTATAGACACTGAATGGATCAATGACACGGACGCCGTCTGTGATGAACAGCCCGCTCTCAAGGGTTGTTTCTGGACAATTCAGTTACCAAAGGGTACGGTCTGGTATGAGACTGGCAATACTTTCCGCATCACCCAATTGTTACAGCACACGGCGATTTCGCGAGGCGGCAAAGCAGCGGGGCCACGATGTCAAGGTTCTCAACACCCTCCGTTTCGCGATAGAACTCAAACTTGGGAATCCGGGACTTCACTGGCGCGGACGGAAGCTTCGGGATTATGATGCCATTCTTCCCCGTATCGGGAACTCGATCACCTATTTCGGTACTGCCGTCGTGCGGCAGTTTCAGCAGATGGATGTCTACACGCCGAATTCAGCGAACGGGATTGCCAATTCACGGGACAAGCTTCGTTCCCTCCAGATTCTCAGCCGTCATGAGATTGGAATTCCGCATACATCCTATGTTCAGGACAAATACGATATACTGCCGGCTATTGACAGAGTTGGAAGCGCGCCGGTCATCATAAAACTCCTTGAGGGGACTCAGGGAGTGGGAGTCATCCTCGCGGACAACGTCAAGATCGCGGAGGCTATTGTCGAGACTTTGCAGAAAAGCCGTCAGAATGTTCTGATTCAGAAATTTGTTGCCGAGAGTAAGGGCAGGGATATCCGCGCATTCGTTGTTGGAGACCGGGTGATAGCGGCTATTCGGCGTGTCGCCCAGGGACAGGAGTTTCGCAGCAATGTTCACAGGGGCGGCATAGCAGAACCGGTCGAATTGCCGCAGACATATAAGGAAACCGCCGTGCGGGCAGCACAAATCCTCGGACTGAATGTGGCCGGGGTGGATATGCTTGAAGGGGCTGATGGACCGCAGATCATGGAAGTCAACTCATCCCCTGGACTGGAGGGCATTGAGGGTGCCACTAAACTCGATATAGCCGGGGCCGTTATTGATTTTATTGCACAGCAGGTGAAATTCCCGGAACTGGACATCCGTCAAAGGCTGACGGTCAGTGCCGGATATGGAGTGGCCGAAATATATGTACACACTGAATCCAGCCTTGTCGGGAAATCCATCAAAGATTCAGGCCTGCGGGAGCGGGATATTGTCGTACTGACAATTAACCGCGGTTCTTCGGTCATCTCCAATCCGAAAGGCACCCGCGAAATAAATGCTGAAGACCGGCTGCTCTGCTACGGCAAACTGGATGAGATGAAGGATTTGATACCAACCAGACAACGCAGACAGCGGGGATTTAAAATAAAGAAACTTTAACCGGATTATTCTCTTCTGAACAACTGCGGATTCGATGCATGAATTCAACCCGGAGTAAGAATTCCTGAAAGATCAGTCTTCCAGGTAGTCATCAAACACCGGGTGGTCCAATCGGTGGTCAAGGGCCTCCTCTGCCTCCCTTAAATTATTCATGACTCTATGGGGATGACTCGTGCGGCCCAAATGAACCAGGCCATCACCTTCATCAACGACCGCGTTTTTTGCACGACCGATGATGACTCCTGAACGCGATGCCCGGACAGGTGTTGTTTCTTTTCCGAAAGGATCGACAACTTCACCCAGCAGATCTCCTCTGCTGACGACTGACCCCAAATGGGCTCCCGGCAGGAATAATCCGCCTTTGGGGGCTCTTTCCCACCAGGTGCTGTTGCAAAGAACCGGCAGGGCTTTTTCAGGGGAATTCTTGAGGCGTGGAAGCATACCAAGGTATCGCATCGTCGACAGAACACCCTTGAAGGCCAGCTGAATGGAAGCCGGTTCCAGAATTCCCGCCTCACCGCCTTCAAAAATAATCTGAGGTTTTCCGCGCTGGCAGAAAACATCACGAAATGAGCCTTCCCGAACACTTGATTCAATCATGACGGGGGCTCCAAATGCCTTCGCCATTTTGCCGGCTTCAGGAAAATCAGGAGAATATCGGACCTGAGGTAAATTGGGGCGGTTGGCGGCACCGGTATGGAGGTCTATCCCGTGCGTGCAGTGTATGAGTATTTCATCTGTCAGAACACGGGCCAGTCTCGCGCCCATGGACCCTGATTCCGACCCGGGGAAGAGACGATTGAGATCTCTTCTGTCAGGAAGATACCGGCTTCGGCCAAGAAATGCCGGAAGATTGACAACCGGAATCAAAATCAGATCACCGGAAAGCCGTTTCAGGCTCAACTTCAACAGTCGCCTTACGACTTGAACACCGTTGATTTCATCGCCATGCACGGCCGCTGTCACCAATAGCCGCGGTCCGGGTTTTCGTCCGCGGCGGACATGAACGATCAGTTCGACCTGCTGATGCGTGACCATATGCCCGATCGGGATCTTCACAGCACGCCACTGACCCCTCTTTATCTCCTGCCCGGCAAGGACAAGTGGTTTATCATTTCCTGTTTCTTCATGCATCGCGACCTTTATACTTTTATTGTGAACCAGCCCAATCTCATGGGAGTATGAAAGAAATGAATCCTTATCCTGCTTTTTTCTTTTTCAAATACCTGTGAGGTACTGTTGGAATACTGCCGCGAATCCGAGGAAAGCAAAAAATCCAACGGTGTCGGTAATTGTGGTCAGAATGATATTAGCGCTTTGCGCTGGATCGCCGCCAAGAGCTTTCACCAGAAGCGGGATTCCCGCTCCGGCAAGACCTGCGACAAGGAGGTTGACTATCATCCCCAGACCAACCACGACACCCAGATACGGATTTCCATGCCACGTCCATGCAATCAATCCTGTGACCATTCCAATCACCAGTCCATTAATTGTTCCAATCAAGGCC
>JAUIAG010000025.1 GCA_030425355.1 Verrucomicrobiia bacterium
GAACCGGGGCCGATGTTGACGACGGGTGGAACACTGTCCGGGAAATAGGCCGGCCACTTGGCGGCGTCACCGCGCCAGCCGAATTCCGCGCCGTCGACCAGATGACAGATTCGGGTGGGGCGGTACCATGGAGCCCCGAGGTCCCATTCCATGTCGGAGTCGAAGGTGAAGAGATCACCATGATGATTGAAAGCCAGGTCATAGCTGTTGCGGAGGCCACTGGCGATGAGTTCCCAGTCACTGCCATCGGGGCGGAACCGGCAGACCCATCCGGCATCCGTATGTGAGGAACTGTCAAACCCCGGGGGCATCAGATGGTCGATCCCTGTTGTGGAAACCGGATGGCGAAACTCGACCTTCTCCGGAAGCGGAGAGCCGTTGCCCGAGATCATGTAAAGAAACTCCCCTTCCGGATCCGGCACAATCTGGTGCGGGCCGTGTTCGCCGGCGCCTTTGAGACCCACAATCAGCTGTGACGAATCCATTTCGCCGTCGGCATTGCGATCGACAAGGCGGTAAACACCGGTCTCGATCGTGTCATTTCCCTCAGACACCGTGACATAGAGGTTGCCGTCGAAATACAAAAGCCCGTGGGCCCAGCCGAACTCCGCAGCGTCTCCGCCAAGAATCTCCACGCGGGTTTCCGATCCGTCGCCCTCCAGTGAAGCGGGCGTCAGCCGCCATATTCCCCGGCGGTGCTGGGTTGCAAAAAGAAGGTTGCCCGTGTCATCCGCGGTGAGAGCCGTGACCGAACCGGTCTCTGCCGGGACCTGATAAACCTTCTCCACCACGAACCCGGGAAGGGTCCGGATACCGGCAGGTTCAGCGGGATTCACAGGATGGCCGGGCTGGTACCAGTAGGGACGATCCGCGTAGAAATTCCCGTCATCAGAATCGCGACGCTCCGCTTCACCCCTTTCAGCCCCGGCGAGATACTCTCCCACCTGGTCCATGGAATAGAAGCCGGCTTTGACCCCATTGCGCGGAACCTCGAGTCCGGCAGTCCAGACGATGGCATTGAGGATCGATTTGCGGAAACTCTCGATGGCGAAGTTTTCGTAGAAGTGCCCACAGGTTGTTCCGTATCCGCGACCGCCGTTGTCGCGTTCGATTGCCCAGGAAACGACGGTGCCGTGGGGTTTTTCCGCGGGCAGTGACGGCACCTCGAGCACAGGGGACCAGTCCGGATCATCCGGAAAGCGGATGTCGAAGTAGAACTCCTCGTTCATGGTGAATGGCTCCACGCCCCGCAGTGTCTGGTGACCGGAATCCGATGGCCGGACAAGGGCATCCACAGTCTGAATCTGCGAATACCACTCCCGGCGCCCATCGGTTTCCCAGTCAAAATATCCACCATGCCATTGCAGAACCCGGTCGGCATACTGATCGGGAGCAAATGTCGAGAAGTGGATGACAACGATACCGCATCCGCGGACCATCAGACGGTCCATCAGCGCGACGCGCTCCTGACTGGCGAGGTGAGGCACCTCACGGCCATTGTCACCGTCCCGCCCGTCGGAAACGAAGAGGATGGTATCAGCATCATCAAACGCCTCCCCGCTGGCAGGCCAGTCCTCGAGATGGATTGATACATCCACCGAATCCGCAAGATCGGATTTTTCGAGGGCCATCTTCAGATATCGCACCATCCACGGGTAATCGTGGATCCCATTGTTCTCCGGCCCATGGCTCTTGCGGCCGGCAATCAGAACCACCTTTTTCCGGTTTGAAGGGGAGGAATCCCCATCTTCGGCAATGGCGGCGGGCACTGCAATCAGCGCCCAGGTAATGATAAGGAACAGCGCCCGGAGGGGCCGGATGAAGCGGGCATGATTCATGGGGCAAGGATAATACGGACAGCAGGGAGATGCTAAGCACAATTAGGTGAATTCCGCCCAAGGCTTGACTTCGGACGGCGCGTCGGTGTTGAATCGGAATGCTTTCGGGAAGCATCCGGGTCCGCGGAAAGAGCATAGCTCACCTGAATCACATTTTCTGAAAGAAACCTTGAAGCTGCCTGCATCAGCGGACCACCAGGCACAGGCTGAAAGGTAATATGACATTCAGAAATCTTCCTTCCAGGCCGAATGCCGGCCACCTCCGACGTCAGGCCAGATCACTGCTGAAGGCGGCTCTCCGCCATGACGCTGAAGCTGTGGCGCGTTTCAATGCCCACCATCCGCTGTGGAATGGTGATTCCGGACCTGATAGACCGCCGGCACTGCACGACGCGCAGCTGGTCATTGCCCGGGAGTACGGATACTCCAGCTGGCCCCGGCTGAAGACCGCGGTGGATGTCCTCGGTATGGATCAGCAGGAGAGGCTTGAACGGTTTCTTGAGGCGGCAATCGAGGACCACCGGTTACGGCCGCCTCGTCCATTCGAGACCGCAAGGGCCATCCGTCGACTCATGCCCGACATCGGCCGGCTGAATTTTGCCGCCGCGGTCGTCCTCGGCGAGGAGGCATCAGTTCGGGATCAATTGCGACTGAAACCTGAACTGGCTACCCGCCCGCAGGGAAATACCGGAATAACTCCCATCCTGTGGCTGTGCTTTTCCCGATTCCTCAGGTCGGCCACACGCCATGAAGATATATCCGGATTTCTCGGGACTGCACGGTGCCTTCTCGACCATGGCGCCAATCCCGATGACTGGTATGCCGTCAACGATGATCCCAATGCCAGGCAGACATGCCTGTATGGCGCAGCCGGTATCGCCAATAACCCGGAACTCACCGCCCTGCTCCTCAAGGCAGGTGCCGATCCGAATGACCAGGCACCGGGCCTCGGTCCGGAATCCCTTTACCACGCGGCGGAGTTCAGGGACTCAGAATGCCTCCGGCTCATTCTTGAAAGCAAACCGCATCCGGACAAGGTCAGCTACTGTCTGGGCCGGTGTCTTGACTTTGAGAATCCCGGGTCGGTGGAGCTGTTCCTTCGCCATGGTGCGGATCCGGATTTCAGTCCGAAAGGCTTTGGAAACGGAGAGACCCGACTCCATCATGCTGTCCGCAATGGCCGCAGTGCCCGGATTATCCGACTGCTCCTCGAGCACGGAGCGGACTGCACCCGAGCCGACAATCACGGACTGTCCCCATACCGCCTTGCCGTGCGCATGGGGCGACAGGACCTTGTGGATGAAATGGAGAGTTTTTCTCCATCCTCAAAAGCTCACCCCCTTCCTGAAGTGGACCATGTTCTGGGGGCATGCATGGCCGGGAATGTGGAAAAAGCCTCAGCACTTATCAAAGCCAGTCCGGGGATCCTCAGTAATCTGAATCCCCACGATGCCTCCGCGGTTGCCATGGCAGCCATGACCGGGAATACCGAAGCAGTCCGGAGCCTTGTTGAGGCCGGGTTTCCTGTCAACAGGGCCGGATCGGAAGGCATGACAGCGGCGCATTGGGCAGCATGGCGCGGAATTCCAGCAATGCTGCGGATTCTGATTGAGGCCGGTGCCGACCTGGAAAAGACCAATGACTATGGCGGCACAGTTCTGAGCTGCGCAATTTATGCAACCGTTCACAGCCCGTTCAGAGACGGGGATTTTATCAAAGTCATCCGGATTCTGCTGGATGCCGGATCCATCGTCGAAGGGATCATGTCCTTTCCGACCGGGGTCGCGGAAGTGGATGCCCTGATTGCACCGGGAATGCAGGCCGTAACGGAAGGCGTGAGCAGCGGTGCCCGACAGGTCGCGGTGGTGCGGGAAGCATGGCATCGGGGCTCACGGACGCTTCCGGACAGCCCGACTCTCGGAGATATCCTCGTCATGTGGGAGCGTGAGCTGATTGCAGGAATCCGACTGACTTCAGAATCAGAATGGACGAAAGTCATACTTTCAAACCATCTCCCTGAGGCGGTGCAAGCCTCCCGGATGGAGGTGCTCTATCCGGAAGCGGTGGCACGCTACTTCGGCTTCGCATCACGGAAAGCAGCGGAAGAATTTTTATCAGACCGGCCCCATGAGGATTTTGAGGCAGCTGTGGATGCCGTGGTTTCCGGAGATGCGGAGCAGCTGGAGAAATGGCTCCGATTGAATCCGGAGCTGTCATCCCGGAGGTCCATGTTTGGTCATCGTGCGTCGCTGCTGCATTACCTATCCGCGAATGGGACGGAGATTCACAGGCAGATGGTCCCTCCCCAGGCTGTTGAAATAGCCCGGGCCATTCTGGAAGCCGGAGCTGACCCGGATGCTGAATCAGCCATCTACGGAGGAGGTTCAGCATCGACTCCGCTGTGTCTGCTGATCACCAGCACCCATGTTGTGGAAGCCGGGCTGATGGCGCCTCTGACCCGGCTGCTGCTTGAGAAAGGAGCCAATCCGGACGGATCAAGGGATGACGGGGTTCCACTGAGGATGGCTGTGCAGTATGGCAACGATGTCGCGGTCGGGATTCTGCTGGATTTCGAGGCCATGGCCCCTGATCTGCCGACAGCGGCCGGTGCCGGAGCCATGGAACAGCTCGACCGGTTCCTTGCCGAGGGAAGTGATGAGAAAAGTCTCGCTAACGGTCTCAATCTGGCGGCCCGACATGGCCACCTTCCCACTGTGCGGAGGCTCATTGAATCCGGAACCGATCCGAATGCCCGCGGCTTCATGGGTGCTCCTGCCCTGCACTGGGCAGCCCGCAACGGCCACGAATCGGTGGTGCGGTTCCTCCTCAGTCACGGGGCGGATCCGCTGCTGCGCGACAGAATCAACAACACCACAGCCGCCGAATGGGCCGGTGACGGCGGACAGGCCACCATCGCGGGGATCCTCAAAGACACGGACTCCCTTCACTGACCCGTGACGCGATGGATTCATCATTTTGTTTTCCATGAAGGCGGGGATCGATAGGATCGGACTATGAAAATCGGCATCTTCTCGGATATTCATGACAGCCTGTCCAATCTGTCCGCCGTGCTGGCCCGCCTTCAGGACTGTGATGAACTGATCTGCTGCGGGGATCTGTGTTCCCCTTTTGTCGCCCGGAAGATCGGCGAAGCCACGGCTGTCCCGGTCCACATAGTCTTCGGCAACAATGACGGAGACCGCTACCGCATCCGGGAAGTCTCACGCTCTTTTCAGCACCTGCAGTTTTATGGCGAGTATGTCGAACTGGAACGTGACGGATGCCTGATCTCGGTCAACCACTTCGACAATATCGGCCGGGCAATAGCAAAAGCTCCAGGCTATGACCTCGTGTGCTTTGGCCACAACCACACCGCTGAACTCACCCGCAAGGCCTCGAATGACGGATGGGTACTCAATCCCGGCGAGGTCCTCGGAGCCCTCTCAGGCACGGTCAGTTTCGCCGTCTATGACACCGTCGGGCGCCAGCCGGAAATCATCCGCCTCGACTGAGCCCCGGACACGCAAATCTCCGTTTCCGGATTGGTATCGCACCGGCACATTTCTAGGCGACCTCGACCCAGACGACGATCTGCACCGCGGCATTGAGGGGCATTTCATCAATGCCGAGGGCGACGCGCGCGTGGATACCGGCATCGCCGAAAACATGGTTGAAGAACTCTGAAGCACCATTCAGAACATCGGGGTGGCCCCTGAAACCGGGAGCGGTATGGACAAATCCCTCAACGCGGACAATTTGTTTGACGCAGGAGAGGTCACCGTCAACCGCCTGGCTGATCTGTGCCAGGGCATTGATGGCGCACAGCTTCGCCGCCTGATAGCCATCCGGGATTCCGAAGTCGCTTCCGCACTTTCCGCCAAACGCCATGACCCCGTCCTTCCATGGCAGCTGCCCGGAGGTGATCACCAGATTTCCCGTCTGTATCCACGGCACGTAAGCCCCCACACCGGCCGGTGGTTCGGGGAGCACAATTCCCATTTCCTTCAGTTTTTCATTTGGAGTCATGGGAATGGATTATGCCCTGCCGGAGAGGCGAAGACCAATGTTTCCGGACGCAGCCAGCCGGCTCATCAGCCGGCGGATGGAAGAGTCGCCTGATCGGAGGAAGCCGAAACCGGTGATTCGATGAAGCAGATCTTGCGGACACAATCCTCGAAGTTCCGCGCCCCGGAGATGATTTTTATCTCGACGCGCATGAAGAGGATCGGGAGGTCTCGGCGATCGAGGCGGGCGATGCGGACGGCATCCTTCTGGGTGGTGAGAATCACTTCAGCCTGACGGATCTTCGAGCGGTTGATGACATTGAGAATCTCCTGCTGGGAAAACCGGTGGTGATCCGCATAGCGCTTGGTGTAGACCAGGATTCCCCCCAGTTTGATCAGGCTGTTTTCAAAGCTTTCGGGCTGGGCGATGCCACTGAATGCGGCGATTTTTTTGTCCCGGATGTAATCGAGGTCATGGCGTTCCCCGGAAAAGCAGTCCTCGAAGTAGAGGGGATGATGGACGCACTCGATGATCCGGGCGGTGGGATTCAGCCGGTTAATCTCGGTGCGCAGATTCTCATTTTCGCCATTGCTCTTGGTGAGGAACACGGTGTGCGCCCGGCGGAGGTGTCGCGGGGGCTCGCGGAGAATACCCCTGGGCAGGAGGAAGTTGTTGCCCCATGGCTGCTGGGAATCAATGAGGACAATATCGGTGCGGCGGCCCTGGAGTTTCCAGTATTGAAAGCCGTCATCGAGGAGAAGTGTATCGCAGCCGAAGCGCTCGATGGCGAAGCGGCCGGCTTTGACCCGGTCCTTGTCCACAAGCACCACGACGTCCTTCAGGTTGGTGGCCAGCATGAATGGCTCATCCCCGGCACTCTCGGAATCAAGCAGCAGCGAAGTCCCGTCCGAAACAATCCTTGGCGGCGTGACATCCTCCTGGAACAGAACCTTCCGGCGCATGCGGATCCAGAAAGGCGCCGGCTTGGAACGGTAGCCGCGCGACAGAATGGCCACCTTGCGGCCCTGACTCTTCAGAGCACGGGCGAACTTTTCCACAACGGGAGTCTTTCCCGTGCCTCCCACCGTAAGGTTGCCAATGGCTATCACCTGGACCCCGAGGGTCCTGTCTCTGAGAATCCTGAGGTCGTAGAGGGAACGGCGGATTTTGATGGCTGATTCAAATCCCCGGGAAAGGCCATGGAGCACCCCGCGGAGGATATCCGCACGGTTTCCCTGGCGGCGATTGAAGATCACCTCGAGGATGTAGGTCTCCACGGACTCCGTGAAGTTCTGCAGCCGGTCAATCATTGAACTCGAAGTCTGCCAATGGAAGGTCCGTCAATCAACTCCCGCTTTCAACAGGCCCGGTATCTCTGCACCGGTGAACGAAAGCACAAATGGCCGACTGTCCGGAACAGGCAGTATCCGACGCAGATTCGCACCCGACGGCATTGCCTATTCGTGGCGTAGCGCATCAATCGGATCGAGGTCGGCAGCCGCATTGGCCGGGTAAATTCCAAAGAGAATCCCGACAATGGCGGAAATTCCGAAAGCCACAAGGACTGACCAAACCGTCACGATGGTTTTCATATCGGCAAAATAGGTGACAAAGAACGGGATAGTGATACCGACCAGGACCCCGATAAGCCCGCCACCAATGGCCAGAACCACTGTTTCAACGAGAAACTGCACAGTGATGTCCTTCTTTTTCGCACCGAGGGCACGCCGGACTCCGATCTCCCTTGTCCTTTCGGTCACGGTTGCCAGCATGATGTTCATGATTCCGATACCGCCCACGATCAGGGATATGGCGGCGATCGAACCGAGCACGGCGTTGAAGATTGCCTGGGTTTTCTTGGCCTGCAGCAGGAGTTCAAGAGGGACAATCACCTCGTAATCAATTTTTTCATGGCGGGCGGAGAGCATGCGGCGGATCTGGTTATTGGCGGTGAGGACGGCTTCATCATCCTCCATCTGAACCGTGATGCGGTGGAGTTCCACTGTTTCGGCCTCGAAGCTCCCGGAAGTCCGGCGGACGATGGTTTCCCCGAAGCGCGAAGTGGCGGTTGAAAGCGGAATGTAGACGTTGTTGTCGATGGGCTCGCCTTCCATCTTTCCGGACTGCGGGCGCTGTTCGGCGGTGTTGCGTTCGCGGATGACACCGACCACGCGGTAGTAGTTTTCACCAACCTTGATGGCGTGCTTGAGGGGATCCTGGTAGGGAAAAAGCTGATTGGCCAGACCGGTTGTCACAACGCATACATTCTGCTTGAAGCGGTCATCCGGCACGGTCAGAAACCGTCCGGCAACCACTTCCGCCCGGGCAATCTCAGGATAAAACGGATAGGTGCCGACCACCTGCACCGGGACGATGGTTCGGCCGAAACGGGCATTCTCGCGGATAATCCGTTCGGGCAGCACACGCTTGACGCCGGGGATGGTGTCGAGGATACGGGAGCTGTCGGCGAAGGTCAGTCCGTAGCGAACGGCGAAACTCCGGCCGCTGGTGTTCTGGTTGTTGTTGTCCTCAGGTGGCTTGACTGAGCGGATGATGATGTTGTTACTGCCAAGGCTCTTGATGCCTTCCTGAGCTTCAAAAGCGGCACCTTCGCCGATGGCCAGCATGGCAATCACCGAGCACACACCGAAAATGATCCCCAGCATGGTCAGGATCGACCGGAGCTTGTGAAGCATCAGACTTTTGATGCCCAGTTTGATGGTGGAAAGGATCTGATACTGATTCATGGAATGGGACGCAGAGTGTGGATCGGGGGGCTCAGCGATTCCGGATATCCCGGTCTATACGTCCATCCTTCATGTGGATAACGCGCTGGGCGCGGTCACCGACCTTGGGGTCGTGGGTGACAAGGACGATGGTCTTGCCGTCGGCATTGAGCTTGTCGATGAGGTCGAGGACCTCAAGGCCGGTTTTGGAATCGAGGTTTCCTGTCGGTTCATCAGCAAGAATCATCAGGGGGTCATTGATGAGGGACCGGGCAATGGCCACCCGCTGCTGCTGTCCACCCGAAAGCTGGTTCGGGCGGTGGTCGAGCCGCTCGCCGAGTCCGACCATATTTGCCAGATCAACAGCCCTGTCGGTATATTCCTTGAGGTCACATCCCTGGTAGATGAGGGGCACTTGGATATTTTCGATCACAGTAAGCTGGGGAATGAGGTTGTATGACTGGAAAATAAATCCGATGCGCTTGCCCCTGACGTTGGAGAGGATGTCGTCCTCCATCCGCGCCACATCGTCACCGCCGAGAAAATACTGGCCTTCCGTGGGACGGTCCAGACAGCCAAGGATATTGAGCATGGTGGACTTTCCGGATCCGGATGGCCCCATGATCGCCACATAGGACCCCTCTTCGATGGCGAGGTCAACGCCGCGGAGTGCATGAACGATATTCTCCTCGCCAAGGATGTAAGTCTTGCAAATACCGCGTATGTCGATGATGGGGCGTTTGGAGGTCACTGTCATGGATGATGAATAATCAACAGGTTAACTGCTACTGCTATTTCTGATGGTCGGTGAATGCCAGCCTCGGGAAGTCCGGGATTTGTCTGATACTGAGCGGGAGTCGCTCTGCTCGGGCATGGTGAGATGGACAATCCGGTGGCCGACGGTATGAAAACTGATTACCGGCCGCCGCCTCCAGCGCCGGCACCGCCGCTACCGCCATTTCGACCACCGCCGCCGCCGCCGAACTGCGACCGCATGGCTTCGCGCTCGGACTCACTGAGTTTTCCGTCTCCGTCGGTATCAAAGCGTTTGAGCATCTGCTCGCGCATGGCGTTCTGGTCTCCGCCACCCTGCTGCTGTTGCTGCTGTGCTCGGTTTCCACCGGCCGGCGCGGTTTCCTTGACTTCTTTCGGTTCGGTATCGAGTTCTTCCCCGTCGCGGATGACGGCACGGTCGAGGTCCTCCGATTCGTAGTTGAGAGGCGGGCTGACCATGATTCGGTCACCGGCATTCAGACCCTCGACCACCTGGATGTATTTGTCGTCATACACTCCAAGTTTCACCGGGACCGGTTCGACCTTTCCCCCGGAGGTCTCACGATAAACGACTGTTTTCTCTCCCACTGTAGTCACGCATTGAGTGGGTACGGTGACGACATCGGTGAGGTTGGTGGTGATAATCTCGACCTGGGCGCTGACACCTGGTTTGATGCCCTCCAGCACGTCGTCGATGATGACTTCCGTGGCATACATCTTCATGTCGGACCCACCCCATCGGCTGGCAGCTTCCGGCACCACCCCGACCTTGGAAACGTAGCCTTTGTGGCGCTTGTCGGGTGTCGGGTCGAGGATGATATAAGCCACTTGCCCCTTGCGAACCTGACCGATATTCGATTCGTGGATCTTGAGATCCACTTTCATCTTCGAGACATCGGGAAGCTTGATGATCTCCTGGCGGTTACGGATAGTGGCACCTTCCTCAATAAGGGACTCACTACTCCATCGGTTGTTGGATACAGCGTAGACGACCAGACCATCCTGAGGAGCATAAATCTTGGAATTGTTGAGCTGAATCTTGAGTCTTTCGAGAACATTACTGGTGAGGTTGAGGCTGTTGAGCTGAGCTGCAAGATCCGCCTCCGCCTTGGCCATGTTGCCGGCGCCCTCCAGCTTGACCCGCTCCAGCTCGTCCTCTGCATCCGCGACACCGGACTGGAAAGTCGCCAGTGACTTCGGGTGCTCATAGGACTGAAAAAGCCGGAGTGATTCCTTTTCCTTCCTCAGGTTGAAGAGCACGTTGGTGTAGGAAAGCTGGTCCCGCTCCAGGTTGGTCTGGGTCTCGAAGCCCTTTTCGAAAAGCTTTCTGGAATTGTCCATCTGGTCCTTGGCAACCTTCATGTTCTGTTCGAAGGACACGATGTTGTTGGAAGTGGTCAGGAGCGTCTGCTGATAGTCCCCGTCGATATATTTTTCGAGGTCGATCCTGGCGAAAAGCAGTGCGTTGGAGGCGTTGCGGATATTGCTTTCCAGTGTGCTTTTGGCGATCTCGAGGTTGGCTTCGGCCTGCTTGTAGGCGGCGACACTTTTCTCAAAGTCGATTTCCTGCTGGTTGATGCGGTCGATGAGGTCGGAGGCATCGAGTTCGACGAGGAGGTCGCCTTTTTTGACGTTCGACCCTTCGTCGACGATGTAGATGATCCGGGCGGTTCCATCGACTTCGGAGCGCAGCACGGTTTCATTCACGGCACTCAGTTCACCGCCTTCGACCACGGTGACCATGAAGTCACTTCGCTTCACCGTGTGGAATTCGGTTTCCTGGACGTCTCCGGGCCCGCCGGAGAAGACGACCGCAAGCAGGAGGATGGCGACGGCCACCCCTGCCAGGATGAACATCATCCGCTTGTTCATGGCAGCCAGTTCGTTCTGGGGTCTGGTTGAAATATTCATAGGGATTCAGGCTTCAGTTTAATTGTTAGTCTTCGAAGGAAAAGGCAGCTGAGGGATCGACGATTTCGACATCGGCATCATCGGACTGTTCATCGCCGATATATTCATCCGGGAGGAGCAGAGCTTCGCGCGCCATCCAGAAATTGTGAACGTCCGTGTCGAGGGTTCCCAGTTCAAGCATGAGCTGGAGCCGGGCAAGGAGATAGTCCACGAGGGCTCTGGTGAGGCTGTTCTGTGAGGAGACCTGGGAGTTGAGTGCTTCCCGGACATCCCGTTCCTCGGATCGGCCCGCTTCAAAGAACAATATGGCACTGTCCACACGGTTATTGGCGATTTCAAGTCCGGCGAGTTCAATTTCGAAGTTGCGCCGCCGCTGCTGGAGGGTCCGCAGACCGATCTCGACCTGCTGCCGTTTGGTGTCGAGCTGCAGGGAAAGCCGCCGCAGTGCGACCTCGAAATTGATGACCGTGGACCGGTAGGCGTTGCGTTCCCTGAGCCGGTCGATGGGGAGATTCAGCTCAATGCCGTAATTCCAGCGGACCTCGTCGAGGTCAAAATCCGTGTAATCGGTGGGTCCCTCGGACTGCAGCGACCCGTCGGCGAAGATGTTCAGGTCGGCCTTGAGCTGGTTGGCCGCGACCCAGATTTTCCGTTTGGAGTCCTCGAAGCGGTCAATTTCATTGATGAGTGGCAGGTTATTCTCGAGCGCGATTTTGAACGCATCCTCCGAACTCATGGCGAACCTGAGGAGCCCGGCCTGTTTGAGTTCCTCGAGAGGGGCGTCATCGAGGATGAGGCGGCTGGAGACGGGTATTCCAAGCTGGATCTTGAAAGCGTCAAGGCCTGTTTCGTAATTGGCGATAAGGTTGACGTAACTGTTGCGGGCATCGAGTTCGGCTGTCTGCGCCTGACCGACGTTGACCACCGTTTCGGTCCCCAGTTCCTGTCGGGCCAGAAGGCGTTTGGTGGTCTCAACCCGCTGCAGGTAGTTGGTGTAGGTGTTCCGGATGATGTCCTTGTCCTGAAGCAGGCGGATATACTGTCCGACTATGTCGACGGCAAACTCCTTCTGGAACTGGGTGTAATCCCGGACTCCGTAAATGACATTGCGCTCTGCCTGAGTCAGGTTTTCCGCAACGATTCGACGACCGGCACCGCGTAAAAGCGGCTGGGCCAGATTGAAGGAAATGGTGCTTAAGGCGGAACGGCGAGGGTCACCGGTGTAGAAGCGCAGAAGGTCATTGGCAATGGTCAGTCCAAGAGACCCGCCTGTGGTGAAAAGTTTATTGAAGCCGACATCACCGCCAGCCGCACCGGAGCGCTCGCCCAGCGAACTGCGTGAATTCCGGCCGAAAAGCCGCGCGAACCAGTTGTCCTGAAACTGCCGCTGCTGTTCGGTGAGACTCAGAGCTGTCAAAAACAGCTGTTCCTTCTGGGTCTGGAAATTCCGGTTGTTTTCGACGGCAATCTTGAGACAGTCCTCAATGGTGACTTCCAGGCGCTCGCCGTTGAGGCTTTCCTCGATCAGTTCAAGGCTCTGGATTTCGTCGGGGTCACGGTCGGAAAAGCGTGTATTGATGGTGAACCGGTTGGTGTAACCGAAAATCTCCTCCTCAACCTGGCTGATGATTCGGTAGGCGTCCTTATCGGCCTTCTTTCGATGCCACGAGGCCTGACAACCGGCCAGAACAAGAAGACAAACGCCGGCCACCACCGGAAAAAGGGCCCCATTAACCTGTCCGGACCGTCGCCGGCTGCTGACTGCCGCGACGGATGAATTTTCGTGCGATCTCTGCGCGCTCAAGCTTTTCAAACGAAAGTGATTTGGATTTTTATCTGATTTCAGACGCATGGGCCTGTGCTTTGAACGCCGGGTGACGCCGGATCCTGACTCCAATTTGCGCCCCGGACTCATCCCTGTTGGGGATAGATTTGTAAAATTTGACCAGAGTCATCTACAAAGAGCACGCCTGTATGTCTGTGGTTACAAAAAAATTTTACAGGTAAATTCATTGATCTGGGTGGAAGCGGGGGCCCAAATAGTGGTCTGTGTCAGACGAAAAGGTTCAGGAGAAGGCGAAGTCCACGGCGGAGGAAGTGTCGCGGCGCTGGTACCCGGCCTTCCGACACCCGAGCTTCAGACTTTTTTTTCTGGCGCAGATTGTTTCCCTGAACGGCACCTGGATGCAGCTGATCGCCGAGGGGTGGATGGTCTACGAGCTGACTGAATCGTCCCGTGCTCTGGGAATCACCCGGTTTCTGCATACCATTCCGGTCACTTTCATCACCCTTGCGGCGGGGATGCTGGCGGACCGCACCGACAAGCGACGGATTCTCATACTTACCCAGGCCTTCTCGATGGGCTTTGCCGGATGGCTCACCATCATGGCCTTTTCCGGTGAGCTTCAGGTCTGGCATCTGTGGACGGCGGCGCTCGGCATCGGCGTCTGCCACGCATTCGACATCCCCGCCCGGCAGAGCTTCATCGTCGAAATGGTCGGGAAACGGGACCTGATGAATGCCCTGTTCATCAACTCGTCCGTCTTCAATGGCGCGAGGATTATCGGCCCCGGCATTGCCGGTCTGATTATCGCCCTGTTCGGTCCGGTGTGGTGCTTTCTGATCAACACGCTGAGCTTCGGTGCGACCATTTACGCCTATGCCACCATGAAGGGGTTGAAAAAGCCCTCGAGGCCCCCGGGGCAGGCCCGCACCACCTTTGCCGATGCCCTGAGGCATATCTCCGGCAACCGCCTTGTCTGGAGAGTGATTGCCATGGTGGCCACCGCCTCACTGTTCACAGCGCCCTTTGTGGCTCAGATTCCCTCGATGGCCAGGGAGTGGTTTGATCTTGGGCCGAAGGGCTATGGAAGCCTCATGATGGCCAACGGCATCGGGGCCTTCACAGCCGCCATTTTCCTCACAACCCTCAAAACTCCGGAATGGAAAAAGTGGATTTTTCCAATCGGGGCGACTCTTTTCGGGCTGAGTGTGGTGCTCCTGTCCCAGACCAGATCACTTTTCATGGCCCATGCGATCCTGGTTTTTAATGGTATGGCGATGATTTCGACCTTTTCCACCGCCAACACTCTCACACAACTCAACGTCCCGGGGGAAATGCGGGGGCAGGTCATGGGAATATACTCCTTCTGCTTCATCGGTCTCAGCCCGTTCGGCAACCTCCTGATCGGCGATCTGGCCAGCCGGATTTCCCTCGAACGGACCTTGATGATGGGAGGGATCACCTGCATCATCGCCTCCGCCATCCTCACATGGGTTATTCCTTCCCTGTCATTCCTCAAACCCGAAACCCGTGAGGGAAGCCAGGAAGGAGAGGTGGAAGAGGACTGAATAAGGACCGGCAAACCTCAGTAACCCGGATCCGCCCGACTACTCCTCATCCTCAAACCATGGGAACGACATCCATGCTTTGACGGACCTTGGCAATCCGGCGCGCAGGCAGCGTACCCCGCCAGTTGCAATTCGGGTAAACCACACTCCCAGGGCCAATCAGCGAGCCCGGATTGAGAACGGCATTACACCCGACCGTCGCGTTGTCGCCGAGGACCGCCCCGAATTTCCGAAGACCTGTATCAATTTTCTCCCCATCGATGATCACGGTGACAGTCCCGCCCGTCTGCTTGAAATTGGAGAGGATCACGCCGGCACCAAGATGCCCTTTTCTGCCCAGGATCGAATCGCCCACATAATTGAAATGCGGCACCTCGCATTCGGCTATGAGGATGCTGTTCTTAACCTCGGTGGCATTTCCCACGACTGACCCGTCGCCGATTACCGAATACTCGCGAAGATACGCGTTGTGGCGGATCCGGCAGTTGGCTCCGATCCACACAGGGCCGCGGATGTAAACCCCGGGTTCAAAGGTCGTGCCCTCCCCGACCCACACAGGGCCTGTCGCCGTCACGCCTTCAGGGAAATCCGGAGCTTTGGGAGGGGACTGCTCGGCAAGCCGGTCCAGACCCTCCCGGATCCGGCTCAATGGTTCCCAAACACGCTCGCTCTCCTCAAACCATTGGCGGAAAGCAAAGCCGTCCAGCGAGTCAAAGTAGTCAGTCCACTTCTTCATATTTCCAAATCACAAAAAATACCGGCCGTCACTGAGCCAGTCCCGTTTAATTCCTGGTACCATCGGATAATCCGCCGGGAACAAAAGCAGCTCAGGGAACCTCCCCCGAACAGTGGATCCATCACGACAGCAATACCACGCAGATTTATCCCACAAACCGCTGGCTCCCAACAGGATAATCAAAAGATCCACATGGTGCCAGGTACCGTACAATCGGTGCCAAGTACCGTGGACACAGCGGGACGGCCAGTGGCCGGGAGGCGCCCCCGGATTTCCGAATGGTGCCGGTCCCGGCAGTACCTGGCACCATAAAACTCCAGCGCGCCATAATGGCGCACGCTGAATCCTGAGTGCCTGTGGCGCAGGAAATTCCGCTGCGGGCGGCAGGGATGGGGAACCGATTTCGGGCAACGCCGAAGAAAGTCATTCAAATGGGGTCAAAAGGACGGGCGAAATGCCGCTTGGATAATGAGTTACGGTGCAATCATCATGATGAAATGGCTGAAATTGACATCCCTGCTGGCCACGCTGGTCCTGGCGGCGGTGCCCGGTGCGTCGGCCCAGGGCCGGATCAACTTTGAAACGGAGGCGCTTCTGAGGCATGCCGGGGATGGCAGTGTCGTCAACGGGAGCGGCTTCCTGGCGCAGCTTTACGTGGGAACCGAGCCGGATCCGCACCAGATGGAGCCTGTCGGAGGTGTGGTGCTGGTGGGAGCCAACGGACGCCTCGCAACGCCCAGCCCGAATTACCGCACTCTTTCCGGCATACCCGCCGGATCCACCATCCACGCACAGATCCGTACCTGGCACCAGGAGGATAATTTCAGTTTTGCGGCTGTTCTGGAACAGGGAGGGCGGATTGGTTTTTCCCCCGTTTTTCAGGTGCAGACCTCCACCGACCCGCAGGGACTGCTGAATCCCGGGGGGCCCATCCATGTGCATGAGGTCACCGGCAACCTCGTCGAACCCGGTAAGATCCTCTTTTCGAACCGCGAGTTCGGGCTGGATGTACCGTTTTTTGACGAAGGTGGAAATTTTCTTGAGGGCGAAAATTTCGTCGCTCAACTGTATGCAGGTGCCTCACCGGAGCTGTTGAATCCGGTCTCCGGACTGAGACATTTCGGCACAGGAACCGGAGCCGGGTATCTGATTGGCGGCGAGGCGGAGGTGCAGACACCGCTGGTGCATCCTGGACAGACGGCCTACATAAAAATCTGCGTCTGGGACCGTGCCTGGGGCCCGAGCTACGAGAATGCCAAGAGGACCCGCGGTGCGGTGGGCGAGAGCAATATTATTTCGGTGCTGGCCGGTGGCGGATTTTTTCCGGAATGGCCGGTGCCGCGGCTGATGGGCCTTGAGCCGGTGCGGCTTTCAAGAGCGGAGACCCCGCCGCAGTATGGCAGTGTGCATTTCTCCAACCGTATTTATGTCCCGTCCCTTGAGGAGATCAGGGAATTCCGCGTTTTCCTTCCCGACGGGACGACGCCGGTGAGTGGTCCGGATTTCCGTGCGAGGCTCTATGCCGGGTTTGATCCATTTGATCTACAGCCGGTGGGGTGGTCGAGGCCGTTCATGGCAGGAACCAATGCGGGGCTGTGGGAACCGGAGATCAAGCTGATCCCGGGGGTCACACCGGGAGCGCGGATCTTTGTCCAGGTGCGGATCTGGGACCAGACCCTTGCGCAGTCCCATGAAGAGGCGACTTCCCGGCTTGCATTGCGGGGCGAGTCCAAAGTGATGGAAATCACAACAGGCGGCAGCGGCACTCCACCGGAGCTCCCTGCGGTCCTGGACAGGCTGGAGGAAATTGTCCTTTATCGAGGCTCATCGCCCGTGCTGCTTTCCGAGCCATCGAGTCTGAGTCTGGTCGAGGGGTCACCACTCGATCTGCGCATCGAATTTCAGGCCAGCGAACCTTACACCATCACATGGTTCAAGGACGGTTCAGCGGTTCCGGGAGCGACCGGAGCATCCCTGCAGTTCGGATCCTCAACCATGGACCTCTCAGGAACGTATTTTGCCAGAGTCGAGAATGAGGCGGGTGCCATTTCCACCAGTCCGTTCGTCATTAATATCGACAAGCGAATTGACCCTCCGGCTGTCACCGGCGTCAGTGGTGACCAGACCGTTGTCAAGGGAACCTCCGCAGCCCTCGAGGTAAGCTTCACCGGAACATCGCCGGTCAAGGTCGACTGGCTCCTCAATGGAAAAATGCTGATTCCCGGAGGCGGCCCATCCATCACACTGGGGGATATTTCTGCCGAGTTCGCCGGAGTCTACACTGCCGTGCTCTCGAACAGCGCCGGGGAAGCACGTGCCACCGTGGGCGCAGTCACCGTGCTTGAGCCTCTCTCATGGGCCCGGCTGCCGGAATCAAGGTCCATCCGCAGTGGAGAGTCCGTGACATTCAGCGCATTGGCCAAAGGCACTGATCCGATTCAATACACCTGGTTTTTCAATGGTGTCCGTTACCCGGTCAGTGGCCCGACGCTGAGCATAGGCGAAGCAACCCCCGATCAGTCCGGGAGCTTCAGGGTCACCGCCTCCAACGCCGTGGGAGAAATCACCAGTCCGGTCTTTTCTCTGGAGGTGCTGGAACGTCCGGCCATCACCATCCAGCCGGAAGATGTGATCCTGGCGCAGGGCTCGCCTCTGCAGCTGACTGCCGGAGCCAAAGGCAGTGAACCGCTGGCCTACCAGTGGTTCAGGGACGGGCAACCCCTTGCCGGGGCGAAGTCCCCAACCCTGTCCATTCCTCAGGCCGGAGAGGAACATGAAGGATTCTATCACCTCACTGTTTACAACGCGGTTGGCGAGGACTCCACCCGCGTCATCACGGTGGAAATCGGTAAGGCCCCCGAGATCGCCTTCCAGCCGGCGCCAGTCTCAACTCCGGCCGGGCGTGCTTCACTTTTCTGGCTGGAAGCCGAAGGGGACGGTCCGTTGGAATACCGGTGGATGTCCGAAGCAACGACGCTGCTCACGACCGGGGACCCATGGATCATCCTCAACTCTGTCCCGGAACAAGCGGACGGTCTCGTCAGAGTGGTGGTCTCCAACGAATACGGATCCACGACTTCCGAACCATTTTCAACCCGAATGATTCAGCCACTGGATCTTCCGGAAACTGAGGCCCCGGCACTGCAGCGGGTCTTCCCGTCGGGTGTGTCCCAAAGCGGTCCCTTCCCGGTTGTGCTGGCACTCAGGAACCTCAAGGGCGGACCGGTGAGCATTTCAGAAAGCATTGCTCCGGAACTTGAGGTCCATGGCGTCGCCGACGGCGGAAACTGGGATCCCGAGAGCCGGATGATCACATGGAATCTGCCGGTCAGTGACGAGCTGGTCGTCCATTACACCGCGCAAAGAAAAACTCCGGGCAATCAGCCGGTTGGATTTGCCGGCAAGGTCCGGCAGGGTGAACTCGAACTCGATAGCCGCCTCGAACCGCTTGAGTGGGCCAGTGTTCCCGAATCACAGACCATCGCCTCAGGGACCTCCACGACATTTTCAGCCCGGGCCGCCGGCTCCGGCCCGATTCGATATTCATGGTATTTCAATGGTGTGAAATATCCCGGCGAGGGCCCGAACCTCGCCATCACCAGAGCCACGGCCGATCAATCAGGCGGCTACCGGGTCACCGCAACCAACGGGGCGGGTGAAATCTCCAGTCCGGTCTTTACTCTGGATGTGGTGGATCCTCCGGTCATGCTGGCAGAGCCGCAGGACGTGATCCTCGCCGGTGGATCGTCCCTTCAGCTGAATGCCCGTGTTGGCGGCAGTGCCCCCATGGCCTTCCAGTGGTTCAAGGACGGCACGCCGGTTGCGGGCGCGAATGAGGTCGCCCTCTCCATCCCCGCGGCAACGCGGGTTCACGAAGGCGGTTATCACCTCACCGCTTCAAACCGTGCGGGCGAGGTATCAAGCCGCACCGTCTCGGTGAAAATCGGAAACGCCCCGCAGATTGTGTTCCAGCCATCGCCGGTTTCAACACCGGCCGGACGGTCGGCAGTCTTCTGGGTGGAAGCCATAGGGGACAGTCCGATGAGCTACCAGTGGATGTGGGAGGGGGCCTCGCTCCTCACAACTCAGCAGCCGTGGATCATCCTCGATGCCCTGCCTGAAGAATCGGTCGGCCGCATCCAGGTTAAGATCTCCAACAACATTGGATCCACGACATCGGAGCCATTCGGGACGCGGATGATCAAGCCACTGGAACTCCCTGAGGTTCAGGGCCCGGCAGTGCAGCGCATCCTCCCGCAGAACATCCCTGCCACCGAAGCCTTTCCAGTCATTCTCGCCCTCCGCAATCTCATGGGCCTTCCCATACGCCTCGATGAGGTGATTGCTCCCGATGTTGAAGTCGTGGAAATCGCCGACGGCGGCATCTGGGACCCGGAAAACCGGCTCATCACCTGGAAGCTCCCGGTGAGCGATGAACTGATTGTTCACTACACTCTGCGGCGCACAGAGGCGACAGACCAGCCGGTTGCCTTCGCCGGCAAAGCCTATCACGGCGATCTGGAACTCGACATTTCAGGGAAATCTGTCATCGGCGGATTCCCACCCATGCCCGCCGATGTCCAGCCCATGGACTACCGGATCTCACTTCAGGAAATGCAGGACTACATCGGAACCTTTCTCACCGGAGAGCCATGGATCGACAACTCGGTCATCACCCTGTCCGAAGCGGTTCGCACTGTTGCGATCCGCAATCAGGGCGGCGCCTACCTCTTCAATCCATCCCTGCGGCGCCCCATGGCATGGATACCCAAAAACAATTTCTTCGGGGACCGCACCTCCGTGCAGAACGACGGGACCGCGGGAGTTCCATCAGTGCACTTTGTCGGCCAGACCGATCAGGACCAGTTTGTCATCCAGCTGATTCTCGACATCCCGGCAAGGCAGGCCTTTGCCTGCGGCGTGGAACTCGAACTCAGCGAAGGATGGAGCTGGGATGCCTCCGACCCGGATGCCAGGGAAGCCCGATGGATATTCCCCTCCGCACAGCAGCGCAAACTACTGGTCGACATCTTCCCCGTTGCGGAATCAGCCACACCGGCAGTCGATGTTTCAGGCTTTGTCAGTTACGACGGTGACATCATCCCGCTCAAGGCTTCGGCCACGCTGGTCGATCCCCTGCCCAACTCGATCAGCTCGGCCACCATGCAGCCGGACGGCAACTTTGTCATCAAAGGCATAACCGAAATCGGGGGCTCATGGCTCATCGAAAAGACCACCGATTTCAAATCGTGGACCCCGTGGCGCCAGTTTGAATCCGGTGCCGGCGAATTCACCGTCCAGGGCCGTGTCGAACAGGAACCGGAAGGATTCTTCCGCATCCGCTACGTCCAGGACGAAAACATCCAGACCATTCAGCCGGTCCCGAACCGGTAATCAGGTCACCGGCACCGAATGTCCTTGCCGGTTGCTGCAGCAGGCTGTTAAGTGGCAACGCCATGAAATCAGCCTGCCTCTTCCAAGTCATTGTGATTCTGATCTCCGTCCTGATGCCGGGCTGCACCCAGCAGCCGGGTGACTCCGCGGATGATGCACAGGCCCTTGAGGCGGCGGATCAGGTTGTGAAGACGGTGAGAGCGGAAACCCCGATCGATCACCAGCTGTCAGCACGGGTCGAGGACGGCGTTCTGGGAATCCTCGTGACATGGAATGAAAATGAGCCGGACTACGACCCGATTGTCGCGCTGATTTCGGAACACGAGGCGGTGAAGTCCTTCGAGGGAGACCTTAGAATCTGGTTCGAGAAACAGACTGAGGAGGCTGACAGAAGCGGTGACCCTCCGTTCCCTGGGGCATTTCTGTTGACCCGCGCCTACGATGCAAAGACGGGAGAACGCATCACTGTAACCAAAGGCCCGGCCCCGCCAGAGGGGACCTACAGAATCGACACGGTCAGATTCGTAGACACCAAACCGATGACGGAGTCATCCGGACCAGTACCGGGAATCTGGATCGACACCGACCTCAGAATCAGCAGCCTGGTCGGAGGCACACTCAAAAGTCACAAACCATACGACATCGCCTTCGACTACACCGACAATTCCTACACTTTCAAAACACTGGAGTTCACCAGTGTGAGCCTCACCTATGATGACGGACAGGCCGAGTCAAAGGCGGCATCGCTGAAACTTCCGATTCGGATTCCCGCCCGCAGGTATGAATCGGTCAACAGTGTCACAGGCGGGCGCGTTGTGAAAACAACCCTGCGGTTACTCTCCGGCAGGATGTCGGGAATCATCACCCGCGACGAAGCTTTCACGCTGAAGATGGAAGGACGGTTCATCAAGGAGGATGGCAGCACAATCCCTTTCGCGATCGACCAGCACTACGGGATCGAAACTGAGAATGCCATCCGGCCTGCGGCTGAAGTACTTCAGGACCGGTGAACCCGATCCCCGTGTCCATGTCCGTCGACGGATGTTTTTGATGCGGTGATCTCCCGTTTTGTCGTAAGCTCCTTAGGACGGGCAGGCAATGCGGTTACTGGATCGATACATGCTGAGACAGACGGCCACTCCACTGGTCTTCTGCATCATTGGATTTCTCATCTTCTGGGTCTCCGGCGACATCCTCGCCAATCTCGAGGATTTCACCGGTAATCAGGTCCATCCGGTGGACATAGTCCGATACTATTTTCTTCGAATTCCCGGATTCCTCGATCTGCTCGGGCCGGTGGCGTTCCTGTTGAGTCTGCTCTATGCCCTCATTCAGATGACGCGGTTTCATGAGACCACGGCCATGCGGGCGGCAGGGATAAGCCTGTGGCGCATCGGACTCCCGCTGCTTGCCCTCGCCACACTCCTCGGAACCGCGAGCTTCGCCTACCGCGAATGGATCGCCGTCGACTTTGAAAATGAAGCCGAAGCCATCCTCGAGGCTCCCGCGCCGACAGTTGACCCCGCCGACGCCGACGGGCAGACCGGTGACAGCGCCACCCAGGACAGTCCGGCGAGAAAAAGCACCGGGATATCCAGAGACGCCCGTCTCTACTACTACAATGAAACCGAAAACCGCCGCTGGGATATCGAATCGATAACTGATCCGGATGCCGGCATTTTCAGCGAGGTCAATGTCCAGTGGCAGACGCCGGAAGGCAAACAGATGTTCATCTACGCCCGGGAGGCGGTCTACGATGGCGAGGCATGGAACTTCCGTGACGTGCAGATCTACGGCAAGGCCCCGGGTGATCTGCTGCCTTCCCAGAGGGACCAGCTGCAGCAGCTGACTATCGACACCGTCACACTTCCGGAAACTCCGGAATTCCTCATGAGCCAGCTGAAAATCAGCCGCATCGACGACATTCGCGAAGCACGAGTCACCCTCTTCAACATCCGCGAAATCGTCAGACTGAAAACACACTTTCCCAACATGAGTCCCGAGTATGCGGCCCTCCTCGACACCAAACTGCAGAATCAGGTGGCGGCGTCCCTTAAATATCTGGTGGTGGCGCTGATCGCCCTGCCCCTCGGGTGCCGGCCCGGACGGCGGGACGCGTTCGTCGGCGTGGCCATCAGCATGGGCATCTGCTTCGCCTACTTCGTTGTCGAACGGGTCAGTCTCCCCATGGGCTTCTCCGGCAAAGTGGCTCCGTGGATCGCCGCCTGGATGCCCGCGTTTCTCTTCGGATCCGCCGGTCTCTGTCTGATGATCCGGGCAAACAGCCGCTGATTGTCAAATGCACGTTGGTGCCTGGCACTGACGCGTTCCGGGACAATGTTGTTAATTTTGTGTGTCCCGTTGTCCATTCTCTTGACACTCGGCCCGGTTCCTTCATAAAGGGCGAAAGGTTGCCGACTTCCACAGAGTATACTGATTCAGGAACAAGTCCTGAAACTGACACCGACAATCCAATTCAATCCACCACCCGATCCGATACGGAGAACAGGAAAAACTGACATGGCAGACAACAGCGACATTTCAAATCAGAACGAATCCCACGCCCCGCAGACCGGGTCTGTGCCAGCGGAACATTCGACCAGTGAGGAAAGGGCGGATGATCAGCCGATGCCAATGAGCATCGTGTGTTTCAAGCTCATGGCAATGGGCTGGGAGTAAGTCCAACACATCCACAGGCCGGACCGCCCGGCACCCTCGCACCGGACCGCCGCTCCGGATCACAGATTTCAGCAGCATGACGGCTTCACCCCGGGTGAGGCCGTCAATTTTTATATCCCACGTCCACAGTATTGGCGCACGTCCGACTGAAGCGGGTGAGGGCCGGGATGAAACGAGTTGAAGGGGCGATCTCAGTCCAGCTGCAGCCACCCGGAGGGTGATTCCTGGGCGGCAGCATAAACCTGGGGAAGGGCCAGTGTTTCCCTCAGGAGGGATGAGGTGACGCAGTTGAGGGCCTTCTGAGGGGTATTGCAGTCGCGGCTCAGATGGCCTAGGAAGAGGTGTTCGAGTCGGCGGGAGGCAAGCCGCCCTGCCAGGGCCCCTGCGTCCTCATTGGAGAGATGGCCATGGCGGCTCATGATGCGCTGTTTGACCGACCACGGTCTGACCATGTCTTCTTCCAGCATGCGCTGATCATAATTGGTTTCGAGCACCAGAACCTGTGCATCCTCGACCCGTCGGTGGATTGAGGTGGTGACATGCCCGAGGTCTGTCAGAAACCCGACGGTGGCCCCGGGGGTGCGCAGGATGAAACCGACCGGGTCCTGGGCATCATGCGGCACACTGAAACTTTCAATACTGATATCCCCCACATCAAACGAATGTCCCGTCTCAAAGCGGTTGCATGGAAGACTGCACTGAAACTGCCTTTCGATGAATTCATGCGTCATGCGATTGGCAAAAAGGGGCACTCCGTGACGGGAGCACAGCACCTTCAACCCGCGGATGTGGTCGCCGTGCTCATGGGTCACAATGACGGCATCGAGGTCTTCAGGGGACCGCCCGAGCTGCGCGAGACGGTTGCGGATCTGGGCACAGCTGAATCCGGCATCTATGAGGATCCGCGACTTTTCAGTCTCGAGGTAAGCGGAGTTCCCGGATGAACCGCTGCCGAGGATGGCAAATCGTGTGGCCATGGATTATCGGGGTGATCGGGTCAGATTCAATCGCGCCTGCATTAATACCCGGGAATCAGGAGTCCGTATTCTGATCCCCCTCACCCAGCCGTCGCTGAAAGAGCCCAAGAGCCAGGCTGTAACAGAGGCGGGCCAGCTCAGGGTCGTAGCGGTGCCCTTCATCGCGCATGAAGGCATGCTGCGCGTTGAATTCATGCCAGGTGAAGCACACACCCGCCGAGGAAAGCGCCTGATAGGCGGCGACCCGGCCGTCATCGGGGATATGCGGGTCCTGACGCCCCCAGATCATCAGCATTTCACCGCCGATGTCCGCGGTCCGTTGCAGAGAATCGTCATTCATTCCCCTGCCGAGTCCGCGCTTGTGGAGGTCTGTCGGATAGAAGCAGACGGTGGCCCTGACGGCCTGGTGGAAGGCGGCGCGGTAGGCGAGATGCCCGCCGATACAGAACCCCGCCGCGCCGACATGTCCGGTGCATCCGGGGTCATTCTGAAGGAATTCGACCACGGCCGCCGCGTCGGCATCATAGCTGGCCAGTTCCTTGGCTGTCTTGTGGGCATTGCCGCGGGCTGATCCCTCCTGGTCGTAGGCCAGGACAGTCCCCGGCTCTTCCAGCTCGTGGTATATCTCCGGCACCGCGACCACCATCCCGTGTCCGGCAAACATCATCGCAGCCCGCGCAATCGGACCGGTTATCTGGAAAATCTCTGAAAAAAACACCAGCCCCGGATAGCACCCCGGTGCCTGCGGGCGATAAATGACGGTTCGCATCACCCCGTAAGGCGTCCTGATCTCTGCAACCTCGTCCTTGATAATCATTTGAGGAGAGAATATGCCCAAGCCATGTGATGTTGGCCAGAAAAACCACCGCCAGCCCAATATATTGTGACCCCGGAATCCCCTGCAACCACATGCTGTGTAAAAAGCCGCAGGCGATGGTCAGAAAGCATGTCGGGGAAAATGTTGTGGGAATCCACCGGCTTCGCCTATGATCGCCGGTGTGCTGACTCGGGTCATAGCTGTTGCCAACCAGAAAGGCGGCGTGGGAAAAACCACCACCGCCATCAATCTTGCGTCCTGTCTGGCTGAAAACGGCCGCCGGGTTCTGATCCTCGACCTCGATCCACAGGCCAACGCCACCAGCGGATTCGGCATCGAAAAAAAGGCGGGTGCCAGCTGCTACGACGCCGTCCTCGGGGATGGCCAACTTGCGGAAATGATCCTGCCCACCGGCATCCGCAACCTCGATATCATCCCCAGTGAAATGGATCTGTGCGGCGCTGATGTCGAACTGGCCACCTCTGAAAATCACCTTTACAAGCTGAAGAACGCATTGAAACCGGTGGTGGAATCCGGGAAATACCACCTGATCCTCATCGACTGCGCCCCGTCCCTCAGCCTCCTGACGCTCAATGCACTCGTGGCCGCCGAGGAAGTCCTCGTGCCTCTGCAGTGCGAGTATTACGCGCTGGAGGGAATTTCCATGATCAAACAGGTGATTGAGCAGATCCGTGACTCCGGAGCCAACCCCGGCCTGAAATTCGGCGGGATCCTGATGACCATGTTCGACGGGCGCACCAAACTCTCCCAGCAGGTGCTCAGCGAAGTTCAGGAATATTTTGATGACCTGGTCTATGAAACGGTGATTCCCCGCACCACGCGACTGGCGGAAGCCCCGAGTTTCGGAAAACCGGTCATCCATTACGATCCCTACAGTGCCGGCTCGGCGGCCTATGAAGTGTTCGCCAATGAATTCGCCGACCGCCATCACCTGGCCGGGCCGGATAGCGCCTGAATGCCCGCCACCAGGCCCACATACCGACCGCCCGGAGAACTGGAGTAACCGGTCCCTGTCCACGGTTTTCAGTCTTACCCTCTCTGAACAAATACCCTATAATCCGCGTCTGATTGGAGTGACCAAAGGCCGCGCCCGATTTTTGCCGCCGCGGTCCGGCCACGACCGCTTCATCCACTCAACCGGATCACGCGCAGTACGGAACAAGGAACACGGAACGCAAAGCAAAAGGAACTGACAAGAATGAACCACGGAATCCGAATCATTTCACTGGTGGCCATGACGGCCGGGGTGACTCCCCTTCACCAGACGACCCACGCGGCTGACTGGCCGGCCTATCGCGGCCCGCTGCAGGACGGCACCTCGAAAGAGGCCCTCGGCGGAGTCTTCCAGCCGAAAACCCTGTGGGAGACCGACGTCAACAATGGTTTCAGTTCGATGGCTGTCGCCGACGGCAGGGCCTACACGCTCGAACTCGCCAACGGTCAGGAAGTCTGCACCGCCCTCGACGCCGACTCCGGCGCCAGGCTCTGGTCCACCGTCCTCGGCGACGCCCGCTATGACGGCGGCGGTGATGCCGGAGCGCCGGACAACAAAGGCGGCGACGGCCCGAGAAGCACCCCTGCCTTTTTCAAGGACGGCGTGATCACGCTCTCCTCCAGGATGGTCCTCAGCCGACTGGCACCGGATTCCGGCAAGAAAATCTGGGAAATCGATCTTGCCAAGGACTACGCGGCCGAACTGCCACGATGGCAGAACGCCGCCAGCCCGCTGCTTTTCAACGGCAATGTCCACGTGTGCGGCGCCGGAGACAACCAGTCCCTTCTCTGCTTCAATGCCCTCACCGGTGATCTGGTCTGGAAAACCGGTTCCGAGGACATGACCCACGCCAGCCCGATTCACGCCTCCATCGATGGAGTCGACCAGATCATCTTCTACGTCCACAGCGGTCTGGTGAGTGTCGCCCCGGATTCGGGGAAGGAACTGTGGAAACAGGAATATCCTTTCAATGTCTCCACAGCCGCCTCGCCGGTGGTTGACGGCAACATCGTCTACTGCTCAGCCGGTTATGGAGTCGGGGCCGGAGCCTTCGAGGTCACTCACGACAACGGAAAATGGAAAGTCGACGCCATCTGGCGCAAACGCAACCGGCTCATGAATCACTGGAGCACACCGGTCGTCCGCAACGGATATCTCTACGGGATGTTCAGCTTCAAAAAATACGGTGAAGGCCCAATCAAATGCGTCCGCCTCTCCGACGGCGAGGAAATGTGGTCCACAGACGGATTCGGTCCGGGCAATGTCATCCTCGCCGAAGACAACCTCATTGCTCTCGGGGATGCCGGGCAGCTCGTCATCATCGAACCCACCCCGGATCAATACACCGAGAAACTCCGCCTCGATGCCCTCGAAGGCAAATGCTGGTCGACTCCCGCGCTCGCTGATGGCAAGGTCTACATCCGCAGCACCACCCAGGCCAAGGCCATATCTCTCACCCCGCGCCCGGTCGCTCTCCGGTAGAAACTTATTACGCACTTTCTCATCCAAACCGTCCGGCGGCACCCCAACGTGCCGCCTTTTTTCTTTCACCACAAGCCGTCGGCACCAGTTCCACTTTGCTCAAGCCATAAGTCAAACCCGCATGGCACCACATTGAAAACTGGGACACTCCTGCCTCCACAACACCCGGTCATCAGCGAGCCGCAGAATCATGCCCCGTCCAGCAGGCCGGCAGTCGGGTTTGTTTACCGTTCTTGCCTTCGGCACCGTAATTCATGCCCCTGTCAACCTCAAGGAGAGAAAACATTACACCCCGTGATAAGCGGAGATGTCCGACCAGCCGGGTACCTCTGAGATTTACACCTAAGCGCCGAAAAACTTTCGACAATTCTGTTCTTTAAAATAGTTGAGGGGAGCTGAGACTAGATTAATCCTGGTCAGATCACAATTGAAAGTCAAAAGACTAGAGTCTCGCAAGTCTGCAAACGGGAAGGGGTCGGTCGTCTGGATTTATTTGGTTCGAGGGCACGTTCAGCGACATTTTAAGAGAATGACTATAACTTTGTCGCTGTTTTTGCGGATAACTCTGCTGATGCCCATGCCAGGCGATTCTTTCGTGTTCTTCATGGGGTGGAGGATGTCCTCGATGCGCTCACACCGAATTCAATTAAGCGACAAAGTCTGAAGAAGCGGATCGAGAAAGAGAAAGTTTGTTTATATGAAGGCTGAAATAAAACTATCCTGCAGCTCTCAGGATCCAGAATCAACCGCCGCTGCTACTGATACGATAAATGTCCTCATATATTTTTCCACCGGACTTCCTGGCACGTTTGAGAGACTTGATGAATACTTGTTGAGTGGTCATAGCACCGATTAACGTTGCGGGGAGTTCCCTCATGCACTTGATTATTCGGCCAATCATCGCACTTCATCCAGAGCCGCCGGTTACTTTGCAGCCAAGCACCTTTGTAGATTATTATCGCGATCATGACGGGGCGGGGTTGCCGGACGTGCTGGTCGCAGTTGGAAGCTTACATCAAAAGACTTGATCTTAAACAGACGCGGCCTGCGCACCCTCCGGGTGAATACCTTACGGAAAGCCGCTCAAAACACCGGTTACCGATCACGTCAACTCAGGATTCAGTATGACAAAGAACTCCGGGCGAATTATTATTGCAGCTGTCTTGACAGCACCCTGGGCAACAGTGGTGGTTTCTGCTATTTGGGCAGGTTGGTATGGTGCCACCACTCCACGATCCACCCCTGAAAACCTTGTATATCCTGACCCGGACGCGCCGTGGGAGTATGTTTTTCTCTTTTCCATCTATGGCATTCCGACAGCAT
>JAUIAG010000026.1 GCA_030425355.1 Verrucomicrobiia bacterium
AAGCCATGGCATACCTTGTGCCATGGAGAATCCATGATGAAATCCATGAAATGGAAATTTCCGGCATCCATGCTCATGGCGGTGATAGTGGGTATGGGGATTTCCGCAGCAGCATATGATTCAGCCGCAATCACTGGAACAGGCAGCTTTCTGAATGCTGCGGGAAGTGCACACTTCCGGTCTTCCGGCGCATTCCGGTCCCAGTCGGACATCCCCATGCAATCGGAAGGCCGGTATTCCAGTGTCCCGAACCGGTCCGCGGGACTGTCCGATAATGAAGAGGATCAAGCATTCGTGACGGGTAAAGGCGCGCTGGAGGCGAAGGCGGTGTGGATTTCAGCGGGGATGCTGGGAGTCGGAGCGGTGGTTTTTATCGTATTTCCGCTGCTGGCATTCCAGATAATCGGGACTCCCGGGGCAACCGGCCCGCGGCGAGGCACCAGTGCATCCCGCTCGTGTTGTCTGATCTGCTGAGAATTGTCGGGCGTGCGATATGAGGAAAGTCCTGATAGTGGTCATGGGTTTGCTGCTGGTCGCCGGTGGCGGATCAGCTGCTTTTCTCTACTGGAAGGCGCACGTCAAAAAGAAGCAGTATTTCCTTTCGCTGGAATATGCCCGCGAGTACCTCACCGAAGGGCACGCGGGTGATGCTCTGCACCTCATCGACACCTACCGCGGCCGCCGGGCCGACTATCCGGGGACTGAAAACCAGTGGCAGAGCCTGGAGGTCAAAGCGTCGGCCATGTCCCGGGACCTGCCGCGGCTGGATTTCCTCTACTCCCAGAATCCCATGCAGGTCGTCGTCAACGAGGACGCCAGTCTTCTGATGGCCCGAATGCTTCTTCACAGGAATAAATGGGATGAATGTGCCGGAATTATCAGCTACTGGAGGAACACATCTCCGAATCCCCATTTCTGGTTCAGTCTCGAAGCAGACCGGCACATCCTTCAGGGCGATCCTGCATCGGCCCGGGATCTTCTCGAATCCAGACAATTTCCTGGCAGGGAAGACAGTGGTCGATTGATGAGACTTGCGATGCTGCGGGCCGGTGATGACCTCGCCGGGGCATGGGAACTCCTGGACGAGGCGCAGAATCGGGATCCGGATAATCCGGATGTGCATACATTCAAGGCGCAGATACTCGAGAAATCGGGCGACAGACCGAGAGCCCGTGCGGAATACGCTCTGGCATGGGCCGCTGATCCGCAGAATGTATTCCTCGGCGATCAGCTTGCGGAATTCTATATCCGCCAAAACCAGTACCCGATGGCCCTTGCTGTCTGGGCAAGGCTGCAGGAAACGGGGCCACTTCCCTCCATTGCCTTTAAATCGCATTTCTGGGCAGGACTGACCAGTTCCAGCACCACAGCATCGACTGTGGTTTCATGGCCACAGGGTGAGGTTGTGGATTCCGCCATGCAGGTGATCCGGGCGATTCAGCAGATTCCGGCCGGTTCTTTCTGGGATTCAAATATAGATCGTGAGTATCCGGAATTCCGCCGGGATTTTAATTCCAACGACATGATCGGCTGGTTGAAGGTATTACAGACCATCGCCGACGGGGACATGCACGCCTTGAATTCCGCCCTCGAGGGGGAGGCCATGAAGCGGAACAGCCTCGAGCGCGAAATGCGGTTTCTGCTTTCGGCAATAGCTGCCTTCCGACTCAACGTGTGGCATCCTTCACTGCTGGTTGAAGCCCGATGGTTTGGTGGTGCGGATGGTGAGGAGCACCACATTGCCACCCGCTCTCTGGCGAGGATGGTCATGGATCGGAACATCCTGAGAGAGGACCATTTTGAGAACCAGTATGATGCGATGGAATGGCTCCACGGTCCATGTGCTTTTCCGGTGGTCCTAGCCAGCCGCGGGTGGTTCGGTGCGGCGTGGACTCTTCTGAAGAAAAGAGGAGAGACTTCTCTCCACGATGGGTTGCCTTCCTGGGCTGCCTATACACTTGTCAGCGGCATTCGCCGTGATCGGGGAGCCGCCCAGGCGCTCCAGTGGCTGCCCGGAAAATCCGATTCTCCTGAGCTTTCACTCCTGAAGGCGGAGATGCTCCTTGAAAGTGGTGAGTTGAATGGGGCCATGTCGATATTCGGCGGACTTGTCAGGCGGGACGACGGGGCGGGGCGGCGGGCTGCGTGGATACTCGGGACTCTTTATCTTGAAAGAAATCAGCTTCAGGATGCGGAGAAACTGATTGCGGCCTGTCCGGGGTTCACGGAGACGCCGCGAGGCGTTGAGTTGCGGGCAAGGATCTGTCTGGCCCGGGACAGAGAGGATGAAGCGTTGGAGCTATACCGTTCAGTTGCTTCTGAATCATCGGAGGCACAGGCCTACCTGCTGCGGCATTACCGGAAGCTGGGAAATGAAGCTGAAGCCCGTGATTTCGCCCGTCAGCTTTACCTCTCCATGCCAGATGAAACACGAATCTGGAAAGAACTGTAAATTCAGAGCATTCGACATGAAATCCGGTGCGGTCAGGGTCAGTCACAAGACGGATGAACGGAACAGGTTCAGTCTCCGAATCATCCTTCATGGGAAGCCGGCATCCCGGGTCGGACTCATATGGGCACTGATAGGAATTCCCCTGTGGTTCTGGAGTTTTGATTCCAGGATGGCTCCGGGAGCCCTCCCGATATGTGTGGCAGGATTTGTAATGGCAGCAATGATTCTCGTCAGTCACCGCGATAAGCCGGTCATTGAGTGGGATCGTCCTTCAGGCTGTGGGCCTTCGATGTGGATACCCGCCATGGGAAGCTGCGGTGTCCTTGCCGGAATGGTCGTAGGATCTACAATGATGGTTGCAGTTATCTGGACAGCCATTCTCTCATGTCTTTGGCGCGGTGCCTTCCCGCACATTCCTGCAGGCACGTGGATCACCATTCTTACACTGACCTGTCTGGGATTTCCCTGGGTGGAATCACAGTTCCATGGGCTCGGGTGGTGGTTCCGACTCGTCGGGGCAGGGGCTCTTGAAATGCTATACAGTGTTATCGGTTTCGAAGTGAACCGTCAGGGCACGCTTGTTCACATTGAAGGGGCACCCGTTTCAGTTGAGGAAGCATGTTCCGGTATGGCCTCGCTGCAGACCATGATCCTTGCCGGTGTTTTTTTTCTCAGGGAGCGTCTGCAGTCATGGAGGAGTCTGGTTCTGTGGCTGATCGCCATCGTGGTGCTGTCCTGCGTGGCCAATACAATGCGGATACTGGTCATTACTTTCTGTATCCTCACCTTTGGCGTGCAGATAAGTTCAGGCCTGCTTCATGACCTGATCGGACTGGGGTGTATGGCCGCTATTTTCAGAGTATTACTCACATTCACTGAGAGGCCCGGATCTCAATATAACGCACCAGCCTGCAGAACAGGGCGGATGATGCCATGGACACTTCGTGCGAGGGAGACCGGGGAATGAAGGCTCTGAAGAAAAGTCAGGTGATCAGCCTATTTGTGGTCGTGACAGCGCTGCTGACGGGATCTGCGACGTTGCTGCCGTCCATTGGTGCACTTGCCATTCATCCGGAGTTCGGAATTCCGGCGCTGGTGCTGATGATGGTCTGGGGTTGTTGGTGGGCTTTCTCCATCTGGTTCGAAGGCCGGTCGCACCGGCAATTCGGGGGGCGGATAATATCAATGTCGTGGTCTGTCAGGCTTGGATTGATTATGGTCATGGCCGGCCTGGCGGTGGATATATCAAGCCTGCTCTCAGCCGGTTGTCTATGGATAGTCTGCGAGACACTCGATTCCGTCGTCTCGAGGCTTGGAGGGTTCTTATCCGGTCTCCTGTGGAGTCCGCCGGTATTTTTCTGGCTGGCCGGGGTGTCAGTCCCATGGCTATTCTATCCATTGCCGTCACTGCGCTCATGATCCTGGTTTTATACCGGGCGAGGGGACTCCGGCTCTGCGGATCCGGACAAATGACTGGAGAACGGACAAGCATATAACCATGACTTTTTCCGCTTTCATTACCGATAGCGGATTTGGGCAACATGGATTTTTTAAACGAATGCCTGGAAAAATTATGAATTTGGCATGGCTGGTGCCGGTGTTGTGGCTTGGGGCGGTATTGATATATACCAGAGTTCACCCGGTTCCACTCATGGATGCATCGGGCATTCCTGTTCATTCCGGTGGGTTCAGTTCGCGTGATATTCCTTTGGATGGGAATCAGAGATCGATGTTCAAGGATACGAAAGTTATCAAGCGGCTCTATTCATTTGGAGAAGATAAGGTCCTTCTGGTGATGGTCGACGCTGGCGCTGACCGGCACGCTGTTCATGATCCTGAAATCTGTTTCACCGGCAGTGGCTGGCAGAGGGAAAAGAGGGTTGAAGTGAAAAGTCCTTCCGGACCGGCAAGCCTCATCGAACTCCGGAACGGTTCGCGGCGGGCAAACTGCCTCTACTGGTTCCAGCAGGGATCAGCACGTCATGCAACTCATGCTTCCTTCAATCTTGGGGAAATAGTCAGGAAACTCACCTTCCGCCTCGAACAGAAACACTCCTGTCTTGTGATGCTGCAGAGCCCGGCCGGGGATCCGGTCGATTTTCCTCAACTAATGGAAACCTATCCGGAATTCTTCGGCAGTTTTTGAGGGAACTTTACTGCCGCTGGAGGTCACCGCCGGTAAAGTCAGTCGCGATTGCCCCAGGCATTCTGACTGGCCGGTATTTGATCAAGGCATCCGGATTTGGCGGCGAGGCTGTAAACATTATCGCCGTTCTGATCGGTCAGTTCGAGAAATTCCGGGATCAGCATTTTCTGCGGGAGCAGTCCGATATTGCCTCCGTAGGCTGCCCGATGCAGGCAGTTCTGACCAAAGCGATTTTCCACAAGGAGGAATTCCTCGACAAGCATACGCTGGGGGGCCTGAAGGATGAATCCACTGAAGGCCGCCTTGTGAAGGAACGTTTCATGAATGTTATCGTCGATGAGCATCAGGTCCGGGTCATGGAACTGCCATGGAATCTGGTCGAGGCATCCATGCCGGGCAGCCCAGTGGACAAAGGTCTCGCCATTCTGATCCGCGGCTGTCCAGATATCCGGAGTCCACAGCTCCAGCGGGATCTCACCCAACCGATGTTCGCGGGCGCATTCGTGGAAGAAAGTCACACCGTCCGGGCTCGTGGCAAGAAATGGATTCGGGCCATCCTGCTCATCCTCAGAATCCATGGATTGATCCGCGTGATCATCCGCTTCGCCGGTGATCGGCTCACTGAGGTCATGTCTGAGCGTGTGGGGGACTCCTTGTTCCGGTGCGGGCTTCGCCCGGTCGGATTTGTCGCCGGAACCGTCGCCATCAGCGCGGGCGATAACCTGAAGCATGTGGGGCGCACTGGCGGAATCAAGGCTCAGCTCAAATTCATCTCCGACGAGCTGGCAGTCGGTGCCCGCCAATGCCTGAATAGCCCGGATCTTGCTCTGGTTCTCTGCCACGAGATCCAGGATAATTCTCTCTATCTGCTCTGAACTTAATCTGACCTTGATCACAATTGTTGCGGTCCCTGAAAAGGAGTCGGCATATGGGTTGGCCCCTTAATGGAAAATACCGGTGACACGGAGAAACTCCAGACCCTGCAGCCCGGATGTCGGTGGTTCCGCCTGCAGATGAATTGATGCAGATGCAATGCATCGGGCGTTGCGGCGGCGTGGCTCGGGATTTTGCAGGGAGTGAGACGGAAAGTTCGAGAGAAGTGCTTTTCCGATGAGTCTTCACATGTCATTAGCAACAGGCGGTTTGTGCATTTATCTCAACTCATCGCGAGGGAAAAGGAGTATTTTCCGGACTGAATTCAGCCAATGTGGACCGGGAACTGCTTTCTGAAACTGACCACAGGCTGTGGTGTGACAGCATCTGAACAGGTGATTCGACAGAGATTGGGATTATGAGAATTCTATATGTGCATGAAACCATGGGAGTCCTCGGCGGCGCCGAGTCCAATGTGATTATCACCTCGTCCGAGTTGAAGGAACGCGGACATGATGTGGCTCTGATCTATTCCAGACAGACAAGCTGGCGCAGTGGAACATGGGACCATGTCTTTGAGGAGTCATTCCGTTTTGACCGAACGACAGGCACGGATGAGTTGGAGGAATTCGTCGAATCATTCCGGCCGGATGTCATATACGTGCACAAGTGGTCTGAACCGATTGAGCTGCTGGAGTATGTGGTGCGCTCGGGGTACCCCTGCATCCGTATGATTCATGATCATGACACCTATTGCATGCGGGGATACAGGTATCATCCACTCACCAGAAAGCCATGCAATAAACCCTCCGGGCTCCATTGTGTGTTCCCATGCCTTGCCAATCTTGAGAGAACCAGAAATGGACACCTCCCCATCGGCTGGAAAAGCTATTCGTCCCATCGGAAGCAACTGCAGCTCAATCATGATTTTGATGAATTCTTTGTAGTCACTGAATTCATGCGTCAGCAGTTGCTGCTGAACGGATTTGAAAGTGCCAGGATCAGCATCATGCCTCCCGTGCCACGGCAGCAGGAATCCTCCATCACCAGCTCATTTTCAAACCGGAACCTCATTGTTTATGCGGGGCAGATAATCCGGGGCAAGGGCGTTGACTATTTCCTGAAAGCATTGTCCACCATGGAATCATCTTTCGAAGCAGCCATTCTCGGAGACGGGAGTCACAGGAAATACTGTGAAGGTCTGGCCCGTAAACTGGGGCTGAGTGCCAGGGTCCACTTCCGGGGCTTCGTTCCTCAGGAGGAACTCATGGCCTGTTACAGCGATGCGAGCGCGGTCGTCATCAGCTCTGTATGGCCTGAACCGATTGCAACGATCGGACTTGAGGTCATGCGGTTCGGTCTACCGGTTGTCGCCTTCGACTCAGGGGGAATCCGCGATTGGCTGATTGATGGCCATAATGGATTTCTTGTATCTCCATTTGATCATGCATCCATGGGGAAGGCTCTCGATATGCTCATGGTGGACAAGGCAATGGCCCGGACTTTGGGAGACAATGGAAGGAACCTCGTCAACAGTAAGTATGATTTCGCCGATTATATCCAGAGGCTGGAGAAAAAATTCCAGGAAAGCGGTCGCAGCCGGCGAGTGTCCCTTGAGGGGGGCATATCCGGTGAAGACGGTCACTGCAGGACTGTCGCATGCACAACAGCACTCTGAGTTGGAGGAGACGGCATGCACAGGAATAAATGGACACTTTCTTCGCTCAGGAGATCACTGATTCTGGCCCGACTGCGGGTTTACAAGCTGCTGGTATTTCTCTGGATGATGGCTCCCCGCGGTGCAAAGCGGGTTTTCGACATCTGCTTCAGTCTGCTTGCCCTGTTGATGCTTGCTCCAGTGATGGCTCTGATCAGTCTTGCGGTGATGCTGGATGGTGGACCGGTGCTGTTCGCGCAGGAACGAATTGGCCGGGGAGGCCGGAAATTCCGGATGTATAAGTTCAGAAGCATGTGCGTGGATGCGGAAGACCGTCTTGATGAAATCAGCCATCTGAACGAAAAGATGGACGGGGTGACATTCAAGGCGAGCAACGACCCCCGCATTACTCCGGTGGGACGGATTTTAAGAACGACCTCCCTTGATGAGCTGCCGCAGCTTCTGAATGTTCTGGCCGGGCAAATGTCGATTGTCGGTCCCCGTCCCTGTTTGCCCAGGGAGGCGGAACTATATCAGCTGCATCATCGACGCCGTTTCCTCGTTCGACCGGGGCTTACATGCCTCTGGCAGGTCGGTGAAAGATTCGGCGGTGTTTTCGAAATCGGGAACCGCAACAGTATAGGATTCGAGGAACAGGTGGATCTCGATATTTGTTACATAAGAAAACGGTCTTTCGTTCGTGATCTATGGATTGTGGTCAAGACTTTACCGGCTTTGATAATGGGAAAATGAAAGGGACAGCTGTCATTATATGCGACCACTCGGCGGTCTGTGATTTTGTGGATCCGGGTGTGCGTTATCTGCCTTTGAAGCGATTCATGGGATTCAGGCTGATAGAGATCCAGCTTCTGGACATTGCCGACCGCGGATTCAGGGAAGCAGTTGTTATTGGCGGAAGTGAGATATCAGCTGTTGAGGAAGCGATTGGCGGCAGTGCCATGTGGGGTATTCCCGTCAGGTATGTTGCAGTTCCGGGAGGGAGCCATCTTGAGGACGGGAATGTTGAAAATCTTCTGTGTGACCAGTTTGCAAGTGGAATAAGGATTATCAGGATGTCGCGGCTGGAGTTTGCCGGCGTTGAGTTGCCAGTCAATTCCGCCGGGCTGTTCGCGGCACTGAAGTCCAGGGCCCTGGAGATCATAGTTGCTCATGGGCTGTTTACTGAGCATCAGGATGGAATTTTCCTCGGTCGCGATGTCCGCATCGGCAAACACGTCACCCTGATCGCACCCGCAGTTATCGGGCATGACACAATTGTCATGGATGGATGTCGGATTGGACCCGGAACGATGATTGATTCGCGCTGTTTTATAGATGAGTCCGCCATAGTCGAAGAATCGATGATTCAGGCCGGGACATATGTCGGCAACGGAGTCAAAATAAGCCAGTCGAGTGTTTCCGGAAACCGTGTTCTCGATTTTACCAGCGGCCATCAGCGGTTCATTCAGGACGAGCTGATTATTTCGGAGGTGATCTCCAATGACCGGCGGAAGCGGTTGACCCGTGCGGTGGAGCTTTTGTCCGCAACAGCTGTTCTGGCAGCGGGCATCATCCCGTTCGTGATCTGGTATGGGGTGCACAGCCTCACCGAAAACCGTCTCCCGAGAATGGTGCGGAAACGTTTTCTCAATTCACGCCAGCGCGATCACCGCAGCCTTGATTCCGATTCGTGGAGTCTCGAACTGATCGACGGCCCGCCTGCAGCGAGAAAATTCTTTCAGGTAGTGAACATCGCACGGGGCACTCTGGGCTGGTTTGGAAATCCGCCGGTGACGGAAGGTGAATTCCGGAGACTGGATGAGCGTTACGAAACCATGTGGCTTGAATCCCGCCCGGGATTCTTCTCGCTCCCCGAATCATACGGCATTTCCCCCGACGACCTGGAGGATTGCAGTGCCCATTGTATTTTCTACAGTGCATTCCGCGGCCCGAAGCTGAATTTTCAGATCCTGATCCGTACACTTAAAATCTGGCTGATATCCATTTGTTCTGCAGCAGCCATACACCCCAATACCCGGGCACAGACAGACATGCTGCCCGTTCTGTCCGAGGTTGAGAACTCATGAGCCGGGAAGTTCATTTATATTTTATGATCGATGCCTACGGTTGGGAGATTTACCGTCGGTATCCAATTTTGACCAACGTTCTTGGGGCACAGTCCCTCACGAGTGTTTTCGGATACAGTTCCGCCTGCATTCCATCGATACTGAGTGGGCGAATGCCGGCGGAGACAGGGAACTGGTGTTACTATTACTATGATCCGGAGGGGTCACCATTCAGATTTCTCAATCGATGGAAGAATATTCCCGGCTGTGTGGCGAACCGCCGCAGGGTGAGAAATCTGGCCTCCAGGATGGTCCGCAGCAGACTAGGGCTCACCGGATACTTCGATCTGTATAACATGCCATTTGATGAGATCGGCAATTTCGATTTCAGTGAAAAACGAAGTCCGCTCAGTCCCGGAGGAATGAACCACGGGTCGTCGATCATCGATGAACTGGCGGCATCTTCGGCAAATTATTTTGTCAGCAACCCGCAATTTACGGAGTCACAAAACTACCTGGCTCTTCTCGACCTGTGCCGGCAGGGCGATCTGGATTTTGCTTTCTGTTACTGGCCGGGGCTTGATGGCCTCATGCATGGCTGTGGCAACCGCCATGATCGGATCCCGCGCAGGCTTGTACAGTATGAACGGTGGATACTGGAGATCATGGCAGCCGTATACCGCCAGGGGGCAGTTCCGAGGCTGCATGTTTTCAGTGATCACGGAATGGCCAATCTCAAGGCGTCGCTGCATCCGGATTCCATTTCAGGGGGCCGCAGCAGCGCCATTTGCGGGCGCGACTACTTCCGGGTGGTGGACTCAACAATGATCAGGTTCTGGTATCAGTCCGATGCTGTCCGGAACGATATTGAGGGATCACTGAAAACATCCCCCTACGGCCGGATCATATCCGATGACGAACTCCGGAAGCTTGGGACCTTTTTCCCGGATTATAAATTCGGGGAAACGATTTTTCTGCTCCGTGAGGGATATCAGTTTGCGCCAAGTCATATGGGAGTGAGAGCCATGGCGGGAATGCATGGCTATCATCCCGACGAGGTCCACAGCAACGCCTGCCTTCTTTCCGATAGCCGCACACGGGCCTCTCACTGTGAACGAATCACCGACATATACACCCTGATGAGTAATTCGCTCGATGAGATTGAGCTCCGCCGCGGCGGTTGTGAACCAGCGGTGACTGCACCTGATCCTGTGACCGCCTGACCGGGCGGCATCTGAATGCTCGTCCGGGATCGTAGGAAATCCCACCCCGAGCACGAGGGTCCATACCGATCAGCGCTTTTCGGGAAAACCATCCGTTTCTTCCGATACATTGGCACCGAGCGATCTTGACCATCCTGTCGCTGGATGGAATCATTGGCCGATGATGAAGATTCAGTCAGGCACGCTGTTTTCAGCAGCCATGGCCATGCTTGTTCTGGCAGCCAGTGGTTGCAGCAATCTCAATTACGCCATCCAGGAGAAATTCGGACGCGAAAAAAGGGATATTCTCAAGTCGTCCATCGAGAATGCCAAAGAGCAGCAGCAGGAAGCCAGCGAGCAGTTCAAGGACGCACTGACCAGCCTCATGGAGCTTTATCAGGTCGACGGAGGGGAACTGGAGAAAAGCTACAACTCGTTCTCAAGTCAGTACGAGCGCAGCAAGGACAGAGCTGACGGACTCAAGGACCGCATCCGCAAGGCGGACAAGGTCGCCAATGACCTGTTTCGCGAGTGGGAAAACGAACTCGCGGAAATCACCAGTCCGAATCTCCGTCAGATCAGTGCGGACAAGCTGAGTGAGACACGGGTGAAGTTCGGCAGTCTGATGACCACTTTCCGTGATTCCGAGCGGAAGATGGACGCTGTGCTTGCCCAGTTGCGTGATCAGGTGCTTTTTCTCAAGCATAACCTGAATGCCCAGGCGATTTCCGGTCTCAAGGCGGAGTTTCAGGATGTTGAAAATGATATCCTGACCCTGATCAAGGACATCAACGACTCCATCCGCGAAGCTGAAGCCTTCATCAGCACACTGCCGGAGTAACGATCGGCCAGCCTATCTGTATGCTCCCGCCACTCGGACGGGAAGAATACACGGGTGACTTTTTTCCATCATGAAGTTGAGTGAGATCGCGTCCGCATGCGGTGGTACGGCATCCGGTGAAACAGACATCGAAATTACCGGAATTGCCCCTTTGTCGCATGCCCGAAGCACGGACATTTCTTTTGCCGACAACGATCGAATCCTGAGCAATGCCTCTTCATCACAGGCAGGTGCGTTCATTATCCGCAGGGACTCCGACGTAAGCATTGACAGGCCATGTGTGAGGGTTGACAACCCCCGGGTTGCCTTTGCGAAGTTGCTTCCAATCTTCCATCCTCCCAGGCAATACCCGGCGGGTATTCATCCCACAGCCGTCATTTCCGAGGATGCCATCATCGACGAGAGTTGCCACATTGGTCCCTATTGTGTGATCGAAGCCGGAGCTGTGATCCAGAAGGGCACCACTCTTCTTTCCGGCGTTCATGTGGGACAGGGCAGTGTCATCGGCTCTCATTGCAGAATATATCCACGTGTAACAATTTATGACCGGATTTCCATAGGTCATAATGTCATCATTCATGCCGGTTCAGTTCTCGGAAGCGACGGGTTTGGATTTATCTTTGATCAGGATCACCATCGCAAGGTCCATCAGGTTGGAACAATCCTTGTTGAGGATGATGTTGAAATCGGGGCGAATGTGACAATCGACCGGGCCACCATGGGAGTGACACGCATTGGCCGGGGGACCAAGATAGACAACCTGGTGCAGATTGGTCATAACGTCGAGATCGGCCCGTATTCCATCATCGTTGCCCAGGTCGGGATTGCCGGATCAGCCACCGTCGGAAAGTACGCAGTCATAGCCGGGCAGGCCGGGATCTCGGGTCATATCAAGGTCGGGGACAAGGTCACCATCGGGCCTCAGTCCGGTATTGTTTCGGATGTCAGCGACGGGGCCAGAGTCATGGGAACCCCGGCCATGGATCACATGAAATGGAAACGGGTGTCGATCCTCCTGCAGAAGCTTCCCGAACTCGTGCGCAAGCTGAGGATCTGAAAGCGCACATCAGTGCGTTGCAGTTCCCGACACTGTGATGGGCAGGGAATTACGGCACCTGGGCAATGATGCCATGAGAGAGGAAGGTCCACTTGCCGCTTCCGGTATCCTTGAGGATGACCTTGCGGGCGCGGATGAAAGATCCGGACGGCAGTGAGACAGATGTCTGAGTCGGCGGGGTCGCGACGGGGCCGTCCATCAGCGGCTTGAACTGACCATCGAGGCCATCAGTGGAGTATTCAAGAAACACCGGTTTGTCTGCTGGCTGCCACTGGAGCACACGGCTTCCCTGTGACCCACTGATTTGAAGTGTATCAAGTGGTGGATCTGGGAAGAGATGCAGTGTCGGGTCGCCCATGAGCTGGATATAGATATTTGCACTGAAACCGGCATTCCCGTCTGTGTAGTCAAGTGAGTTGATGTTGTTCATGAGTGCCTCTCCGATAGTGATGCCGGCACCGAGCCAGTGCATGCGGACCATCAGGTGTCGGCCCCAGATACTGGCAAGGCCGCCATTTTCCACACAGAGGGCGGAGCGGAGGAAATTGTTGCGCGTATTCCAGTTTCCGAAATAGGAACCGTCGAGGATCATGAATGCGGTGCGGTGAAGGTCGCGGTTTCGGGCGAAATCCGTGGAACGGATGACATGGGACGGGTTCCCGTTGCTGATGACGTCATAATTTCCGGCCCCAAGCTGAACCCCGAAGAGATAGGGCTCGGGTTTTTTGAAAAAGTTGAATTCAAATATGGAATCCAGGGAGTCGCCGACAATCGGTCCGGCATTCCGGGTGAGGCTGAGATAGGTGGTGTCTGTCAGGCTTTTGTGCGGGAACGACGAAAACCCGGCAGTTTTAAGAGGAAATGTCATGGATCCACTCCGATATTCGATACTCTTGCGAAGGTATTCCTCGAGGAGTTCGGTTTCCGATTCGCGGAAGGCGGGGAGATTGGCGAAGTCAATGCGCCCTACCGGCACTTCGAGCGGGGTCGGGAACCTGAAGGGGTCCCAGATGCCGTCACCTGCAATCCGTCGTCCCTGAACCGCTTCTGAATCGACTTCGCGATCGGTCCATTTTTCATCGCCGACAATGTCACCGTAGTAGAAATCAACTTCCCACGGGCGGAAGAAATGCCCGTCGGGATTGACTCTCCCGGAGTAGGGAATCACGACATGCCCGACGAGGACAATCGACTGGAGTTTTCCTCCGCTCCGGTTGTTCAGGTCCTTGAGTTTCTGTTTGAGGGCAAGGACCTTCGGGGTGTTGACGGTGTGTGGCGCGTCGTCGTCGTGGCGGGGAGCCTCAATGACAACCGGGCGCCAGCCGTCCTCCACCCAGTTGCGAATCGATGCCTCGAGCGCCGGCTGGATACGTGTGCGAAGTGTTTCATCAACCACCACTGCAAGGATCCCGTCCGGATCCTTGGTGCGCGCCCCCGTCGAGGCGACCACCATCCTGTTCCAGTAGGATGAATGATTATGCTGGAAGGCCGGTTCGATCAGGTATTCGTAGATTTCTCCGGCTGCGACCGTGGAGTCCGTCCATGATGTTCCGCGGTAATTGTCGAGGAGTACATCGAAGCTGTTCGAGGCAATTGTTCGACGGCTCAGCTTGACAGGCCGGTCGGGCAGGCCGGGAAAAACCAGGCGGATCTGCGGCGGGTCAACGCTGGCATCGGCCGTCACCAGGTTGTTGTACCGGGCCTTCTCATTATTGGTGCCCATCGCGTAATTGTAGATTTCGAGCTCATCAATTGTTCCCGAGGCGTGAGCGAGTCCATATCGGTCACAAAGCAGATCGATCCCGTCACTTTTAAGGAGCGCGGCGTCGGGAGTCAGGTCGACAGCAGCCTTGCCCTGCGTCGCAACCTGTTCCCCATCGATAAACAGGGCCGCGTATTCCGGCAGAAATGTCAGGCGGATGTGATGCCATTCCCCCGCCCTCCAGTTTATCGGGGCCCTCAGGAACTGGTGGGTTGTCCCGTTTTTCTGGATTCCGAGAAACAGGCTGGTGCCGTCGGGTGTGACGGTCAGGCCCCAGTATCCGTAATCGGCGTTGGTTTTCCACAGGCCGTTGGAAATGATGGGGGCGATGTGGCCCGGGCCGGTGCCGGAGTTCCAGTCCGGACGGAAGCAGAAGAACAGTGTTCCTCCAGCCGGTGCGATGCGGATACTGCCGTCTTTTTCCTGGTAGCCGATGTTGTAGGCGGCCCCTGTTGAGGAGGAATCGAGGCTGAGGCCCTCGCCGTCGATGCCGTCTCTGTTCCGGGTGGCGGCGGCCCGTCGGGGCTGCACTCCCTTACCGCTGTCGAGGTTGGGGCCGCTGAATTTCCAGAGAGTCAGTCGGCGAAGAGGCTTGTCCTCGGCGGAGTCCGGGCTGGTGCCCAGTTGTCTTTCGACGATGTCGGTGATCCCGTCATTGTCATTGTCGATGGAGATCAGTCGATTGCGGAGCTGTTCACTGAAGCGGTCCTGACTGTGCAGGCTCAAAGAGACAGAGACAAGGAGGATGCAGACGATAGTGACGGCAGCTGACACCTGCCGCCTGCCCGATACGCGGAATTTCTGGAAGGCTTTCATGCTCATGAATGCTGCCGGAGTGATGATGTGCTCACGGTCGGATCTTGGACGTTATCCGCCCGGGATTGTTTCAAATTTACACCGTAAGGGCCACTGAGAAATCCCGTTATGCCCGAGGATTGACGAACAGGACCATGGCTTTCATCATCATTCATCGAAGAATATGGCTGATTCCACCCGGAAATCCGGAAAAAAGACTCCCGCCCGGCAGAAACAGAAACGGACCCCTCCCGGTGAGGGAGACCATTCCGCAGGTATCTGGGCCTTCCGGCGTCCCGAAAGGCAGATTCTCATCTGTGCCATCTTCCTCGTCGGTGCCGGTTTTTTCTCCATTCTCGGTTCCACTCTGGTGGAATTCGGCGGGGATCCCGACTGGAGGCAGTGGATTCCCTTCGGGGGGTGGGTTCTGAGTCTACTTCTTCTTCACGGTCTTTTTCTGGGAACCGGTTCCCGCACTGATCCGGTTGTGACCGGTCTCGGACTCAGTCTCGTCGGTCTGGGTCTTCTGGCCCAATACCGCATGCAGGTCTTCGAGGGGGTGTTTGTGGCGGACAACTGGAGATCGCCGGGGGCTCTTGCCTTCCCTCTGGGAATCGCGGCGATGATCGGGGCTCATCAGGCCTTCCGCCAGGACCGTTATCGATTCCTGCGCCGGGGATGGGTGCTCTGGCTGGTTATGGCTCTCGGTGTTGTGGCCTTCGTCCTGCTCACCGGGCGACGGTTCAGGGGAGCTGTTATGGCTGCCGGCAACATGACCCCCACCGAGATCCTCAAACTGCTTGTGCCTCTCGCTGTCGCGGGTTTTCTCTCCAGAAAAGAAGTCGACACTCCCGCCGGGAGGAAAGGCAAAGGGAAAGGGAAAGCCGGGGCTGGATTTCAAGCCCTCGAATGGGGTCCTCTGATGGGTTTCGCCGCTATGCTCATGCTGATCATCGGAGGGCTCGTCTACCAGAAAGACCTTGGTATGGTCCTGATTCTCAGTGTCTCGATCGGATTTCAGATCTTTGCCGGGACCGGGGCATGGTGGATCCTCCCCCTGATGGCATTCGGCATGATCGGCGGCGTCGGCATCGTTCAGAAACTCTTTCCGCATGCACTGGCGAGGTTCGATGTGTGGCTCAATCCCTTCGCCGACCCCACCGGCGGGGGCTGGCAGATCCTGCAGTCCTTCTCCGGCATGTATTCCGGGGGCCTCTGGGGCGAAGGCTGGGGACAGGGTGACCCCGAACGTATTCCCATTGCCAAATCGGATTTCATCTACTCTGTCGTGGCCGAGGAAATGGGCTTCCTCGGATGCCTGCTGCTCATCGCCGTCTTCTGTATTTTCATCAACCGGGCCTGGCGCATAGCCGAAAGCGTGCCGACACGCTTCGGATGCCTGCTGGGCAGTGGTCTGGTCTCCGTTTTTGCTGTTCAGCTGCTCGTCAACATCGGCGGCGTTGTCAAGGTCCTGCCCATGACCGGCGTGCCCCTGATCTTCGTAAGCCACGGAGGCACCAGTCTCGTAACCTCCCTCCTCATCCTCGGGTTCCTCCTGAGTCTCAATGATTCAGCCGCCAATTTCCATGGAAACACCCGCAAAAAGACCCCATCCCGTAACCGCAGCCGATAAGCTCCCGTCTGGACCCTTCAGACAACTATGGCGGTTGAGCTCAAATCATGATTACATCCTGTCTGAAGTCCAACTATAATTTTGAGCAGATTCACTGGAGTTCGTGTCCAGAGGTGGAATCAAGCATGGCTGACAGCACTCATATCGACATCAATGATTCTTCGACGTCAAAGTCGGACGCCGAAATCATTCATGCTGTGCTGGATGGTGATGCCCAGTCCTTTGAGGAGATCATTACCCGCTATCAGCCAAGGGTTTTTGCGACTATCCGCAAATACGCCCGCCGCGACAGCGAAGTCGAGGACATCGCTCAGGAGGTGTTCATCAAGGCATTCCGCAAGCTGCACACCTTCCGCGCCGAAGCGCCTTTCGAGCACTGGATCATGCGCCTCACCGTGCGAACCTGTTACGATTTCCTCAGAAAGCATCAGCGTAATCGGGAAAATTCCTTCACCGACCTTTCCGATCCTGAAAAGGACTGGCTCCAGGATTTCATCAAGGCGCCGGACGACGATCATACCGAGAAGCAGGGAGCGACAGCACTGGTCCAGACACTTATGGAACAAATGTCCCCTGCCGGGAAACTGATCCTGCAGCTTCAGGAAATCGAACAGAAATCCGTCAAAGAAATAGCGGAAATAACCGGGTGGTCCATCTCGCTGGTAAAAGTTCGGGCCTTCAGAGCCCGAAACGAAATGCGAAAACACTTGGAAAAAATTGATCTAACCCAATACTTGTAACCAGATAGCCTCAACCACGTCTACACATGAAGCAGAACATGAGCTTGGAACAATTACAGAGACAGTTGATTCAGGCTGCCCGGCAGGCAGAACAGGATGACCGGGTTCCATTGGGCTTTGAGCAGCGTGTCATGAAAAGACTGCGCCGTGAAACCTCCCGATATGGCAACCGACTCGCCGTCATCAGCAAAGGACTCTGGGCCGCCTGTGGACCCGCCATCGCTATGGCCATCATCGCCTTTTTCCTCTCTCAGCCCATGTCCATGAACCGGGAAATCCCGGCCGATCTCGCTCTCGAGAACGCCGTCCTCTCTCCTCTCATGGCCGAGAACGAATTATGGTAATGCTGCCTGATGCCGCCATCAGGGCCATCAAAGCCACGCACGTGGCAGTTATATCTTATCACTGAGAAACTTTTCACGACGACCAGCGCGCGCTCACAGGCGCATACACATACAGAATCTGGTCCATAACAAAAATGAAATACTGGCAGGTCATTCTCGCATCCATCGTGCTTTTCGGTTCAGGCATGGCCTCCGGGTATTTTCTGGGTCTGCGGAAGGCTGCGGCCGATGTGCCCGTTGCCGACGAAACTCCGGTCACCAAGGACGAGCGGGCCCCATGGACCCGTGACCGGTCCCTCAGACACTTCGTGCACTTCCTCGAGGAGGAGATTCGAATTAACGAGGACCAGAAAGATCAGATTCTTCAGATTGTTCAGGAGAGCAACGAGAAAATGAAGCAGATCTGGGATGATGTCAGGCCAAAGGCAGCCGAGCAGATGTCCCGGACCAATGAAAAAATCAAGGCCGTCCTCAGCGATGAACAGGTAGAGCGCTTTGACAAGGCCATGGATGAATTCCGCAAGCGCCGCTTCCAGCCCAGAGGCCGGGACGGCGATCGTGATCGCGATGGACGCCGGGGTCCGCCACCACCAAACTGGGACCCGGACAGAAAAGGGCCGCGCGATTGGCCTCAGCGCGATGGCGATGGACCCCGTCCCGAATGGAATCGTGATCATGACCAGCCACCGCCACCACCTCATGGTGGCCCCGGGCCCGATGGCCCTCCACAGGATGCCGGTTCGCCGCCCTCTCCCGATCAAAAGGATCAGGCCTGTTCCCGCCCTGTCAGAGACTCCGGCAATGATGAGAACCGGTGCTTCGCCTCCTGATCAGGCTGCCTCACCTTCTCCCGTTCCGTGTCAATCTCCAGCACCCGCCATCCGCCATCAGAGGCGGTTTTTTCATGCCTTTTTCCAGGAAAAATGTACCTGGCACCATGAAGAACGTGCCTGGCACCATGGGTTGTGATAAATCCGGATGATGCGGTTTGTGATGCTCAACTGGCGCGATCCGGAAAACCCCCTGGCCGGGGGGGCGGAGCGGGTGTCATTGGGGTATCTGAGAGACCTTGTGAAGCGTGGGCATGAGGTGCATTGGCTCACACACTCCTTCCCGGGTTGCGATCAGGAATCCGTCATTGACGGCATTCACATCCACAGGCTGGGAGGACTCGTGGCTTCGAGGTTCCGGGCCATTTCGTGGGTCCGACGGAATGGGCCGGTGGATCTGGTTATTGACCAGCATCATGGGATCCCATGGTTTGCCAATTTCTGGGCCCCGCACCGGTCTGTTTCCTATATCCACGAAGTTTTGGGGCCCATCTGGAAATCATTCTATCCGACCCCGCTGGCACAGGCAGGGATGCTTCAGGAGCGTCTGACTCTCCGGCTTTACCGGAATCATCCCTTCTGGACCGGATGTGAGTCGACACGCCTCCAGCTTCGCCATTCCGGAATCAGGGAGGCGACGGTCATCCGCTACGGCGTTGACCTCACCCCGCTCCCCGCATTGCCCGATAAACCGCTGAACCACCCCGTCAGACTTGTGATGATCAGTCGTCTGGCTCCCAACAAAAGGGTGGAGCACGGCCCCAGAATCCTTCAGGCACTTCTGGATGCCGGGGTGCCAGGCACCCTGACGATCATGGGGGATGGGGACTGTCGGGCGGCAATCGAGGATGAAATCACCACTCTCGGGCTGGAAAAGCATTGTCGGCTTACCGGGAAGGTCTCCGAACAGGATAAAATGCAGAGTCTGGCGGATGCGCATATACTCATCCATACATCCGTGCGGGAGGGGTGGGGGCTGAATGTCGTGGAAGCGAATTCCGTGGGGACACCGGCGGTGGTGTATCCGGTGCCGGGCCTGGTGGACAGCACTATCGACGGCCGGACCGGGCTGGTATCGAGTGAGGAAACACCGGAATCACTGGCGGAGGCCGTTATCCACCTGGTGAGCGAACCTGAGTTGTATGGCCGGCTGCGGGAAGAGGCATGGCGTCATTCACAGGAGTTTCTCTGGCCGTCTGTCACGGCAGTATCCACTCCTTTCCTTGAGGAACTGGCAGTTGGCCGGGGCGGATGAGTGCAGTGCCTGTGGTTCGACAATCGGCGACAGTGGATTAAGGTTGGGATATGAGTGCATCTTCTGCCACAGCCGAGAAGTTAACAGCTGCCGAAATTCAGGAACGGATGGGATCGATTGCCGGATGGACTGTTGAGGATGGCAAGTTGAGTCGCGAGTTCCGGTTTGGTGATTTTATCGAGGCTTTTTCTTTCATGACGGCCTGCGCCATCAAGGCCGAGAAGATGAATCACCACCCTGAGTGGTTCAATGTCTATCACAAGGTGAAGGTCCAGCTCACCACGCACGATGCCGGCGGCATAACCGCAAAGGACTTCACACTGGCAGAGTTCATGAACAATCAGGCCGGGTGAACTGACTTTGGCCCCAGGCGCCGGCGCCCATCATTTGACCCCTTCGAGGCGGTCCTTCCAGATCTTGTATAGCAGGGTGGTGGCTTCCACGTCGCGCACGCAGTATTCGGCGATTTCGCGGAATCGCCCTTCTTCGGTAAGTCGTGTCACATCCGATCCGGTGACTCCCATGCTTTTGGGAGACTGGATACCGAAAGCCCGGCAATAGAAGTCGAGATTGAATTTTCTGGCAGCACCCATTCGTCCGCTTGCGCCGTAAAAGCTGAGCTGGTCGGCGAGGTCGCAATGCGGGTCTGTGGAAAAGCGGTAGCCCATCCAGTTTCTGCAGCTGATGGGGACCCCCAGCAGCGCAGAGCGAAGGTAGAGGAACGGGACATCAAAAGCCCGGCCGTTGAAGGTCACCACTTTGTCGAAATGCTTTGCGGCACTCCAGAAAGTGCCGAGCAGTTCGGTTTCGTCAGGACAGGCGACAAATTCGATATCACCAATCTTCCCCCCTTCATCGAAATCATCCGCCATAAACAGACTTTTTCCTCTCCCGGTATCCACATTCTGCATGGAGATGCACACCACCTGTGCCGTGAAGGGCCAGAGTGCAAAAAGTTTTTCAATCTCGCCCGTTTCCTTGAGCTTCTCCTCCTCGGTTTCCATGTTTTCGGCAGACCGGAAAATATACTCCTGCTGGGATTCATCCAGGATATCCCTCGGAAGAGCCGCTGTCTCGATATCGAAAACCAGAGTTGCCATACGGACGCCAGACTATCAGCAAATTTTCGACGGATTAAGACCTAAATTCAGCGGGTGCAGGACACATTCCGGCCGGGAACATGCCAAGTACAAGGAGCCTGGCACCTTGGAGATGGGGGCTCAATTCCGGGGAGAGGCTGCCGACTAGTATAAGTTACTGGTGCAGGGCGGTTTGGCGTTTTGCGGCCGGGGCATTCGGATTGGACAGGATTGGAGAATCGACAATGAAACAGGCAGGAATGGGGATGAGTGAACCGGGGGCTTCGGAATGGAGCCCGGATCGGCGGATTCTGGTTAATGAATCGCCGGCGGGAGATGTGTGTGAGAAACAGAAACTCTCGCCAACCGGTGGTGAGGCGAGGATACTGGCGGCCCTGTCCATGAGAAGGGATTTTTACGAAGGGATAGCCCACCGGCGGCCGGTGGATGCACGGCGCCATTACAACAATCTGATTCAGGCATACTTCCGGATGCTGATTCCCGAAGGTGCCCGGGTACTTGAGGTTGGCTGCGGTATCGGTGACCTTCTGGCGGCCGTGAAGCCCTCGCACGGGGTGGGCATTGATTTCGCCCCGACGATGATCCAACAGGCGCACCGCCGCCACGATGACAAACCCGGACTGACTTTCCTCGAAGCGAGCGCCGAGGAATTTGTCAGCCGGGAGAGGTTTGACTACATCATCCTGTCCGACCTGGTGAATGATCTTGAGGATGTGCAGGGGGTGCTGGAGAACCTGCGGAAAGTGGCACATCCGAAGACCCGGATAGTGATCAATTTTTTCAATGATTACTGGCGTCCTGTTCTGGAGCTGGCCGCCAGGCATAATCTGAAGTCACCGACGCCGAAGCATCAGAACTGGCTGACTGTCCCCGACATGGCCAACATGCTCTCTCTTGCCGGGTGGGAGGTGGTCAAGACCGAGAACAAGATTCTGATACCGGTCGATGCGGGAATACTCGAGCGGCTGGTTAACAGATGGGTTTCACCGCTGCTCAAATTTGCGAACCTTTCGAGATTTGTTGTGGCGCGTCCGGCGCCCTGGACATTCCCTGAGCAGCAGAATGCCGAATACAGCTGTTCGGTGATCATCCCCTCACGCAACGAGGCCGGTAACATAGAAAACGCGGTGCGCCGGACTCCCGATATGGGCCTCGGAACCGAAATCATCTTCATTGAAGGCGGTTCATCCGATAACACCATGGCGGAGATAGAGCGCGTGCGTGAGGCATATCCTCATCGGCAGATCAGGGTGATGCAGCAGGGCGGCCGCGGCAAGGGCAACGCCGTTCGCGAAGCCTTTGCTGAAGCCAGAGGCGATATCCTGTTCATCCTCGATGCGGATCTCACCGTGCCGCCCGAAGAACTGCCCAAATTCTACGAAACGGCCCGCTCCGGTCATGCAGACTTTGTGAATGGCGTCCGGCTTGTCTATCCCATGGAGGCCAATGCCATGCGTTTCTTCAATATGCTGGGCAATCTGTTCTTCAGTGCGATGTTCACATGGCTGCTTGGACAGCGCATCAAGGACACTCTGTGTGGAACGAAGGTCCTGTTCCGGGAAGACTATCTGAAAATAGCCGCCAACCGGAAGTATTTCGGAGACTTCGATCCTTTCGGAGACTTTGATCTGCTGTTCGGGGCCGCCCGTCTGAATATGAAGATTGTCGACCTGCCGATCCGATACAAGGCGCGTACCTATGGGGACACCAATATTGACCGCTGGAGACATGGCGTGATCCTGCTGCGTATGGTTGCCTTCGCGGCAAGGCGGCTCAAGTTTATCCGATGAGTCCGGGCTCCAGCCAGCAGCATCAGAAAGAGATACTGAGCAACCGGGAAGCTTGGTATCGCAAGCCACTCCTCCGCGAGGAGTATCACCGCCTCTACGAGAGACTCGTCGCCGGACTCACTGACGACAATCCGGAGCAGCCCAGGGTGGCCGTTGAAATCGGCTCCGGTATGGGCCAGCTTCGCGAAGTCATCCCAGGCCTCATCTGCACGGACCTTTTCCCCAATCCGTGGATTGACCATGTCTGCTCCGCCTATGCGCTGCCTTTTGAGCCGGGCACTGTCTCAGATCTGATCCTCATTGATGTCTTTCATCATCTTGAAAAACCTTTTGCATTCCTTGCCGAGGCGGGGCGCTGTCTTCGTCATGGAGGGCGGGTGCACATTCTTGATCCCTATATAAGTCTGACCAGCCGGCCGGTTTTTCATTTCGGCCATCACGAACCAATCGGCCGCCCGGGCGACATTGATCACGGCACGGCCCCGCCCTCTGAGCCCGGGTATTACGCCGCCCAGGGCAACGCGACACATATATTTTTCCGTAACGCCATTTCCCCGCCGCCTGACGGGTTCTCCATTGTTTCGAGGCAGCGGTGGTCGTGCTGGAGCTATCTGCTTTCCGGCGGATTCAGTAAACCGGCTTTTTATCCGCCGTGGTTTGCCGGAGTGATTCGGGCTGCGGACCGGATTCTCTCGATGAGCCCGGTGCTGTTTGCCGGCAGATGCCTTGTCGTGCTGCAGAAGCAGGAAAAAAGCGACCCCGATCATCCATGAAGTGGTTGATTCGCCACCGCTGATGCGTTATACAATTCCGGCAGTTCAACCTGGAGAAATCATGACAGACCATATTTCCAGGCCTACTGTGCTGGTCTTGAACAGGAACTGGCAGGCAATCAATGCATCCACTCCAAAGGATGCCTTCTGCCACCTCGTCTCCGGATCGGCCACGGCTCTCCACATCGTCAGCCACGAGGAAATGTATCCACTGGACTGGCCGGAGTGGATGGATCTTTCCCCCGGCCCCAATGATCAGGTGGTCCTGACCGTCAGAGGCGCCATCAAGGTTCCGACTGTCATCATCCTCAAGATCTATTCCAAAGTTCCCGTCCGCAGGCCCAAGCTCAATGCACGCACCATCCGCGAACGGGATCGGAACCGCTGCCAGTATACCGGCAAGGTGCTGCGGCCCGATGAAGGCAGCATCGACCACATCGTCCCACGTTCCCGCGGTGGCCAGGACTCATGGGAAAACTGCGTGTGGGCTTCCAAGAAAATCAACTCAAGAAAAGGCAGCCGCCTGCCTGAGGAAGCCGGACTCACACTCATGAGGCAGCCTTTTGAAATGCGGGAAATGCCGGTGACCGCCTTCATCCGCAATCCCTATCAGGTGGAGGACTGGAAGTTCTTTCTGCCCCGCTATTCCTGACACTGGCCGCACATCTTTATCGGACTGGCCCCCATTTTGTCTTCCTTTGGCGGCCGGTGCCGGGCAGCTCCGTATTCCGTGCCGGCTGATGCAATCCATTGAGGTTTAGGCGGATGAGTGGTAATTTGGCGGGAATGTTTCGCTTGAAGAAAATGGTATGGGCGGTGGTGCTGTGCACGGCGGTACTGACGAGTGGCGCCGGGGCGTCGCCCCGGACTGTGGGGGAACTGGCGAATGATGCCCGGCTGATTGTGGTGGGCAGGGTCGACAAGCTGACCTGCCGGCGCAATGCGGACGGGCGTCTCATGACTCTGGTCACACTGGATGTATCGGAAGTATGGAAGGGTCAGCACCGGATGACAGACCGGACTCTTACCTTTGTCAATGGAGGCGGCATCCTCGGGCCAATCCGGCAGAGCTTTAACCCGGACCGGCCGTATCGCATCGGCGAGAAGGCGGTTTTTTTCCTCGAGCCCGGCGGTCAGGGCCAGTGGGTGACTGTTTCACTTTGGCAGGGGAGATTCGCCATCGGGAACCAGGGGCAGAATCCATCCAAAGGGGAAAATGCAAGCAACAACGGATTTGCCGAACTGAATGACAGGGGCTACACCCTCAGTCTGGAAGAACTGAAACAGCAGGTGATGGAGGCACACAGTGAGGGGCGTTAGGGCATCGCTGCACCATCGGTACCGGGCAGGGAGTTGTCCCGCATGGATGATGACACTTTTTGCGCTGTGCATCACTGTCCAGTGGCTGCCGGCACCGGTCAGGCTGAACCTTCCTCTCGATCCGCCGGATGACCTTCCCACCTTCTGGGACTTTGAGCCGCCTTACAACCAGTTCGTGCTTCCTGATGCCTTTGACCGTCAGACCGGTGAAATCCTTTACTATCTTGGGCTGCCGACCTATTCAGAGGAGAACCAGAAGGCCGAGCTGGACGCTATCAGGGCCGCTTTCGATATCTGGGAATCCGTGCCTGACACGCGGCTCAGGTTCAGAGAGGCCGGAACTCTGACCGGCGACCTCGACATCAACCTCGAGGACGGAAAGAACCTGGTGTTCTGGGCAAAGGACAGTCAGCTCATCAATGGGGGACTCAACTCCATTCGCGGAATTCCGGCCGCCAATCTTTCCGCCTACGATTTTGACGGAACCATCCTCGAGTCGGATACCGTTCTCAACGCCGTGGGGTTCAAGTGGCAGGTTCAGCCCGGCACCTCCGGTTTCGGCAGCATTGTGGTTGAACCGGCGATGGTCCATGAGATCGGCCATTTTATCGGACTGGCCCATTCTGTTTTCGGCGCCTCTGCGATGTTTTACCAGTCATCCTTCAAGATGGGAACGCTGACCGGGCTTTCCATGGATGAAGTTCATTTTGCGCGCGATATCTACGGCGTGCCTGCAGCTGCGGGGAAGTATGGACGTATTGCCGGGACCCTGACCGCATCGGGAGCACCTGCCGCAGGGGCCCGTGTGATACTCGAGGATGATCAGGGATATCTGGTGACCGCAACAGTCACCGAATACAATGGCCGGTGGAATCTCGGGGGACTGAATCCGGGTCAATACACCATGCGTATGGAGCCGTTTCCTCCGCGCCTGACCGGGTTCCAGAACACCATTCAGCGAATGGATTCGGTGGATTTCCGATTCGCCGAGGTTGATCCGCCCCAGTTCATTCCGACCGAACCGGAGACAATCACCATTACAGCTGGCGGGACACTGATCGCCGACAGGCAGGTGGAACCCGGGCAGCCGGCTTTCCGCATCACCAGCACCCGGCGATTATCGGCCGTTGGCGGCGAGCCATACGAAGTCTGGTTCGAGTCCCAGCAGGTCATCGCCGATGGAACGACTGTTCACGTTGGCGTGTTCAGTCCGAATCTTCCAATGGAGAATGTCACCCTGCATGTCAGTCATCCCGGACTGGAGTTGGGCGAAACCACCATCGTTCCGCGGGCTGTGCAGACATACCATCTCGCCACAGCAGGATTGACCGTTCCTGTCGGCACACCTCCGGGAACCGTGACCCTCTACCTCGATTACCAGGGCGAGAGGATTTATGCCAACGGCTACCTCGAGATTGTCGATCCGGAGACCGATGCCAATTTCGACGGTCTTGCCGATTCGTTTCAGCGGGAGTTTTTCTCACCTTTCACCACCGCCGAGGCTGGACCGGATGAGGATCCCGACAACGACCGGTTCCCCAACATTTACGAATACCGCTCCGGCACGAACCCGACTGATCCCGAGTCATTTCAATTCCTGATAACTGAAATTGAAGTCTCGTCGGCAGGGACACTCATTCGATGGGAGTCCATCCCCTCCAGAGCCTATAATCTCTGGAGCCGGCCGGCTGTCGATTCCGGACCGTGGAAGCTCGTCGCGAGTAACTTCCTGGCCACCGGGGATGTTTCCGAGTTTCTCGACACCAGCCAAAGCCAGGAACTTCAGTTTTATCGCGTCGAGAAGCTCAACTGATCATCAATTCCCGGATCCCGGGTCCCGGGTCCCCGCAAGGGTCATTTGGATTGGTGATACGGCGGTGCCAGGCACGCGCCGAATCACCAATCGACCGGGTGGTCTTGAATTCATCCCGATTCGGGCGACGCTCTGATCCATGAGATTTTCACTCAACGTCGCAGTCCGGCTGTGCTTTTTAGTGGCGGCGGTGATCATGGCGGGTGGTTGTGCCAGACCGGAGCTGCCACCGGTTACTCGTTTGACCAGTGCATTGGCGGAATCCATAGAGTCTGGCGACGAGGTTCTGCTCAACCGGTGCTTCATTGAGATGGACAGCTCGCCTGAGGGCATGGCGCGCCGTGATGCGGTGCGTGAGGTGATGGCCCGCTGTTTTCCTCCCGCCGATTGGAAGGGTTCGGGCGGGACCAGCCGCAAGGCTTCCGTTACGGTCCGGTCATTTGATGACGGTGAGAAAGTGCGGGCTCTGCTTACCGTGGATTCCGGTGTCGGTCAGTCACAGGAATATGAACTGACCCTGAAGGTGAGAATGTCCATTTCGGGATGGAAAATCGCAGCCCTTGAGTTTTCTCAGCAGTAATTTTCGAGAACCGTGGGCCGGTGCCAGGCACTGTGATCCCCCTGGCACCGTGAGCGGGAAGGCTTCCGGGTTCGGGTTTTACTGACGTTCTATTTTCAGTCGCATGAAGCGTGGTTCTCCCGGGCGGACCGGGTTGAATTCCATGATTCTGAGACGGTCGAAATTCTCATCGATGGATGTTCTGGAGAGGATGCCCAGTTCGCTGCTCTCCGGAACCGGATGAGTGGACCACGACTTGCCGTCACCGGAGGTCTGAATGGAAACCCGGATTCGATCGTCGTTGATGCGGGCATTGAATTCTAGGGCCTGTCTTCTTTCGCCCTGAGTGTCCTGGATGAGCACCGGAGCGACCCAGTCGCCTTTTGCTTCACGGATCAGTGGTTCACCACCGAAGAAATATTCCTTGAGGTTATTCCAGTCATCATTGTCCGGATCGGCGGTGAGTCCCCAGAGCGACTCCTCCAGTTCGGGGTTGTTGATTTCCTCCTCTGTAAAATGGATGGCAAGCCAGTATTTCCATGTATCGACGACAATAGTCATGGAAATGTCGTATTCGCGGCCTATGGAATCCTGGGCCTGAAGTTCAATGGTATTTGATCCATTGCCTGTTGTGACCGGGATGAATGTGACCGTGTCGTTCTGGACGCTGAGTTCGCGGAGGATCGACGGATTGGATTGCCTGATCACCCGGAGGTTGCTGATGGTCCGCGAGCTGCCTGGATTGAGGCTCGAGGAAATATTGACGGAATGGACGCCGGAATTTGCAGCAATCAGAGTGTCCGGGAGGTTCAGGTTACGCTTTTGCGGCAGGATGATAATGGTGATGGATCCACTGTAGGGGCGTCCTTCACTGTCAAAGGCTTCAAATTTCAGCTCTACATTTCCGATTCTGTCGGTTGCGGTGGCAAAATTGAGAGTCATGCCATCCATGCCTGTCTGTTCCAGAAGTCCTCCAGGGACCTGGCTGACGATAGCGGATGACTCGATGGTCAGACCATCCTCCAGATCAAACCACGGGAACAGACCAATCGAATGACTCCCCGAGTTTTCAACGACTTCGACATCGGGAATCGTGATCAGTCGTTCTTCCGGGATCACGGTCAGCCTGACTTCGCCGAAGAAATTCCTGCCGTTGCGGCCGACAGCTTCAAATGAGAGAACATTGGATCCGTGACGGCCCCCGGCAGGCTGGAAGACAAGGAATCCGTCGATGAAAGCCACACCCGCAAATATTTCAGGACGCGACTGGGCCGTGATGGAAATCGACTGGAGTTCGGAAGGGGTATTAAGTCCGAAATATGCCAGGACCGGAATGGCCTGCTGAGTGGCTCCCTCCGCCACCGATTGTTCAGGAATGGTCACTTCACGGGGGATCTGCGTCACCGTAACCGGGAGAATCCCCTCGTATGGTCTTCCTTCCGTGGTGGTGATTCTTATTGAAATGCGTGTGGTCCCGAACTGGTTTCTTGATGGCTGATAGATGAAAAATCCATCCAGTATCAGTCCCATGGCCATCAGAGACGGATTCTCAAGGAGGTCCACGTCAATGGTCCCGATAAGCGACGGGTCACTGATTCCCATCAATGGGAGGAGATTCAGATTCTGCTGCCCGCTGTTTTCCTCGATAACGATTTCCGTGAAGGCAATGGTCCGGACGCGGACATTGACAGTGAGGCTCAGTGATACGACGTAGGTCCGCCCGGCCCTGGAGATAATTTCCATGGCGATGTCAGCCTTTCCGAATTTGTCAGTGGCGGGCTGGTAGACAAAGCGGCCGTCGGCAATGGCGGCGATCTGGAAGAGTGCCGGATTGGAACTGGCGGTGATCCTGGCGGACTGGATGTCGGCAGCGGAAGCGAGGCCGATGTGCGGAGCGAGATCGAAGCTGTTCTGGCCGGCGTTTTCATTCATGCCGACGGGCGGGAGCTGGACGGTGCGCGTGAGCGGGGAAACGGTGAGGGCGAGGGAAGCGATGTAGGTCCGCCCGGCCCTGGAGATG
>JAUIAG010000379.1 GCA_030425355.1 Verrucomicrobiia bacterium
GCCACATATTTATGCGTTTTATCAGCGAAATCCAGAAACAGAGAGCCCGGGAGAAGAAACCAGTATTGTCCGTCGAGTTCTTCCCTCCGAAGACCGACGCGGGCATGAAGACCCTGTTTGAAAAGACCCTTCCTGAGCTGGATACCCTGAACCTTGACTTCTGTTCCGTGACTTACGGGGCGGGCGGAAGCACCACTGACAAGACCCTGGAAATGGTCACCCGTATCCAGGATAGCCTGAACATTCCGGCCATGATGCACCTGACCTGCGTCAATGCCACCAGGGAACAGCTGGCCGAAGTCGTCGACCAGGCTGTCGAGGCTGGCATCTCCAATATCCTCGCTCTCCGCGGGGACCCACCCGGCGGCACCGGTGAATTCACCGCCACCAGGGGAGGTTTTGAATACTCCTACCAGCTGGTCGATTATCTCAAGAAGCGCGGCGGACTCTGCATCGGCACGGCGGGCTTCCCCGAGGGCCACATCCACTGTCGCGAGGGCAAGTTTGTCGACTGGGACCACCTGGTCAACAAGATCAACCACGGTGCCGACTTCGTGGTCACCCAGCTGTTTTTTGACAACCGCGACTTCTTTGAATTCCGCGACTACGTCTACAAAAAACTCGGCCGCGAGATTCCTCTCGATGTGGGAATTCTGCCGGTGGTCTCCGGACGGCAGCTGAAGAAATTCACCGAACTCTGCGGTGCCCGGATCCCCGAGACCATGCTCGCACGCCTTGATGAACTCGGCGATGACGACGAGGCCTGCATCGAATACGGCATTGAATACGCCACCCGCCAGCTGGAGGAACTGCTCCGCGAAGGCGTCAGCGGCATCCACTTCTACTGCCTCAATAAATCCTATTCCACTCTCAGGGTCTGTGAAAACCTCGGACTCATGGGAAACCGGGGACAGTAATATCCTCCGCCCCGAAAAACCCCATCCCCATATCCCGGTCTTATGAGTTCCAGTCGAGGACAGAGAATTGAATCATTTCTTCCTCCGGCCGGCCGTGAGTCCGGGGCACCGGGATCTCGGACGCTCTCGGACTCGTGGTCCCTGTGGGCTCAGTCATCATTGCTCGATTCAGGACGTCCATCCTTTGCCGGCGATATCCGGAAGCTGGTGCTGGAACGCGAAATCCCCCTGATCGCCAGCCTGAATATCGACGCCCGAGGTCCGGCTCCACGCAGCCTGCTGCAGGCGGATTCACAACTCAGGTCCATGAGCTGGACCGCAGACTCGGCGGACGTCAACCGCTCAGCTGCAGCAGCCCAGCTTCAGGCCATGGGGCCAATCGGGGATTTCAAGCCGCTCTCCCAATACCGCAAAGCCATGGACGCCGGCAGGGCGCACGGATGGCAGTGCCTCGCCTACTCACTTTTCTTCCAGCTGTATTCCATCCCCCTGCGGCAGGCTCTGGTCTACTACGCCATGCAATACCGCGAGGTCTCGCCCGAAGCATTCCGGACCCACCTTCCAGACTGGTCCGGCGAAGTGGTCGAAGCAGTCAATGCGGTTCTCCCCCGGGCCGGGGGAGGCGGGGAGGACAGTTTCTCCTTCTCGCCGCGAATCCTCTGAAGCGCCCGGCTCCCGAGCGTTGGATTGAACTGATACACTCCCGGATGTAGTGTGTTCGCATGCAGCACCCAGCGGGATCTTTCCATCATCTCCGGAAACAGCCATGTTCCGGCAATGCCCTGCGCCTCACCGGCATCGCAATGATTCTTGTGCTGGCGGCCCACGCTGTCACGGCGCGTGCTGACGGGGACGGGACGGCCGAGATGGCACGGAGACTGGCATCGATTCATGCCGCCAAAAGACCCCTGTTCAACAATTACCTGAGCGCGGAAAGAGTCCCCCTCTATCAGCAGAAGTTCGAACAGACCACCGACCCGGCACAAAAGGTCACCGCCCTCTGGGATCTCGCAAACGAACAGCTCAATGCCGGGCTCTCCGAAGAAGCGCTCCAGAGCTTTCTCAAAGTCGGGGAACTGGCCACCCGCCACGCCCCGGATTTCCTCAGGACCAACCAGAGGCTGCTCTGGCACATGCAGGGGCTCTCACATCTCCGCATCGGTGAACAGGAAAACTGCCTCCATCATCACTCCCATGAATCGTGCATATTCCCTCTTGCCGGAGGCGGCATCCACCAGTTGACACGCGGCTCACGCGGTGCAGTCTCCGTGTTTGAAAAGCTTCTTCAGAAATACCCTGATGATGTCGGCAGCCGATGGCTGCTCAATGTCGCCTACATGACGCTCGGCCAATATCCCGACGCCGTCCCCGAATCGATGCTCATCGACCCGTCCCGCTTCGAATCCCCGGTGTCCATAGGACGGTTTGAGGACGTCGCCGGAGCCCTCGGCATCGACCAGGACGGACTCTGCGGCGGCAGTGTCATGGAGGACTTCAATAACGACGGACTGCTCGACCTCATGGTATCGGACTGGTCCCTCGATGCCCCGGTCACGGTTTTCCTCAACACCGGCGACGGGTCCTTCCGCAAACTGTCCGAGGCGGAGTCAGGACTGGAGGGCATCACCGGAGGCCTCAACATGATTCACGCCGATTATGACAATGACGGCCTTGTGGATGTGCTGGTGCTCCGCGGCGCATGGCGGAATGCCGAGGGCCGTATGCCGAACTCTCTTCTGCGGAACCTCGGCAACGGCCGGTTTGCCGACGTGACCATATCAGCAGGCCTTTATTCGGCACGCCCCACTCAGGCTGCAACATGGTTCGACTACAATGCCGATGGCCACATCGATCTTTTTATCGCCAATGAAACGGCGGACCGACGGCGACGGAATCCCTGCGAACTCTTCCGCAATAACGGCGACGGCACATTCACTGAATGCGCCCGCATCATGAATCTCGACCTCATGGGCTATTTCAAGGGGGTCACCAGCGGGGATTACAACAACGACGGACGCCCCGACCTCTACCTCTCCAACCTCCAGGGAGACAATGTCCTGCTCCGCAACGATGGCCCGGCCCTCAGAGGCGGACGCCCCGACGGGCCATGGAAGTTCACCGACGTCACCCGGATGGCAGGTGTGGCCGATCCCCCCAACAGCTTTCCCACGTGGTTCTTTGATTATGACAATGACGGATTTCCCGACATCTTCGTCTGTGGCTACACCCTCAACTTCGTGGATGATGTCGCCGCCGACTACCTCGGCATCCCCAATAACACGGTCAAACCCATACTCTACCGGAATCGTGGCGACGGCACCTTCGAGAATGTCACCCGCAGGGCCGGCCTCGACCACGCCGCACTCGCCATGGGATGCAATTTCGGCGATCTCAATAACGACGGATTCCTCGACTTCTATCTCGGCACCGGCAATCCACAGCTTTCCACCCTCATCCCGAACCGCATGTTTCTCAATGTCCGCGGTCAGACATTCGCGGAGATCACCACCTCCGGCGGGTTCGGTCATCTCCAGAAGGGCCACGGCATTTCCTTCGGCGACATCGACAACGACGGGGACCAGGATGTCCACGCCACCATGGGAGGAGCCGTCTCCGGCGACAACTACCGCAATGTGCTTTTCCGGAACCCCGGCCAGAAGGCCAACTGGATCAAACTGAAGCTCACCGGTCAGGATTCCAACCGCGCCGCCATAGGCGCCCGTGTCACCATGACTGTCTCATCCGCCGATGGCCTGCGATCCATTTACCGGACGGTTGGTTCAGGTGGCAGCTTCGGCGCCAATCCGTTCCGGCTCGAAGTGGGACTGGGCGAAGCCGAAGAAGTCCGGTCTGTCCGCATCGACTGGCCCGCCACCGGAAAAAGCCAGTCATTTGAAAACCTCAAGGCCAATCGGGCCTGGCACATCATCGAAGACCGGGAATCCATCGCCCCGCTGGAGCTGAAGACCATCACGCTCCCCGATCCCGGCTCCACCGGCCATCCGCACCACGGGAATCACAGTCACGCCGAATAAACCACTCTGACTGAAATCCCTCTGCAGAGTTGACGGGACAAATACGGCAGCAGATCATGAATCCATGATCCATCCCCGTCCCCGTCCAGATTCCCCGGGCGTTATTTGCCCGCCATTCCCCGCAGCCGCCTCCATTGCACTCGTGGTGATCG
>JAUIAG010000380.1 GCA_030425355.1 Verrucomicrobiia bacterium
TTACGAGACCTTTATCAAAGCCATCGCGGCAATCCGCCGGTCGATGCCGGATGTCGTCGGGGTCATAGTCGGAGGCTACCGTGAGGACAAACAGGATTACTTCCGGTCATTGCAGAAACTGGTGGCAGACGAAGGGCAGCAGGACGGTGTGGTCTTTGCGGGAAGTCAGAGTGACATGCTTTCGGTCTATGCCATGAGTGACCTGATAGTCAACGCCTCCCTCAAGATGGGAAACATGGGCCGCACCGTGGTCGAGGCCCTTGCCATGGGCAGGCCGGTCATCGCCACCACTTTCGAGGGACTGAAGAACCTGGTGGAGGACGGCGTCAACGGCCAGGTGATTGAAAACCGCGATGTCCAGGGCCTCACCCGCGCCGCGGTTCAGCTGCTGGCGGAACCACCCGCCTCAGAGGATATCCGACGGACTGTCCCCTTCGAATACACCCTCGAATGCATGATCTCCCGGATCATCGATGTCTACCGGGAAGTGACAGAGGGATAATCCGACATGAAAAAGGGAAATGGAAAACGGCCGGTCATCTTTGTGGGTCCCCAGGAAATTGCCGGTTTTCTGACGCGGGTTGCGGTGGCACTGAGCCGGGAAGGCGCGGAGGTCATGGCCTTCAAGCAGATTTCAAGTTCCTACCATCCCGCCGATCCGGGGGATCCGAATATCCAGTGGCTGTTCCGGGCAGCCGTCGAGCGGCTGTCCCATGGATCCGGACCATTGGCCGCCATCATGCTTTTTATTATCAAGTTCATGGCATTCTTCCGGGCCGCGGTCCGGGCGGATTCCTTTCTGTTTATTGGCGGCAAGGGATTCTTCAACATCCCGGTTGACTACTACCTGCTGCGGCTGATGGGGAAGAGGGTGGTGCACATGTATGTGGGGACCGCATCGCGGCCCCGCCATATGTCCTCCTATGCGATGGATGTCCTCTCCCCGGATTCCGGCAAGGCTGACAAAGCGGCCCGTCGTCTGAAGAGGCGTCTGGACCGGCAGCGTCGGAGGGTGCGTGCCATTTCCCGGGCGGCGTCAGCCGTCATTGAAAACCCCCTCTGCGGTCATTTTCATGAACGGCCCTTCATCAATTATTTTGTTATTGGCATGCCGGTGGACGGGATCGACAAATCGGAAGATCAGAAGCCGGAGCCGGAGCCGGTGATTGATCCCTCGAACCCCTCAGCCCCCCGAACGGTTCGAATCCTTCATTGCCCATCGAGGCCGGAAATCAAGGGAACAGCTGCCATCGAGGCCGCCCTGACTCCGGAGGTCCTCGCGACACTCAATGCCGAATTGATTATCCGCACCGGCATTCCCAGGACCGGGGTTCTGGAGGAAATCAGTCAATGTGACTTCGTTATCGACCAGCTGTACAGTGACTCTCCGCTGGCGGGGTTCGCCGCCGAGGCCGCCATTCACGGGAAATACCCGATTGTCGGCGGCTACGGATGGGATGAACTCAGGAAATTCACTCCCGCTGAATTCATCCCCCCGGCGGGGCTGTGCCATCCCGACGAACTGGTGAGCCTTGTCAGTGAACTCTGCCGGAACGCACCCCTGCGTCAGAGGAAAGTGAATGAGCTCCGGGACTTCCTCAAGCGTGGAGAGTGGTCTTCACAGGCCTTTGCCGCCAGGCTGATGCGTGTCATGGCAGGGGACATCCCGGCGGAGTGGATGGTGGACCCGGCGGATATCCGATACGCCCATGGTGTGGGGCTGTCCGAGGCTCAGGCCCGGGAGATTGCCGACCGGGTCGGAATGCCTTTCGCGAATTAATCTCCGGCCGCCGTGGCCTTCTCGTTGCGATAGGCACTGGCCAGGAGTGACACCGGGTGACGGACTTCCATGTCCAGCTGGTGCTGCCGGGCGCCGTTCTGGATCTGAAGCTGACATCCCGGGTTTCCGGTGCAGAGAGTCGAGGCTCCGGTGGACTTCACATGCTTCATTTTTCGGTCGAGAAGCACCTGGGCTGTTTCTGGCTGGGTGATATTGTAAACCCCGGCGGAACCGCAGCACCATTGTGACTCAGGCAGGTCGGCGAGCCGGACTCCCGGAATGGAACGCAGGATCTGCTGAGGCTGGGAGATGACCTTCTGGCCATGGCACAGGTGACAGCTGTGGTGGTAGGTGACGGTGCGTTGCGTGTCGGCGGGGAGTTCCGGATGCCATGGGTGTGTGCCCGGCTTGCGGTATCCGATGGCCACCAGAAACTCGTGAATGTCCTTCACTTTTGAATCCCACAGGTGGGCGCGGTCGGCGTATTGTGGGTCATCCTTGAGGAATTCGTGATAGTGCTTGAGATGGGAACCGCAGCCCCCGGCGTTGGTGATGATGGCGTCATAGTGTTCAGGGGGAAACTGGTCGATATTCCGGCGGGCGAGGTCCTGGGCCAGATCGTATTCGCCGTTGTGCGCGTGGAGTGACCCGCAGCAGCTCTGTTCGGGCGGAGTGTGAACCTCACAGCCATTCTCTGTGAGCACGGTCGCCGTATCGACATTGACGTCACTGAAAATTAGATCCTGAGCACAGCCGGTGAGAAGCGCCACACGATACCTGCGGCCGGCAGTGTTTTCACCAGCCGGGGCGGAAACCGGCGGAATCAGCTCCGCAGACAGATGGTCCTGCACCGGCGGCGTCATCGCCTCCATCTCCCGCAGCTTTTTCGGCATCAGTTTCAGAATGCCGGAGTATTTGATAACCGCCCGCAGTCCGGATTTGTTGTAAAAGCGTATAAGCCACCCCAGAAGTTCCAGTCTTCTCAAGTCCATGAACATCCACCGCAGTGTCAGTCCGCGAACCATGGACCGGGTCGGCCGGTCCAGTTTTCCCGAGGCCTCGACTTCCGCCCTCGCGTTCTCAAACAGGTTGGCATAATCCACGCCGGCCGGGCAGGCGGTGGTGCACGCCAGGCAGCCGAGACAGAAATACATTTCCCTGCCGAACTCTCTGGTCGCCTCGAGGTCGCCGTCTGCAATGGCTCTCATCAGGGCAATCCGTCCCCGCGGGCTGTTGCGTTCCAGTTTTGTCAGGTCGTAAGTCGGACAGGTTGGAAGGCACATGCCGCAGTGCATGCATTGCTGGATAACCGAGTAATCAAGGTCCTTGAGAAACGACACCTTGTCCTCTTTCTGTGAAATTACTGCCATGGTCGGAAATTGTGTCCGCAGGATTTATTAAACTGTTCGTGGAATGAAATGGACCGGGGGTAGGGGGCGGGGTCAGTCGAATACTTTTCCGGGATTCAGGGTGCACTTCGGGTCGAGGACCGAACGCACAGCCCTGAACAGCCGCATCTGTGCCGGCCCGGCAAATTCGGGGAGGAATTCTTTTTTGGCCAGTCCGATGCCGTGTTCGCCGGTGATGGTCCCGCCAAGGCGGATGGCTTCCTCGAATATCTCGGTAAAGGCCTTGTGCACCCGCTCCATTTCCTCATGATTTTTCTCGTCGGTGAGGAATGTGGGATGGAGGTTCCCGTCGCCCATGTGGCCGAAGGTGCCGATGCGGAGTTTGTATCTGGCCGCCACTTCATTCACGAAACGGACCATCCGGGCGAGATTCGAGCGGGGGACAGTCGCATCCTCGAGGATGGTGGTGGGTGCCATGCGGGCCAGGGCTGAGAAGGCGGTGCGCCGGGCACTGGCGAGCTTCTCGGCTTCCTGATCATCGGCGGCAATTCGCACTTCAAGGCTGCCCAGCCTGCGGCATATGTCCGCCATTTTCTCCGACTCGTCTGCCACCACCGCCGGGTGCCCGTCCGTTTCCATCAGGAGCAGCGCCTCACAGTCCAGCGGCAGGCCGATCTTCGCATAGTCCTCCACACAGTGAATGGTGGTTCGATCGAGAAACTCCAGAGTGCAGGGGATGATTCGGGCGGCGATGATATCCGAAACAGCCTGTGCCGCGGTATCCATGCGGTCAAAGGTCGCCACCATGGTGGCCTTGGACTGGGGTTTGGGGATCAGCTTCAGCAGTATCTTCGTAATGACACCAAGCGTGCCTTCCGACCCGATGATCAGGTCCTTGATGGAATAACCGGCC
>JAUIAG010000027.1 GCA_030425355.1 Verrucomicrobiia bacterium
CATTGAGATCAAAACGGGGGGCACTGGCAATCGCAATTACATCGCCGCTGGCAGGGTGAGTAATGATGATGGCGGCGGAAACCGGATCATGCTCCTCCATGATGCGGTCCAGTTCCATCTCAGCCTCAAACTGAACATGCTTGTCGATGGACAGAACGATATGCTCGCCTGCTTCCGGCTTAAGCTGCTCGACCCGGAAATTCCGCAACCGGTTGAAGACCGATTTCCGGTAGCCAAAGCCGGGTTTCAGGTATGAATCAAAAATTTTTTCCAGTCCGCTTTCACCAATGTCAGTATTCGAATCGGAGATGGATTTGGTGATTTTGCTTTTCTGACCATCCTTGTCGGTGATCTCGGCAGAAGCGAAGTAATTGACCTGCTTTTTGCCGGTTTTTCCCAGCACGTGGCTGAGCATGTCGCCTTCCACGTAGTGACGTCTGAAATACCGTCGTTCAATCACTAATCGGCTGAGGTCTACCTTGAGATCCTCAAGGGCTCCCAACTCACGATTAAGTCGGCTCCAATCCTCATCCGACATCTCAGGATTGAGCAGGACATTCATTTTGGGAATAAAATCTCCGCCGGGGTTCCCCGGATCGGCAAAGCGGCCGAAGTCTGAAATGTTGCCATTGAGCCGGTCCGGAAAGAACCGGGTGAGCACTTCAGAGACCTTTATCGTGTCCTCAATCCGCAGGGATTCATCGGGCCTCTGGAGGGCCGTGGGTTCCATCGTGACACGCCGAAGAATTTTCTGGGTGGCAAAGGGCCGACCTTCACGGTCCACAATCAGCCCGCGGGGTGCTTTGTCCAGCTGAACACTGTGGTAACCGAGGAGGTTGGAGATGACATTGTCGACGCGGGTGATGTAGTTTCTGGAATCGATCAGCTGCATCCAGCAGAGCCGCCCACCGATCAGCGCAAACAGCCCCAGTAAAAATAGTTTCAGCACCTTGACCCGGATGACGAGTCCGGCTGCCCGGGTGCGCTGAGCCCCCCGGTCCCCCTGCCCACGAAACTCTTCCCTGGTGCTCATGGCCTGTTTATTGAAAACTGAAGTTGAATGTTGTGCATGCCTGATGCCCCGGCTTCACATGGATGAAACCCGCGGCGCTGTCCTCAATACTCGTAGACGACATTCATCATCACCGCGTCGGGGTCGGAGAGATTGATATGGTTGAGGGAAAGGTCCACGTTAAGCTGCTTTTCCTCAATGTGGGAGTGGATATTCCGGATGGCCATGAATTCATGGTATTTGTGGAATAACTGGTGAAGGCGGTCCTGTTTTTCCCGGAGACGGGATTCTATGCGGTAGCACTCAGTCATCGCACGGGATTTCTGTTCCAGCAGATCGATGTAGAAGAATGCAACTCCGGCCATGCCGCATCCGAGCAGAACCATGAAACATATGGAAAACCTGGCTCGGATCCGATGCCCCAGGCCCGTCGTGTGTCGGGGCTTTCCTGAGTGTTGAGTTCTATCTGATGCAGTCATGTCGTGTAATTTTCTGAGTGAAACCTGATGCGACATGTCCCTGTCGCGTGGATATCCGCTGAGCCTCAGGCAACCGAAGTCCTGCGGAAAGTGAGTCCGGCATGTCCCGGTATCAGGTCTTTGCCGTGTCCTGAACCATATCCATGGCCGTTTCGAGCTTTTCAAAGACCCTGAGCTGCGCGCTTCTGGCCCTTGGATTGCGCCGGCATTCCGCTTCGCCGGGAACCACGGCCCTGCGTGTAACTCGCCGCAGCCTCGACGGGGCCTCCCTGCGGAACTCCGGCCTGTCGACCGGTCCATCCACAATATAGGCTTTCTCCAGCGGCTGGTAAAAACGCCGAACAAGCTGGACCTCAACGGAATGGAAAGTAATGACGGCCAGCTTACCACCGCGGCGAAGGATTCGCCACAACTGGGAGAGGCCTGCCTCTATGTTTTCAACCTCGCGGTTGACAGCCATGCGCAGTGCCTGAAACACGCGTGTGGCCGGGTGGATCTTCTGCCGGGGATTCGGTGCAACCCTGGCAATCAGCTCAGCCAGCTGAACGGTGCGACTGAACGGACGATTCACCCGCACCTCGCAAATGGCTCTGGCTATCTTCCGACTGTGGCGTTCCCCGCCCAGTCTCCAGAAGATCGAAGCCAGCTCCTGTTCATCCAGCGTGGCCAGCAGATCCGCCGCGGTAGCCCCCTGCCGCGGGTCCATCCGCATGTCCAGAGGACCGTCGGACTGAAAACTGAATCCCCGTTCGGGGGTGTCGATCTGGTGGGAACTGACCCCAAGATCAACCAGTGCACCGTCCATCGAACCGGTTGGTTCATCCCGGAGCACCTCGGCAAAACTTCCCTGTCGTAATTCAAAACAGTCGGCGATGGCCTTGAGGTGATCATGAGCCGCTGCCAGGGCAGCGGCGTCATGATCACATCCCAATAACCAACCGTGAGGACGGATCCGACGGAGAATCTCCGCCGAATGGCCGCCCCCCCCTACTGTCCCATCCACGTATCTGTGACCGGCTGCCGGATCCATAATTGACAGCACCTCGTCGAGCATCACAGGCAGATGGACAAATTCCTTCATCCTTGTTCATGAGTATCGAACCGGATTGACGTTCCAGGAGCAGAGGCCCATTACCAGAAGAAGCTTCGGGTCGCTGTCAGCATCGAATTCAGCTGGCCGACAGCTCCCCTCAGCATCTTGTGCTCAGCAAGGACTTGCATTTTCTCCCCGGAACGGGAGAAAAATTCAAAAATTCCATGGTTTTTCCGGCTGCTTCCCGCCGGAACAAGGTCCAGATCCGCCACCGACAGATCATTCCGGACCACCTGCACCTCATCCAGAGGACTCTTCACACCGGTCACCGCCCCGCGGCGCACCGCCACCATCTCGCCTCCAAGACCGCCAAGGAACTGCCTCACTTCGGCAGGCCCCGCCGGCCCGGCCGAACGACGCCCCTGCTGGTGTGTTCCTGTACCCATGCTGCATCCACTGAAACGTACCATTTTCCTGATCCTTTCGTTCTTCCTGTTCCTGTTCCTGTTAATTCCAATTCCTCGCAAAGCCGGTTCCGGCAGCAGGCAGCCATATTCACAGCAGCATGACCGCATCCCCGAGAATGGCTTCATCCTCTTTGAGCCGGGCGGCGTGGAGGCCGGGTTCCCAGATCTGGAATCTGTCATTCATGCCAACGAGAACGGCTTCACCGTCGGCTTTGAGGCCGGCTTTGGTTGCCAGGTGTTCCGGGATGGTGATGCGTCCGGACTTGTCCGGAGTGACCCGTGCGGACTGGCCGCCGAACCATCTTCTGAGGGATTCGGCCTTGGAGTCGGCAGCTGGCATGCTGCTTATCTTCCTGGCCATATCCGCACATGGTCGGGGCGGGAGTACGAGTATACAGCTTTCCCGGTGGTCCGGCGTGAGCCATGACAGCAGACGGAGTTCTTCGTCCGGGCCGCCACTGACGCGCCATTTACTCGGGACCTGCAAGCGCCTCTTCTGATCTACCGCTACGGTGTAAGTCTGGTCGTAGCGGGAGTGAATCAGATCAAGCACCGCTGTATCGGTGTCCTGCATCCCTCTCGCGGCCCACTTGGGCCCTCGTCACCGCCCTTTATCCCCACTTTGCCCCACCATGGCAATCACTTTTTGTTTTTGGGTGTTTGGAAATTGTTCACAACACCGGGTGAATATATTGTGAATAACCAGGGAACATCTATCATAAGCGTGGTGAAAATGCGAAAAAACATGAAGAACCGGAAGGGAATGGAGTGGGTATAAGGACTGAGGATTTCGACTACCGGCTGCCGGCGGAGCTGGTTGCCTCGAGGCCGGATCCTGACCGTGACGGGTCCCGGCTGATGCGGGTGGACAGGGCCGGCGGGGCGGTGAGGCACGGGATATTCCGGGATATTGTCGGATTTTTCAGGCCGGGTGATGTGCTTGTACTCAACAATACACGGGTGTTTCCGGCCCGTTTCCGGGGTGTGAAGGACCTGACGGGCGCGGAGATGGAAGGTCTGCTGCTGGAGGAGACCGGGGATGGGAGCTGGTGGGCGATGATTCGGCCGGGCAAACGCTTCCCGGTGGGGACGGAATTTTCAGTGAAGCGGGTGGACGGGGAAATATCCGGGCTGAAAGGCGAGGTCCTGGAGAAGAACCCGGAGGGCCATGCGCGGCTCGGATTTACGTGGCATGGGGAGAAGCTGCGGAGGGACGACGGGATGGACATTCGTCTGCTGCTGGAATCCGAAGGCATCGGAGAGACCCCGCTGCCTCCCTATATCCAGAGGGGCTGGGACCCGGGAGAGGACCCGGAGAATTACCAGACGGTCTATGCGAGACACATTGGATCCGTGGCGGCGCCGACTGCCGGCCTGCACTGGACACCGGCCCTGCTCGAGGAGGTCCGAAGCCGCGGAGTTGAAACAATCGAAGTGACCCTCCATGTCGGGGCGGGGACATTTGCCCCGGTGAAGAGTGAAGTTGTGGAGGCGCATCACATGCATTCGGAGGACTATGATATTCCTGCGGAATCAGCGCAGGCGCTGAACCGGGCTCTTGCAGACGGGCGGAGGATTATCGCAGTGGGAACAACAAGCATGCGCACACTGGAGGGAGCTGTAATGACGGACGGGCACCGCCCTGTCATCCCTGACGGCAAGGGCCGGACGGATATTTTCATTTACCCACCGGCACATTTTCACGTCTGCAGTGCATTGATCACCAACTTCCACCTGCCTCAATCGACACTGCTTATGCTGGTTTCGGCCTTTGCTTCCCCCGGGTCAACAAGCGGTATCGCTCTGACCCGGGCATGGTATGAGGAAGCCATCAGGGAGCGATATCGGTTCTTCAGTTATGGCGATGCGATGCTGATTGAATAGACAGGAACATGGAGATGAGGACAGACAGTTCAGTTCAGGAAAACTCCGAAGGCGGCAGGCCCGGGGCGAGGCCCGAAATTTTCGTGGTGATGGCGGTGTCGGCGGACGGGAAAATTGCATCGGCCAACCGGCGGATACAGACATTCGGCAGCAGCATGGACCACGACAGGCTGATGGACCTGCGGGCCACCGCCGATGCGGTGCTGTCCGGAAGCGGGACGCTCAATACAGCCGACTACGATCTCGAGCCCGGCGGGGAACGATGGAGAGAGCTTCGAATACAGCGGGGCCTTGAGGAGTTCAATCTGCGGGTAATTGTCTCCGGAAGCGGGTCCATCAACCCGGATGCAGCGGTTTTTCAACGCGGACAGGGCCCGATCATCATCCTCACCACAGACCGGTGCCCACCGGAAAAGCTGCAGCAGCTTCGACAGAAAACCCCGCATGTCATGTCCTTCGGCCCCGAGCGTATTGACTGGAATGCCGCTCTGTTGTGGCTGCGTGAAGAATGGGGGGTTCGAAGACTGGCCTGTGAAGGGGGCGGTGAGCTCAATGCCGAACTTTTTGCCGGTGGCCTGGTGGACCGAATCTATCTCACACTGTGCCCGGTTATTGTCGGCGGCGATGATGCCCCCACGATAGCCGGAGGTCAGGGGGTGGAGTCCATGGACCTTGCTTCACAGTTTCGTCTGGTCGGTCACAGAGCCACCGGATCCGAGATTTTTCTGGAATTCGTGTCTGCGGCAGGGGCCGTCCCGGATCAGGGCTCGGGGAGATAAATCGGCCTCTTCTCCTCCAGTGCCCGCTGGATGAAAGAATAAGGGAGAGCATGCAGTGGAAGCCCGTCGTCAGGCCATGCGACTTTGCGCCGGTGCCTGAGAACCGAACGGTAATCCGGTCCCAGATCATGAACAACAGCCTGTGAAATCCCAGCATGGGGATAGAGTCCGGCCAACTGGTGGAGGACATGGCCGCTGTCCTGACGTCCGGAATGCAGCAGATAGACAGCTGAAGGGGAAGAGAACGAATCCGGAAGTCCGGAGTTCCAGGATGAATAGGGCTGCAGTGACACGACCACCGCACGGCGATCCGGCGGGAATCCATTCGCGGCGAGCCAGACAGCGGTCAGATCATCCTCGACGACAATCCATTCAAGGTTCTCCGCGGAGGGAATACCCTCCGGCGGCAGTGCAGAATGGTCTGATTCAATCAGCCCGGGCGTGGCAGAACCCGCTTCGATCCAGTCGGCAAGACTCCCTCTTGTGCTTCGAGCTATCGTCGCCGGATTGAGCATGGTGGCCTGCCTGGCTGCAAAATAAAAGGGAATGAAACTCAGAAAAATCAGCCACCAGATGGGTATAAACCCCCATGAAAACCAGTTCGATGAGAGGACGAGGGCTGCCAGAGTGAGGACGAGAAACAGTCGGTTGATCTGCCGTGGGACACGTGCCGAGGCAAGAGCGTGATAAACGACCGAATCGCGGGTGTACGAGACCCTGCCGCCACGGCTGAGATGGTGAAGCAGAGTCACCATCCGGTTGTCATCCCAGCCGGGCCACCGGCCGGGCCGCAGAACAAACTGATAGCCGCAATTCGGACACTGATCACCCGGGGACGTCTGTCCCGAAACGGTGGATTCACATTGAGAACACTTCATCCCCTGGTTATTTGAGTTGAAAGTTTTGTGGAGAACAGCGAGGGGATGAAATCATAGTTTCGGGATGGTGATTCCGGTTTGTCCCATGTATTTGCCCTGGCGGTCGCTGTAGGAAGTCTCACACACTTCCGAGGCTTCAAGAAAAAGCACCTGGGCGAGACCCTCGTTGGCGTAGATACGCGCGGGCAGCGGGGTCGTGTTGGAGATTTCGAGAGTGACCTGTCCCTCCCATTCCGGTTCGAAAGGCGTCACATTCACGATGATGCCGCAGCGGGCATATGTCGATTTGCCCAGACAGATGGTCAGGACATTGCGGGGGATGCGGAAATATTCCACGCTCCGGGCAAGAGCAAAGGAATTTGGAGGAATGATGCACACATCCGTCTCAATATCCACAAATGACTTTTCATCGAACTGTTTCGGATCCACCACAGTATTGTGGACATTGGTGAAAACCTTGAACTGGTTGCTGACGCGGAGATCATAACCATAGCTGGACACGCCATAGCTGATGGTCCGCGAACCATCCTCGGAGTAACGAACCTGATTTTCCGCAAAAGGTTCGATCATCCCATGTTCCCTGGCCATGCGCCGTATCCACTGGTCGGAATGAATTCCCATATCGTGCTGAGGTAATATCATATCCGGACCGGGGAAACACAGCGAAAATTTCCATCTCCGTTTTCCCCGATTATGGATTCCGGCGAACTTGATAGATGTGTTCACCTGCCGCTATGATTGCTGGTCTGATGCAGGAAAAGCCCAGTGATTTCCATATCGACAAATCATCGGAAGCCCTGATCCACATGGCTCTGGATGAGGACAGGGGCAGCGGCGATGTGACGTCGGAGGCCGTGATCGACGAGAACATGCTGGCGACAGCGGACATGGTTGCCCGCGAGGACATGGTTCTCTGCGGCACTGCGGTTGCGGGCCGGGTTTTTGAACTGGTGGACAGTCGCTGCCGATTCACCGTGCTGATGGAGGACGGCAGGAATGCCGCAAGAGGTGCGGCCCTGATGAGAATCACCGGCCCGGCCCGTGCCGTTCTGACCGGCGAGAGAGTGGCTCTGAATTTCCTGCAGCGCCTGAGCGGGGTTGCGACATTGACCGCCACATATGCGGCGGCGATCTCCGGGAGTGGATGCCGGCTCCTTGACACCCGCAAAACAACTCCCGGATGGCGACGGCTGGAAAAGTATGCGGTTCAATGCGGCGGCGGCACCAATCATCGAAGCGGGCTGTTTGACATGGTCATGATCAAGGACAACCACCTGATGACACTGGCAGACAGGGACCCGCAGCCGGTCATAACCGCTGTCCGGAGGGCTCGGGAAAAATACCCGGATCTCCGGGTTGAAGTCGAAGCGGACCGGATCGACCAGGTTGAGGCAGCTCTCGAAGCCGGAGCCGACATCATCCTTCTCGACAATATGGATCCGGAAACAATACGCCGTGCCGCCGCCCTCTGCCGCGGAAAGGCGAAAACAGAGGCCAGCGGCGGAATCACCCTGCAGAACATCCGATCGGTGGCAGAAACCGGAGTGGACTTCATATCTGTCGGAGCCCTCACCCATGCCGCCAGAAACGTCGATATAGGCCTGGACTTCCATCCCCATCATGCAGCCAGCCGGTAAAAACGAGAGTTCAGATGCCATGATAATCCGGGCATTGCGGCGCGCATCTCCGGAAGGAATTGCCGGAACGGATCTCGCCCGCGAGCTCGGCCTGACCCGCGGTGCCATCTGGGCGCGCATGGATGTCCTCCGATCAGCCGGATTCGAGATTGAGGCCAGTCCGCATTACGGGTACCGGCTGGTTTCAGGTCCCGCCAACCTGGTGGGCGATGACATCGCGGCGCAGCTGGAATCATCAAGGATCATCGGGCACAATGTCCAGGTCTACAGGGAAACCTCTTCCACAAACGAGCTGGCAGACAGACTGGCACGCGGTGGAGCCGCCGAGGGAACAGTGATCATGGCGGAACGGCAGACAGCCGGCAAAGGGCGGATGGGACGACAGTGGATCTGTCCCGGCAGCCGGAGCCTGCTGTTCTCATTGATTCTCAGGCCTGTGATGCGGCCCACGGAAGTGGCACGCCTGACGCTCCTGGCTGCCTGTTCGGTTTCCAAGGCCCTGCGGAATCTCACAAACGCCCGACTGCAGATCAAGTGGCCCAATGATGTGCACTTTGAGGACCGCAAACTGGCGGGAATTCTCACCGAGATGCGGGCCGACATGGACCAGGTTGAATACGTAATCGTCGGCATTGGCGTCAACATACTGCACCAGCCCTCAGACTTCCCTCCTGAACTCAGGGATACCGCCACCTCGCTGATCCAGATTGCCGGAACACTGCCGCCGCGATCGACCATTGCCGCCCGGATCCTCGATCAGATCGACCGGGACCTGACCTTTACCAGAACGCATGGTTTCGAGCAGTGCCTTGATGAATGGAAGTCGATGTCCTGCACCCTGGGACGCTGGATAGATTTACGTGTCGGCAGCAATGTGTACAGCGGGCAGGCGGAAAGAATCGATGAGAGCGGCGCCCTGTGGATACGCGGTGAAAGCGGCAAGCTGATGCAGTTCAACGGCGGGGAAGTGACGACCCAGAAGGACATGGCGCCATGATTCTTCTTCTGGACGCGGGCAACACCCACATCCACGCGGCCATCGGGGACGACGCGGCCGTCCGGTCCCCGGTTCCCGTGCTGATTCCTCATGAGGTGATTCACCAGAGCCCGTCACTGGCTCCCCCGATTGCGCTCACCAGGGAGAAGGTGACCCGGGCTGTCCTGGGCAGTGTCGTCCCCTCCTTCAACGCGCGGATCGGTGACTGGGTTCACCGCCACTGGGGCGTCGAAACCACGATACTCAATCTTCATTCACCGGGTATGGTCCCCATAGATTACCCGGCACCGGAGTCCATCGGGATGGATCGTCTGGCCAACGCCGTGGCCTGCTCCCACCATTACCCCTGTCCGGCCGTGGTCATAGATTTCGGCACGGCGACAACCTTTGACGTGATAAGCCGTCCCGGATGCTACGTCGGGGGCATCATCGCTCCGGGACTGCGCCTTATGACCGACTATCTCCATGAGAAAACCGAACTGCTGCCCGCGGTTGAAATTGCCGATCCGGGAAACTGGATTGGAAAGTCCACCGTCAATGCCATGCAGATTGGTGCCGTGCATGGCTACACCGGCCTTATTGAAAAGCTTCTGGCAGGGGTTCAGCAGGAGCTCGGAGAACCACTGGAGACTGTGGCCCTCACCGGGGGCTGCGCAGAGATCTTCCGGTCAAAACTGGCCTTTGAGGCAAAGGTCATCCCTCACCTGACACTGGAGGGATTGAGAATCCTCGCCAGCCATCGGGAAACCGGGTGACATTCCAAGAAGTGATTTCCCGGGGCCGGTGACCACTTGACTTGCGCTTGCCTTCGGCGGGCCATTCGCACCATAGTCAGTGGAAAGATGAATCGTATTGAAAGCCGTTTTGCAGCGCTGAAGGCCGAAAACCGGAAGGGGTTTGTGGCCTACATCGGCGCGGGAGACCCTCACCTGGAGGCCACAGAGGCAATTGCCCTTGCCATGGATGAGGCGGGTGTGGATGTGCTGGAGCTTGGCGTTCCCTTCAGTGACCCGCTGGCCGACGGGATAGTCAACCAGCTGGCCGCCCAGCGGGGCCTCGAGTCAGGCACGACACCGGCGAAGATCTTTGCCTCCATCAGCAGGATCCGCCGGCATTCACAAATACCGATCGTCCTCTACGTTTACTTTAATCTGCTGCACCGCATGGGAATGGAGGCGTTTATCCGGGATGCGGCGGATGCCGGTGTGGACGGGCTGCTTGTTCTCGATCTTCCCCCTGAAGAATCTGAAAACTATGAGAGTCTCATGAGGGCCAGAGAACTGTGCCCGATCTTTCTCATCGCCCCGACGACACCTGCAGAGAGAATCAGGAGAATAGCCCCTCATGCGGCAGGATTCATTTACTATGTATCCCGCGAAGGGGTCACCGGGATGCAGTCCACCGTCTCGGAAAGCATTGAGTCGATGACGGCTACCATCCGCCGCCACTCGTCGCTGCCGATTGCGGTGGGGTTCGGGATTTCCAACCCTGAGCAGGCTCGACTGGTGGCTGGCCAGTCAGACGCCGTGGTTGTGGGCAGCGCCATAGTCAACCAGATAGCCGAGCATGGAAGTGATCCTGAACTGGCCGGCAAAGTGGGAAATTTCGTGCGCCAGCTTGTCGAAGCCGTCAAGTCAGTTCATGCTTAAGCCCATGAGTGATTTTTCCAGCCTCAATCTGGAGCAGATCATCGACAATTTCGAGTTATTCGATGATTGGGAGGACAAATACACCTACCTGATGGACCTCGGCAAAAAGCTTCCCCCTCTCGAAGCGGCGGACAGGACGGATGAGAACAAAGTTCATGGCTGCCAGGCGGAGGTATGGGTCAAGACGAGGTTTGATGAGGAACACCCGCCACGGATGTATCTCAGGGGCGACAGCAATTCCGCCATCGTCAAAGGCCTGGTGGCATTGGTGATTCTCATCTTCTCAGGAAAGACATCCGACAGGATTGCCGGAACCGATGAAAAGGAGATATTTGCCCGGCTTGGACTCGATCAGTATCTTAGTCCAACCCGCAAAGTCGGGCTGGCCAGCATGGTTGAGAAGATAAAAGCTCTTTCAAGGTCCGGAGCCACGACGTGAGCCGGACCGCGAATTCACGGCTTAACCGGAAACGGGAAAATCAGGTATTTCGAGGACTTCGCCGGCATCGGGATTATGGATGGTGAAGGGCGCCTCCAGCTCCTGAAAGCGGTGTGAGAACCAGGCTCTGGCTTCAGGATCGCCGTGAGCCAGCACCAGGTGGGATGGATTGACGTCCAGAGCCCAGTCAACAAGTTCCTGGCGGTTGGCATGACCGGTGATGTCAAACCATCGCATCTCGCATTCCCTGACAAGGTCAGGAATCCTGTCGCTGAAGTGGAAGGGATGGCTCATCACCGAATCACGAAGCCTGCCTCCCGGAGTTGAGGGATCAGCGTAGCCAACAAAGAAAATGGCATGTCGGGGGTCACTGCAGAACCGGATGGCCAGCTCATGGGCGGCCGTGTTTTCATTCATCATCCCGGCTGTCACCACGAAGATCCTCGGTGTCTTGAGCCTCAGGTCGCGGACCTTGTCCACGTTCTGAACCACCAGGTTGAGTTCCCGGCTCAGGACAAGATCCGTATGATTGCGGCGGGTCTTGTGAATCAGACCGTCGTAGATCTCGGTGAAAATCTTCCCCAGCCCGCCGACATGAACGGGCTGACGGGGTATCATTCCCTCACGGGTCATCACGGCGAGCATCGCCAGAATTTCCTGGGTTCGTCCCAGGGCGAAGCTCGGAATCAGCACACTGCCGCCGCGCTGGAAAACCTCGAGAATAGCTTCACGAAGCCGGCGGACCTCCCGCGCACGCACTGAGGTCTTTGAGTCGTCATAGGCGCCCCGGGTTGTTTCCATAATCAGCACGTCCGGAGAAATGCCGTCGAAGTCAGCGCCCTTGAGGAGGATCTGGTCCTGAAATGAGCAGTCCCCGGTGTAGAAAATCTCGCCGGCACCGGTCTGGATACGTGTTCCGCACGCGCCCAGTGTGTGTCCGGCGTCATAGAGTGTCACCCTCGGAGCCCCGCCAGCCATTTCCTCGGGCATCGCAAAGGAACAATCGAGTGGTGAGCGGCAGGGAAAGCCCTCAAACAGAGGTGACAGCTCCTCGATCTGTCGATTGTCGTAGAGCGGATAGTCCAGCAGTCCCTTTTCCTCCCGCTGCCGCTTCATGACATTGGCTGAATTGTGAAGGACGCGTTCGATAAGATGTGAACTGAGTTCACTCATGATCACCCGTGCACGCGGGAATTCTCTCAGCACAAGTGGCAGGCCAGCAACGTGATCGTAATGACAATGGCTGATAATGACAGCGTCCAGATCGCGTCCGCTCAGGCGATCCAGCATCGGCACAGAAGCACGGCCCTCCAGCTTGGGATGCAGGCCGGCATCCAGAAGAAACGAACTTCGATCGACCTGCACATGCCAAGCAGACGCTCCAATTTCATTACCGGGATTTAAATTCGAAATAATCATCGTTTATCAGACAGCTCCGGATCAACTGGAACTGCCGGACGGAAAGAAAGCTGAAAGCTGCACCGGATATATCAAAGTTTTTATTTTGGACGGATAAACCAATCGACACGGGCCATCCCATGCAGAAGCCGTCAGAGCATTCGGATCTCCCACGACTTCCGGATTCAACTCAAAGTGACTGGTTCCAATGAAAGGAAAAAAGCCCCTGACGGGGCCCGCTGACCAGAATAGAGATCCAACCTGTCAGTCCTGATGACGCACCTGATCCTCGCCCGCAGGTGATTCTCCATGGGAAGGATCCTCCTGAGTCTGAGGATTCTGATCTGTGTTCGCCGGCGGCTGCTCAACCGGAAGCTGCGGCTGATTGTCAGCTTCGCCGGCAGCAGTCTGCGCGGGAAACTCCACAATCGTACCCTCAGATCCCTGATTGAGAGGCTCCTCCTGAGAAGCAGGCTGATCGGCACCATCCGAGGCTGATTGCTCAGATACTGTCTCACCGGCTGGCTGGTTTTCCCCGACCCCGCCCTGGGATGGAACAGACTCGGATCCGTCACTTTCCTGGACCTGTGACTGTGTATCTGCCGCGGGCTGAGCTGCAGGCTTCGGAGCAGCCGGAGCTTTTTTCTTCTCGGCAGGTTTCTTGGCCACTTCGAGAACTCCAGAAGCGAACTCAATGACATTGCCCTGATACAGCAGCCAGTGCAGATCACTGATGATGGCTTTCTGCTCTTCAGTGGGTTCCGCGTGAGAAGCTTCAGCAGCTGGTGCGGGAGCGGGAGCGGGAGCAGACGGAGATGAAGCCTCCTCAGTCGATTCGGCCGCCTCCTGTGAAGGATCAGCCTGAGGGGTATCCTCTGACGGAGCCGATTGCTGGAGTGTATCAGCAGGTTGCCGGGTGGAGAGGCTGTCGATAAGCTGCTTCCGGTTGCAGCCGGGATGCTCCTGAATAAATCCTATTATGCGGTGGATACCGTCCTTGACGTTGGTGCTGTCCAGATCGAGATAATGCGGACGGCTCACACAAACGTGAGTCACCGTCTTGTTGACCTTGAAGAACTGGAGGCCCCGCGCGGAAAACTGCTGGCTCAGCAGGTGCACAACCTTCAGAGGAAATCTTTTCTGTTCGGCAAGCCGAACCCGAACGAGACGGCGGATGTCATTACAGGGGTAATTCTCTGCCTCCGTCCCCGAAATAGAATGCCTGGATACTTCCTGAATTATATTGGGAACGTGATTTTCGTTGAAATGCTGTATGACCTCTTCCCAGGAATTGAGATCCAGAGGCTCAGGCGAATTGAGCACTTTGTAGGTTGTGACGAAACTCTGGTCCTCAAGCCATTTGTTGACGACCTCCTCGTCCTTGACGATTTTCACACGTGATTTAAAGCGGTCGAAGGACATCTTCTTGGAAAACCGCTCGTTGTAGACCCGCCGCAGCTGATTCTGGTAATCGTGGTAGTTGGGAGGACCAAGCACCACTCCGCTCATGCCGCACTGAGCCACAAAAGTGTATGTCCCCTTGGGAGGCTCGGCTTCGGTCCTGACTGTCTCATAGAAAGTATTGAGGTGATTGGAAAGCAGATGATCTACCGCTGCTGACTGAGACAGCCATAGCGAGTTGTCAAGGGCACATACAAAAAGCTTCTGAGCCGGTTCATCGGTTCCCTTGCTTTTAATGGTTGAAATCTTGACATGATAGCGCTCCGGCTTGCCAAGGATCATCTGCGCTATGCTGAACAGCGGGTAGGCGCGGGCCGTGATCTTGATCTGCTCTGCAAGACTGTTGGATACAGCTTCATCAGCCGTGAATGCAACATCCAGATCAGGAACAGGTTCGGGCTCACGCCGGGGAGGACGCGAAGAAGGGCCTCTCCCACCCTGCGGGGGCCTCTTCCCGCCCTGCTGAGGACCTCTGGAGGATGATGGCCTGCGGCCGCCGCCAGCACTGCCACCCTGAGCACCCTGAGGCCGACCTCTACCGGGCTTTCTGTCGCCATCGCCGCGCCGCGGAGGACGAGACCGGCCACTTTCCTCATTTCCGGTATACTTGTCGTAAAGGTTCTTGTTTGACCCTTGCTTTGCCCATTCCGGCAAAAAGTGCAGGTTCAGGTCCAGATCATTCGTCGAATTATCGCTCATGGCGTGTCTATCAGTGGCTGCGTATGTGCCGTGTCGTTGTCCCGTTATCAGGAGGTGTCCCTTTCAGGGTGCGAAGTAAGATAAAATAACAATTTCAGTCGCCTGACAAATGGTTTTTAGCCCCTTGATGGTATTTTTCGGATGGTTTTCTCACCCGGCGATCCGGTGCACCGAATGCTTCCCGGGCCGGGGTCCGGTCTTCCCACTGACCAGTTGATCGGCATGGGCCGTGCTGAATTACTACACCCCCGACCACGACCCGGAATTCCAGAATCGGATCATCACTTTTATCCAGGAGTCAATCGGTGATCGAATTCCCATGGGATCTCCAGCCTCCCGGAAAAACAGGAATGTCAAAAATAAAAAGACCCCTCATTTGTGAGGGGCCAGCAAGAGGTTTAGTTTGATAAAATCAGTTAGTGCCGCTGTAACGGTTAGGATCGGAACCATCAATGATTGTTCCGGTGTAGGCAGAGTAAGTTGTGCCAGAATTTCTGCTGACGACTTCAGTGAGTCTGTCATACTCAGCCTGCTGTTGGGAAGTGAGTGTTCCACCGTCGTCGATGATTGCCTGGAGCTGGTTCAGAAGCTTTTGAGCGATTGAACCACCAGTGGATGAGATAGAGCTCGGGAAGACAAACAGGACGGCGTTGGGAAAACGCGAAGTCAGGGTTTGGCGTGCCGAAGGAACCTTGTTGGCGAGAGCGCTGATAGTCACATCCGATGTGTCGGGGGAGATCCGGACAAGAGCTTCGGCAATGTCGATAGAGTTTTTTGAGTTCAGAGTGACGGATGATGCCACATTGAAAGCAATGTCGGATGCGAAATTGGGAGCTGCCTGGGCAACGCGAATGGCAATTTGCTTTGCCTGGTTTGGTGAGAGGCGTGAAGCTTCGGTAGCCAGGGTCGGCGCGAACTCAGGGAAAGCGCGGACAATAGAGACTACGGAAGGCACCAGAGCCTTTTCGTTTTGAACAGCAATGGTGCGAACCACTTTGACAGCGTTGTCAAGGCGCTGTTCCTTCTCAGATTTGATGACAGTCTGAACTGCGAAAGCAGGAACTTCCAGAGCGGGAAGGCTGTCGATTTGCTGAGAGAGCGTGGGTGCTGCGTTGACCTGAGTCAGCCCAACGACGATTGCTGCTGCGAATAGTGCGATTTTGTTTCTGATTTTCATTTTTATTGATTTTTTCAAATTGAACCTAAACCTCCAGCTGCGACTGCGGAAGTAACTGATCAACAACCTTCACCGCAGGCCACTATAGAGTAGGACGGATTATTTGCCAACCCCTTAAATTTTCTTTTTTTGCGGTCCACAAATTAACCAGTCGACTTCACTATGGCCATCGATAATCATTTTGTCCATGGAAAAATCGGACGTTATTGAAATTTTTAAAGCAACTAAAGCACTTATGGACGGTCACTTCGTTCTGAGAAGTGGCCTGCACAGCCGGCAGTATTTCCAGTGTGCGCTGGCTCTTCAGGACATGCCGACCGTTGAAAAACTGGTGTCAGCACTGCTTGAGAAGTGGACTGGCGAGGATTTTTCCACGGTGGTGGCTCCGGCCATGGGCGGCCTGGTTCTGGGTCAGGAGGTGGCCAGGCAGCTGAAAAAAAGATTTATTTTTGTGGAGAAGGAGGACGGCCGTCTGGTTTTGCGGCGGGGATTCCGGATTGAGCCGGGGGAGAAGGTTCTGGTGGTTGAGGACGTGGTGACACGGGGGGGCCGGGTTCAGGAGACGCTCGACATTGTCAGAAAAGAGGGCGGGCAGCCGGTCGGGGTGCTGGTCCTGGTGGACCGGTCCGGGGGCAGCGCGGATCCGGGAGTCCCCATGACCAGTCTTTTGCAGATGGAGGTGGAGACATTCAGCGGGGAGAATCTTCCGGGGGATCTGAAGGCGATTCCACCGACGAAACCGGGGAGCCGGTGAGCACTGCCGGCAGATTTCTTTGAAAACCGTAAATCGGGAGTATTGTCACCGGCATGGCGTTTGAATCATACCGCGATTTTCTTGATCACCTGGAGCGCGAAGGTGAACTGATACGCATTCCGGAGCCCGTGGCGACGGAACTGGAAATTACCGAGATCTCGGAGAGGGAAATGGCGGAGCCCGGGGGCGGCAAGGCACTGCTTTTTGAAAAGCCGACCGTCAATGGCAGGGTGAGCCCGTTTCCGGTGGCGATAAACACGATGGGGTCGGCCAGGCGCATGGCGATGGTGCTCGGCAAGGCCACAGTGGACGAGGCGGCCGAGGAACTGGGCACACTGATGAAGGCCAAGCCCCCGATGAATGCCGGTGAGGCGCTCCGACTGGCCGGAACAGCCCTCAACCTGCGTCACGTCAAACCCGGAAAAGTTTCCAAAGGCGCCTGCAAGGACGTGGTAATCCGTATGGACCATCCGGAAAAGTCCATTCCGTCAGACGAATCGGGACCAACCGGACTCCCCACCCTGCTCAACCTTCCGATCCTGCAGTGCTGGCCCCAGGATGGCGGACGATTCATTACACTTCCCTGCGTTGTCACACAGGACCCGGACAACGGGGACGTGAATCTCGGGATGTACAGGATTCAGATTCTGGATTCGACGACGACGGGAATGCACTGGCAGCTTCAGAAGGTCGCAGCGCGTCATGGACGACGGTATTACGAGACCGGCACACGGATGCCGGTGGCCATTTTTCTCGGCGGCGATCCGGTTTACCCCTTCAGCGCCACCGCACCGCTCCCGGATGGCCTGAATGAGTTTCTGCTGGCCGGATTTCTCCGGAAGAAATCTGTTCCGATGGTCAAGTGTGAAACCAGTGATCTGCTGGTGCCCGCCAATGCGGACTTTGTGATAGAAGGTTACGTCGATCCCACCGAGGCCCTGATTGACGAAGGGCCCTTCGGCGACCACACGGGTTTCTACACTCCGGTGGACAAATACCCGGCATTCCATGTGACCGCGATCACCCACCGGCGTGATGCGGTCTACCCGGCAACCATAGTCGGAAAACCTCCCAAGGAGGACTTTTATATGGGAACAGCCAGCGTCAAGCTGTTCATGCCGATCTTTCAGATGAATTTCCCGGAGATCGTCGACATAGCCCTGCCGGCTGAAGGGGTGTTCCACAACCTGGTTTTCGTCAGCATCCGCAAAACCTATCCCTATCAGGCCTACAAGATCATGTACGGACTGTGGGGCATGGGGCAGATGATGTTCACCAAATACATTGTCGTGGTGGATTCGGACGTGGATGTTCACAACACCAGCGACGTGCTTTTCCGATGGATGTCAAACACCGACCCTTCGCGGGACATTATTATCACCCGTGGCCCGGCGGACGTGCTGGATCATGCCACACCGCAGGTCGGACACGGATCGAAGATGGGGATCGACGCCACTTCCAAACTCCCGTCGGAGGGTCACCCACGACCGTGGCCGCCCATTATTGAAATGGACGACTCGGTCAGGGACCGGATGGATGATCTATGGAACAGGATCAGAAACAGGGGTGAACGATGAGCGGCAAAGGCAGAAAAAGTCCGCTTCCCCTCCCCCTTTCGCCGGAAACCATCCTCACCAATGCACGGGTCATCTCAAAGCTGGATGTCCACACTCTCAGACTCTCCTTCCTCCGCAACGGCCATCAGTGCCTCGGCCACATCCCCATGAAGCTCCGTCACGATCTTGAGGACCTCTCCCCGGGGGATCTGGTGCGTGTTGAAATGACTCCCTACGACATGGACAAGGCAAAAATAGTTGCCAAATTGCCGCCATTTCCCGAGGAATTATGAATTCTTGGGTTGAAGTACGGCGGCTGCGGGAACATAATTGCCGCCAGTAGAACGCGAATGAGTGAAGACGTAATAAAAGTTGAAGGAAAGATCGTAGCCGTCCTGGCCGGGACCATGTTCCGGGTCGAGCTGGACAATACCGGCCATCAGGTGCTGGCACACATCTCCGGCAAAATGAGAAAACGATTCATCCGACTGATACCCGGCGACCGGGTCCGGATGGAAATGTCCCCCTATGATACTGACAAGGCGCGCATTGTGTGGCGTCTGCGCTGACAACCATCACCAATTCCCCTCTCCGGGACCCTCAAGCCGCGAGCCGGCAATGCAGTCCGGGTCCCCCTTTCCTCTCTCCGATCCCTGATCCGTGCGGATCCCTGATTCTGAATAAATAAAATGATTCCCGTGCCGTGGTGCGGCACTGGTGCCTTTTTCACCGACCCGATGCGTGATGCACCGGGGGGACAGCGGTCGGCATCTCAGACCATTTTTTCGAGGCGGTCGCGTATCGGTTCGAGATCACTGTCCTCGAGGGCCATGGAAAGGATTTCCGACCGGTCCCGCACGGCCATTGCTTCCTGAATCCACTGGATGGCATCCTCGTTCTGTTTCAGCTGACAGCAGTAGCAGGCGAGGTTGTAGAGGATCAATGCATTGAGGGGAAATTTTATTCTGGCATCGAGGAGCTGGTCACGTGCTTCGACGGTCCGCTTCAGCTCGTGAAGCGAGTAGGCCAGATGGATCCAACCGGAAGCAACGTCCGGGTGGAGGCGTGTAAAGGTCCTGGCAGTTTCGAGAGCGCGCTTCCAGTCGTGGTGGCGCGCTGAAGCCTGCCATTCGAGATCTATGATCTCAGGCGTGGAGCGCAGTTCAGGTGAAAGGTTATCCAGTTCCCTCAGGGCCTCGGCGCAGTCCCTGAGGTCTATCCAGCCCAGCACAGCCTTGAGGACATGCCGGTCATTGGCAGACATTTTCTGTAGCAGTTTCTCAATCACGGCAAGATGGATTCTCGTTCCCGTTCAAATTCTCGCTGGCATTCCCGGTCGGGATCACCTTTGATCTCATCGAATACTTCAACTGTATTCTTAAGGGACAATTTTGTCCAATTTCCGGACAGGCCGGTAATTTGATGTGGCGGACAGGTCAAAATGAAAATCGGACCGGCGTGCCTGGCACCATCCTTCATTTACTTTACACTGCTGAAACATTCAGGAGCGGAAGCCCATGAAAAGCCGAAGACAATCGCAAACTCACCTGACGACAATGCTGATGCTTGTTCTGGTTCTATTGCCGGGACAGGGAAACACATCCGAATTCACCGAATGGCTGGAACTTTTCCTCGAGCAGCCCCGGTTTGAAAACGCCTCAGTGGGAATCCATGTGGTGAAGCTGAAGGACGGACAGGAACTGTTCTCCCACAACAGCCGGAAACTTCTCAAGCCGGCCTCCTGCGCCAAGCTCTTTTCCGGGGCGCTTTTCCTCCACACCTTCGGGCCGGACCACCGTTTTGAAACGCCTGTCCTCGCCCTGAAAACCGGAAGGACCGACCTGGTCCGGGGGCTGGCCGTATCCGGAAGAGGCGATGTCTCGATGGGTGCCCGCTTTTTTGACTGGGACTACTCAATGGGTCTTGAATCGGTCATCAGGGCCGTTCTCGACGCCGGGATCCGGGTGATCGATGGGCCGATCATTGGAGAAGACCTGTATTTCGTCAATTCCACCTTCGGCACCGCATGGACCTGGGACGACCTTCAGTATTACTACGGCGCCCCGGTATCATCCCTGGTCAATGATGACAATGTCGTGGATCTGACAATCCGGCCGGGATCTTCCATCGGCAGCCCGTGTGAAATTGTCGGGCAGCCGGCCCCTCTCACCCTCGACCTGGTGAACCGCACCCGGACTGTGGACAAAGGTGAGCCGCGGAGGATGGATGTAAGCCGGGACCTCAACTCCAGCCGGGTGGTGATAACCGGGTCTCTGCCGGTCGGAGAATCGGCCGAGACCGAAGCAGTTTCAGTTCCCGATCCGGCACAATGGTTTGCAGCACGGCTGGAGTCGGCCCTGCGCGCCAGGGGCGTGGAAACGCGCGGCAAATCGACTGTCCGCCTTCAGGGGCCATCACTGATGACGGAACCCGAGTGGTCCGAAATCGCCAGAGTGCCGTCCTTTCCGGTTCATGTGATGCTGGAAAAGATGATGAAACGCTCTCAGAACCTCTACGCACACACCTTCCTTCTTCTTGCGGGCAGAAACCGTGCGGACCATGACCGTTTCCGCTCGACCCAGTCGGCCGGACTGAAAGCACTGGAGGAATTCACCGGCTCCATTGGTATTCCGGCGGGCGAGATGCAGCTGGACGAAGGCAGTGGGCTCAGCCGGTCGGCTCTGGTGTCCCCAGCTGCCATCACAAGGCTGCTGCGTCATATGCATGGACATCCGCACCGTGACGCCTTTCTGGCATCGCTGCCTGTTGCCGGTGAAGACGGGACCCTTCGATCCCGGCTACGGTGGCCATCGACCCGCGGGAGGATTTTTGCCAAAACCGGTTCCATCAATCACGTCAAGTGCCTGTCCGGCTTCCTCCACCGCCCCGATGGTGAAATACTGGTATTTTCCATCATGCTGAATGCCTACATCGAGGAACTCGCTCCTGTTTCCGGCAAGGACTCCATCGACACAATCCTCAAACACCTGATGGAGGACGGGATCTGAAGGCCCGGGCCACGGCCGGAACAGGTGCTGGCGTCCGGGGCCGGCCACCTGAATTGGGATTTGCATTTGAAATTGGAATGCGGGCCGGTGATTGGCAGATTGACGGAGTGGATTCCGGCGACAGCGCATCGATTGCAAGGCAGGTTATCCAGATCGAGATCGAGGGACTGAAATGCCTCGGCGACTCGCTGGGTGATGAGTTCAATGATGTCATTTCCGACCTCCTCCGCTGTTTCTCGGACGGCGGCAAGGTGGTGCTGAGCGGTATCGGCAAATCGGGCAACATCAGCCAGAAGATTGCCGCCACACTGACAAGCACCGGGTCCCCCGCGGTGGTGTTGAATTCGGTGGATGCCCTGCATGGAGATCTTGGGATTATCCAGCCGAATGATGTAATTCTGATGCTGAGTTTCTCGGGTGAATCCGACGAGCTGGCCCAGCTTCTTCCGGCCCTCAAGCGTTTTTCATCCCGAATGATTGCCATAACCGGGAACAGGACATCCTCCATTGCCATGGCGAGCGACCGGGTCCTCGAGATTCCGGTGAAGCGGGAGGCCTGTCCCTTCAACCTGGCGCCGACGGCCAGCACCACGGCGATGATGGCAATCGGCGATGCAATCGCCATCTGTCTTCTGAGGGCACGGGGCTTCACCGAGGAGGACTTCGCCCTTTTTCATCCTTCCGGAGCCATAGGGCGGCGACTCCTGATGCGCCTGTGTGATGTCATGCGCCGGGACAGGAAAATTGCTCTGGCGAAACCCGAACTGAGCGTCCGCGAGGCCCTGGGTCTTATGACAGAAGCCCGCGCCGGCTGCGTGTGTATCGTCGATGACTCCGGCGCACTGACAGGGATTTTCACCGATGGCGACCTCAGGCGCAAAATCCTGGTGGACCCAGGAATCCTGGAAAACCAGCTTCATCAGGTGATGACCCGCAATCCGATCAGCCTCAACCAGTCATCGCTGGCCGTCGAGGCCCTGAAAGTATTCGACGCCACGGCGATTGATGATCTTGTGGTTGTCGATGATGACGGCCATCCGGTCGGGCTCATCGACAGCCAGGACCTGCCCAAACTCAAATTGCTTTGATTTCACCGCCCCGGGCAGTAATCTCGGCCTCATGCACCATTCAATGAAATCCATGCCCGTGGCAGCCACTGCCCCGGCGACGTCCGTATTCAGGATCAAATCCGTCTGGCATCCGGCAGTGGCGCTGGCGGCCATTCTCATGGCAGCCATCAGCGTCAACGCCGCCGAGCCGGGAAAACAGTCTCAGGAGCACTTTTCCAAAACGATCACCACCCGGGTTGACCTTGGCTATCTCCTCCACCTGCCCAATGACTATGCCGTGGACGCGGGACGCCAATGGCCGTTGATGCTTTTTCTGCATGGAGCCGGTGAAAGAGGTGATGATCTTTCAATGGTCGAGAGACATGGTCCACCGAAGATGGCAGCCGCCGGTGACAGCCCGTCTAACATTGATCTTCCGTTCATTCTGGTCTCTCCCCAGTGTCCTGCCGGTGAAAGATGGAACGCCACGGCACTGGTCCACCTCATTGACCACATCCAGGCTTCGCATCGCGTTGATCCCCGGCGAATCTATGTGACCGGCCTCAGCATGGGTGGCTACGGAACGTGGGACCTCATCACCAACTACCCGGAAAAATTTGCGGCGGCAGCTCCGATTTGCGGCGGCGGCGACCCAATATCCATCCTTCTGGCCCGCAGAGAGAAGCGCGAGAATATTTCGGCCCTTCCCATCTGGAATTTCCATGGGGCCCAGGACACTGTGGTCCCGCCCAAACGCTCAGAGGTCATGGTTGAAGCCATTGCCCGCATCGGCGGCAATATCCGCTACACGGTCTATCCGGATGCCGGCCATGACTCATGGACCGCGACCTATGACAATGCCGATCTCTACCAGTGGTTTCTGAGCCATGCCCGCCCTTGACCGGGGTTTCCGGTGCCAGGTACTGATCCACGAGCATGGCTGCAGCAACAGCTGCAGATTGGTTCGCCAACTGAGAGGATGGAATGATGACCGGTCGTTCGGCTGATATTGAAATAATCTCACTGGATGCGGGAGGCACCATGATTGAGCCCTTCCCGTCCGTCGGTGCAGTCTATGCCAGAGTTGCCCGGGAAAGATTCAACCACGCCCCCGGTCCGGACATTCTCGACCAGAGGTTCCGGGAAGCATGGAAAAAAGCCGACAGCTTCGATTTTTCCGAGGGATCATGGAAGGAGATTGTTGATTACTGTTTCCAGCCCACCCATCCTGAGGGCGTCGACGAAGACCTGTTCCGGAACCTCTATCTCGCGTTTGCCAACCCTGAAAACTGGAAGCTGTATCCGGATGTCGAGCTGGCTTTGGATCTGCTGAAACAAAGCGGTCTGCGGGTGGTGGTGGCTTCCAACTGGGATAACCGCCTGCACAACCTCCTCGCCGGGTTCGGGCTCGAGCATTACTTCGACGCCGTGATGCTCTCAGCTGAGATCGGTTATCACAAACCGGATCCCAGGTTCTTTGATGCCGTGGCAGCGAGAATGCGGTGCCATCCGTCCCGGATCCTCCACGTCGGTGATTGCATGGTCCGGGATTTTGATGCGGCGAGGAACTCCGGGTTTTCCGCCGCCCTGATAAAGCGCGGCGACAGCCCTCCGGCTCATGTCGACGGAGATTTGAAAGCAGTTCACTCCCTTCTGGATCTGTGCAACCTGCACCACATCCCATCCATCAGCATTTCCGGCAGCACTCCTGAAATGGAAATGTGACAGGCAGGTAAAGAAAAAGGCTGCTCACAGGCACCATCTCAAAAGGATGGGCTCTGCGATGACGGAGTGACACTTACTGCTGCGGGCCGGACACCAGCACTTGAAAAAATCCGGTCAGCTGGCCGGGTTCGGTGGCCACAGTTTCCGAGTGATTGACAGCATCGTCCATGATCATCGGATAAAAGCTGACCCGCTCCCATTGAGGGGCGGTGATGCTGATCGACTGCTGAAGCTCGTATTCCAGTCCAGGAAGTCTTTCCCATGAGACCTGAACTTCGCCATTGATGACAGCTATCGACAGGGGTGCTGTGCCGCCTCCGTTGCCATTCCCGTTCAGAGCCCATTCCCGCAGAAGTGAAAAATCCTGGGTAATGGTGCCGGCCGACCAGATATTGGGAGCGCCGAATGAGCTGCTGGTGCCGTCATTGTAGTCGAAGATGGTGACATCCGCTGACGGGTCAAGCTCCAGTTTCCCCACCTCATCGGAACCCACTCCACCACCGAAGCCGTCATATGCTTCACCGATAGGACCCCAGATCAGAAGGTCCCCAACACTGTCAAAGAGGCTGATTTCCCAATTGTCGTTGCCGACAGAAAAGTTCCCTTCAAAGTCGCCGGGGACATTGGTGATGACCTCGAGAAGGTCGGTGTCAAAGCTCCAGACATTGACCCACCAGTCACCGGCTCCCGGATCAATCTGCAGATCCGATCCGTCCACGACAGTCGATCCCTGATCATCGACCAGCATCCCGCTTTCGGTGATGGTGATGATGGTGCCCTGACGCAGATCCGACCAGAATTCATGGTCCAGAAACCGGATCACTCCCTGGTGCATCAGGGGGCGGCTGTCGTCCCACACCGGCTGGGCCGGAGTCTCGGTTGATTCTTCAGCCCAGCGCAGCTCAAGACCGCGAACATCCGCGTGATCCTCGATAACCACCAGCTCAATCCAGTTTCCACCATTCCCTTCGATTCGTCCCAGCCGCGTGTCAGTATTCTCGCCATCGAGAAACCGGCTCGATCCAACCGCATTGAATTCATTGAGAATGAGTGGCTGTGCCCCGGTTTCCATGGCCGATAAAACCATCAATGCGCCGGCTGCGATAAGTGATGATAAACGCCTGACTGGAGACGCCACTGCGGGATGGGAATTACGGAGATGAGAATTCATGGGAAGTTTGACTGAATGGTTGTTCCCGCATGACACTGCCCCGACGCTTCGCAGTTGGCGGCAGCGACTCGGAAAGGGAAAGGGCTGGATTGATAAGAACAACACATTCCGAAGCTATCACAGGAGGAATGGCGCTGAAATCTGTAAATTCAATGTTCACAGAATTGCAACAATCCGGATGCGGCCGTGAGGCCGGGAAGAAATCCGCCGAAAAGTTCTTGAGTCGGACGCCTTTTACGGGAAAGTGAAACCGCTTTGGATTTCGATACGGTGATCATCGGGAGCGGGGCCGGCGGGGGCTTTGCGGCTTTGAACCTGGCTGCCTCGGGACAGAAGGTCCTGCTCGTGGAGCGGGGTCCGGATCCGTATGATCCGCGCCCTGATTCCAGCGGTCGTCCATTCAAGCACGTGATTGATCAGGAGCGTTACCTGCACAACGGCAGTCCCCGGAAGCTCTTCATGGGTCATGGCGTTGGGGGCAGCACTTCAATCTACGGAGCGGTCCTGCTCCGTCCCCGCCGCGAGGATTTCGAACCCGGCCGCCACCTTGGTCGCTGGCTGGAATCCGAGGATGGAGAGTGGCCGGTCACCTATGATGAAATGCTCCCTTATTTTGAACGGGTTGAGGATCATTTCGGGATGGCGCCATTCAATCCCGGCGATGTTGGTTCCGGGGGGCTGGAATCACTGGCTCCAGTCAATCGCCGGCTGGTCCAGCGGTGGCGGGATCAGGGGTACAATCCGGGCATACTCCCGCTCGCCATCAACCGCTCGACCTGCATCCGCTGCGCCGACTGCCCCGGTTACGTCTGCCCGACAGAAGCCCGTGGCTCCACACGGCAGGCCATAATTCAACAGTCCCGCACCATGGACAATTTTTCCCTCTGGACCGGGTGTGAGGTTCAGTCCATCGACCGCCACAGGCCCGTCATCACCGTCAAAAAAGCGGGGCAGAAGGACCTTGTGGAAGTGCGGGCCGACCGCGTCATCCTCAGTGCCGGAGCGATCAATTCAGCCGCCCTTCTTCTCCGGTCGGGATTCGGAGACGATTATCCCATGCTCGGCCGGTGCTTCATGTATCACGCCGGTGCCGTTGTATTCGGGCTCTTCCGCCAGAGAACCAATGGCGGCCACAGCTTCATCAAACAGCTCGGCCTGGAGGAATTCTATTTTGGCACCCGGGACTTTCCCCACAAACTCGGCATTGTTCAGTCACTGCCGACACCAAGGGCCGCGACCACGGCCATTCGCAATCACCTCTACCTGATGATGGCCACCGTCGAAGATTTACCCCGGCCGGAAAACCGCGTGGAAATCGGGAGAGATGGCAGAAAGAAGGTTTTTCACCAGTTCCATTCATACGACATGGAGCGCTCCTTCCACTGCAAGAAAATCCTGACGCGGCTCATGCGCGATGCTGGAGCCATCAGGGCTTTCGCTGCCTCCGCGAGGATGAACAAAACACACGTGGGCCACCAGGTTGGAACAGCCAGATTCGGAACCTCACCCCGGACCTCGGTGCTCGACAGATGGTGCCGGCCCCACGGCATGGAACATCTCCATGTCCTCGACGGCAGTTTCCTGCCCACCTCCATGGGAGCCAGTCCGGCCTTGACAATCATGGCCAACGCCTTGAGGGTCACCGATCATATCATCCAGAATTGAAGGCAGACGGCTCGGCTGCGATCATCCTCCCAAAACCGAATTGAACCGATTTCCATTCCCATTCCCATTCCCACCATGAAAAAAGTCATCATCACGGGCGTATCCGGAGTCCTTGGAAGAGCCCTCGCCAGAAAATACAAGTCCCTTGGCTGTGAAGTGATCGGCGTCAGCCGCAGACCCGAATTCACCAGCCCCGACCTCGACAGGGTCATCGTCTGCAGCCAGAGGACTATCGATGATGCGGAAATCATCCTTCGGGAAAAACCGGATATCCTCTTTCTGAATGCCGGACAGATCGAAGTCGAAGTCGGCCCGAACGGCGAGCCGCTTCTGTCGACGGCTTCGTCCATGAACATGGTCAACTACCTCTGGCCCTGTGATGTGGCCATGGCGGCATCGCAGATGACATGGGACAAACCGGTTGAAATCATCGCCATCGGATCCATCGCTGACTGCTGCCCGTCCAGTTTCGGCCCCGTCTACCACGCCGGGAAAATCGCCCTGCATTATTTCTGGACCGGCACCGGGCCGATTCTGTGGTTTGGCAGCGGAAAAAAAATCCGTCTGAGACTCTATCGCCCCGGAGCCATTCAATCCGATCTGGCGTGGGCTCCGGCCAACAGGCTGCATCCGGAAGGGAAGGGAATGAAGATGCGGAAGAAGCGGGTGGATGGCGCGCCGGATGGCGACCAGGTGGCCGAGCGCATCCACAAGTGGACCGGCAGAAAACATGGCTGGGTCGGCACATATGACGAGCCGCTTTCCTTCCGGGCACTCAAGGTCCTCTTCAGCCTTGCACCCAACCTTTTCTACCGCATCCAGCTGCTTGGATGGAAAAAGGAAAGTCGTTTTGTCAACGACCTCGATCAGGATTCGGCCAGCTGAGAAAGCGTGTCCCGGCGATAAAAGTAGAGTGTGTCGATACCCGGGCCCCGGTCATCGGTCAATTGACGCAGCACGTTGAATCCGTATTTTTCCAGCACTTTGATGTGGCCGTGGTTGCTGCTCCATGTCCGCGTCATCAGCCATGGTGTCCTGAGTGACCGGTCCAGCCTGAACAGCATGTAGTCGTAGAGCCCTGAACACACTCCCCGTCCCCGCCAGTCCTCTCCGGTGAGAACAGTGGAGATGTAATTGCAGCATCCGCCCTCAGGCAGCAGACTGGATTCGTGCCGGTGGACAAATGCCATGAATCCGGCCACCGCGGTTCCCGCCATCGCGACAATCACCGGCT
>JAUIAG010000381.1 GCA_030425355.1 Verrucomicrobiia bacterium
GGACACTGCCTCCGACTTTTCCTTCAAGTGCCGCTCATGTGCGCGCTCCAATGACACCACGGTATGGGAAGACGATGGGAAGGAATACCCGCTTGTGCTCCTGGGTATTTCCAGTGCATCACACCCGTTCTACACTGGCAACCAGGTTCTGGTCGACACAGCCGGACGGGTTGACAAGTTCAAGCAGCGTCTTGCCAAGACACAGGCAGCCCGCGAGGCAGCGGAGGCACGCAAGACCAGCCGCAAGCGCCGCTGATCAAAACCCTTTTGTGATATTTCAAGTCGCCCGCATGGTTCGCGACCAGGCGGGCTTTTTCAATTTCATCCATGCGCCCCGCCCCGCCCCGGAATGACATGACCGTCAGGGCGGTTGACACCCAGCTACCGTACCGGATCCTGCCTGCGCATGAGGCATGGACCACTCCCCCGACATGGACCTGATCCCGCACATAGAACGTTTTGAAAAACGATTTGCCGAAGTGGAAGCGGCGCTGAGCGACCCCCGTGTCCTCGGCAACCAGACGAAGATGCAGGAAATGAGTCGTGAGTATTCGCGGCTCAAGGGCCTTGTCGAGTCGGGCCGGCGCTATACCAGGATTCTCAAGGACATCGGGGAGAATGAACAGCTGGTCCGGGACGAGCCGGGAGAATCCGAAATCGCCGAAATGGCTCGGGAGGAACTCAACTCCCTTCGCGAGGAATTTCCCTCCGTCGAGCTGGCCATCAAAATGGGTATCGTCCCACCGGATCCGACCGACTCCAGAAACACCATCTTCGAGATCAGAGCCGGCGCCGGCGGATCTGAATCGGCTCTCTTCGTCGCCGACCTGTGCCGCATGTATACCAGATATGCCGAAAATACCGGCTGGCGGATGGAGATCATGGATGCCAGTCCCTCCGATATTGGCGGCTACAAGGAAATTATCTTCAGCATCCAGGGGGAGGACGTTTACAAGCGGCTGAAATATGAGAGTGGGGTGCACCGTGTCCAGCGGGTGCCGGCCACCGAAAGTCAGGGCCGCATCCACACCAGCACGGTGACTGTGGCGGTGCTTCCCGAAGCCGAGGAAGTGGACATTGATATCAAACCGGATGAACTGGAAATCTCGGTGTGCCGTGCCTCCGGTCCCGGCGGCCAGGGCGTGAACACCACGGATTCAGCGGTGCAGATACTTCACAAGCCGACCGGGATGATTGTCCGCTGCGCCGATGAGCGGTCACAGATCAAAAACAAGGCCAAGGCAATGACAGTCCTCCGATCGAGGCTGCTGGAACAGAAGATTGCCGAGGAAAATGCGCGCTATGCAGCGCAGCGGAAATCCCAGGTCGGGTCCGGTGAACGCAACGAACGGATCAGGACCTACAATTTCCCCCAGAACCGCCTCACCGACCACCGCATTGAACTGACCCTGTACAATCTGCCGCAGGTGATTGAAGGGGAACTGGACTGCGTTATTGAACCACTGATGGCTCATGATATGGAATCACGCCTCAGTGAAATGAACCTCTGACACCGGGAACACCATGCCTCACGATCTCATAGCCAAAGCCTCCGGACTGATTTTCGACTGCGATGGAACTCTCGCCGACACCATGCCGCTGCACTGGCGATCGTGGCAGGCCATTGCCGGCAGCTACGGCTTTCACTTCCCCGAGGAGCGGTTTTATCAGCTGGGGGGCGTGCCCTCGGTCCGCATCCTCGAGATGCTCCGCGAGGAACAGTCTCTCGGTCTCGAGCCGGTCAGGGCTGCTGCCGAAAAAGAGGAACACTACCTCAGCTATCTCAACGACGTCCGACCCATCGAAGAAGCCGTCGCCATAGCCAGAAATTACCATGGCCGCGTGCCCATGGCGGTCGCCTCCGGGGGAACACGCGAGGTCATCGGCACTGTCCTCCGGCACCTCGGGATCGAGGGACTTTTTGTCGCGGTCATTACCGCTGAGGACGTCTCCCGCCAGAAACCCGCTCCCGATATTTTTCTCAAAGCGGCTGAAAAAATGGGCGTTCCGGCGGGTGAGTGCATTGGATTCGAGGATTCGGAGCTGGGCATGCAGGCCATCACCGCCGCCGGGATGGAGGCCGTCCACATCGATTCCCTCAGAAATTTCGTGTCTTAACCCTTTCGATGAGTTATAGTTCTAATCATAGATTCCGAAACGCCGGTGTGGTCCGCGGAATGTGATGTGGGTATATGAACGAGTGGAAGATTCAGAATCATGGGTCCCAGTGCGTTCAATGTGGAAAGTCCTTCGAGGACCGGGAATCCTGCCGGACCCTGCTGGTGGAAGAGGATGAGGAACTGCAGAGATATGACATCTGCCTGAACTGCTGGAAAGCCTCGGGAGGCGAGATCAGTCCGGAACAGGGCACATTGATCTCCACGTGGCTGGGGCAATATCGAAAACCCCCGCCGCGCTCAAGGGAGGCAATCCACAAGGATCAGGCAGAACAGATTCTCCTGCAGCTCGTCACTGAGCGCGAGACATACCCGGCTCATCCGGGGACCCTTTACATCCTGTCAGCCATGCTGGAAAGGAAAAGGACCCTCAAGCTCAGGGACACGGTGCACAGAGACCGGAAAAGGCTGTTTGTTTATGAACATACCGGTTCCGGTGATGTCTTCACTATTGAGGATGTCAAGCTGTCCACCGACCAATGGACCACTGTCTATCAGGAAGTGTCCGGTGTGCTCAGCGCCGGTCTGAATTATTGGAATTCGCCGGAAACTGATAGCGATGGTGAAAGTGAAAACAGTGAACACGAGCATGATGACGTGAGCTCCGCTGAGCAGGGAGACCACGATGAAACAGGAGAATATGGTGAAAGTGTACAAACTGACCCGGTCAGTCCGGACGACGGTACGGAGCACGAAGCGCAAGAACCAGGACGGCCTGGACAACCCGGAGGAGGAGATTTCGATGCCGGGGGAGAACCAGGAGCAGGCGACAGCGGCCGGGAAGGCTGACAACAGCAGCACCGGGGAGGAACCCGCCAAACCAAAGCCCCGCAAGCGGAAGGCGGCGAGAATTCCCGGTCAGGCAGTTGTCAACAGTCCCCTGAAAAATGTGCCCGACCCGGGGTCCTTTCCGGCCAAGGCGCCATTTGCCAAGAAAGGCAAAAAGAAGAGAAAAAACAGGAAGTTTCCCAACCACCCGGATGCATACATTTACCCTCCGGGACTGGATCCACCCCCGCGGTCCATGGCGGACCTCGAGGAACTGATCGGTTACAGCTTCCGCGACAGAAGGCTTCTCATCGAAGCCATCACCCACTCGTCGGCAGCCTTCAATTTCATGCCGCCGGTCACCAATAACCAGCGGCTGGAGTTCCTCGGTGACGCGGTCCTCGGTCTGATCATCTCGGCCTTCCTTTTCAGCAGCTACCCGGAGGCGGATGAGGGATCCCTTACCAAATCCCGCGCTCACCTGGTCAACAGGGACTTTCTCTACGAGAGGGCGCTGAGACTGGAACTGGGAGAGTACCTCATCATGAGCCGCTCCGAGGAGCTCAATGGCGGGCGCCTCCGCCAGACAGCCCTGGTGGATGCCTTTGAAGCCCTGATCGGAGCCATACATCTCGACGGTGGCTTTTACCGCGCAGAGGAATTCCTGGAACTCGCCTACGAGGACGTCTTCGACACCGACACAATGCCGATGCAGCACAATCCAAAGGGAGAACTGCAGGAATTCCTCCAGAGATACATTTCCTTCGAGCCGCCGCGTTACGAAATGCTCGGAACAGACGGTCCCGAACACGACATGACCTTCATCTGCCAGGTGACTCACTGTGGCGGGGAAATCTGCCAGGGCGTCGGCCGCACCAAGAAAGCTGCGGAAATGAACGCCGCCGAGAATGCTCTCGCCCTGCTGCGGGAGAAATACGCCGAGCAGATTAAAAACGGCATGCGTGCCACAGCCCCCGATGTTCCGGCCGGGAATGATCCGGCAACGGGATC
>JAUIAG010000382.1 GCA_030425355.1 Verrucomicrobiia bacterium
TCGGAGACCGGTGGGGTGATGAGTGCCCCGACGAGGATATCCGATCCGCGTGGTTCCTCGACGGAAACCCGGCGAAGCCAGTCATGCTTCAGTCTGAAGCATTCCAGTCGATCGGCCATGGTGGCACCGTCGAGGGCCGGTGCCCCGTCGTAAATGATCCGGGTCGGTTCCCCGCCGGTGTGACTGTCCACGGCGAGAATGTGCCGCATGCCAGAGCTGCGATCCTTCATACTTTTGTGGTTAGTGCATCAGGGAATCGCCGGTCTGTTGCGGATTCCTTCGTGGATGATTCCAAGCACCCGCTCGCGCTCCCCGCCGGAGAGAACCATCCGTGGCGCCCGGACCCACTCACGGCCGAGACCGCATTCCTGAACACACAGTTTGATGTACTGCACGAATTTGGTATGCACGTCGAGATGCAGCAATGGAGTGAACCACCGGTAGATTTCCAGAGCCTCTGCCCACCGCCCCTGACGGGTCAGGTCCCAGAAATACTGATTCTCCTTCGGGAAGGCGATGCCGGTTCCAGCGACCCACCCGTCTATGCCGAGAATCGAGGCTTCAAGGGCGAGATCATCAACTCCAGTGAAAAGCTGGAACCGGTCTCCCACCGCATTCCTGACATCGGTGATTCGGCGGGGGTCTCCAGAACTCTCCTTGATGGAGGTGAAGTTTGGGATCTCTGCCAGCTCTTTCAGCATGTCGGGTGTGATGTCATTGGCGTAGCTGATCGGGTTGTTGTAGATCATCACCGGGAGCGGAGTTGTGGCGGCCACAGTTTTGAAGTAGGCGAGTGTCTCCTTCGGGTCCCCTTTGTAGCACATGCTCGGCATCAGCATGATACCTGAAATACCCGCCGACTCGCAGGCCTTTGTGTATTCAATTGCCTGGCTGGTGCCACTCTCGGCAACGCCGGTCAGGACCGGGATCTTCCCTGCACACACCTCAACCGCTCTTCTGACAACCTCCACCTTCTCTGCGGGTTTCAGGGCCTGGTTCTCTCCCAGAGACCCGCACACCACCAGACCGTTGATCCCCGAATCGATCAGGGCTTCGATATGGCGACCGAATCCATCCAGATCCAGTGACTGGTCCTCATTCATTTGCGTCGTGATCGCCGGGAAGACGCCGCTCCATTTCTGTTCTCTGTCCGTCATAGCTGATTTATCGCTGTTCCAGGAGTGATTTGCCTGTTCAGTCCGTTCACAAGGAACTTCCTTCACATCATCCTCTCATAATTTTCCGTGCCCGTCTTGACGCAAAGCGATACAATAACCTGCTTTTCTGCACAAATCAGGCTATGACACCAACCCAGAGTGCTTTCTTTGCCAGACTGGAAACACCCGTCACCGGTGAAGAGCTTTTCGATCTGTACAACGACCAGGTCTTTTTCATCAAGGACCACCAGGCGAGATACGTGGTCATCAACCAGACCTTTGTCGACCGATGCGGACTCGAATCAAAATCGCAGGTCATCGGCCGCTCGGCTCAGGATATCTATCCGGATCCGTTTGGGGAAAATTACTACGAACAGGATCTCACCATCCTCGCCAATGCCAGGCCCGTCATTAACCTGCTCGAACTTCACCTCTATCCCGGCAATATCCAGGGATGGTGTCTCACCAACAAAATTCCCATCCGGAACTCGGAAGGACGGGTGCTGGGGCTCATCGGCATCTCACGGGACGTCAAGGAATACGGACGCAACTCCGACGCGCTCTCCGGCATCTCCGCCATCATGGATTATATCCAGAAGAATTTCTCATACCCTCTGAAAGTCAGTGACCTCGCGGCGCAGTTCAATGTCAGTGTGTATACGCTGGAGCAGCAGATGTATTCACTCATGCAGATGACACCTGCCCAGTTCATTCAGAAAACCAGACTGCATGAAGCAACCCGTCTGCTTGCCTCCACTGACCGAAGCCTTGCTGACATCAGCGCCAGCTGCGGCTACTCCGATCAGAGTGCCTTCACCCGCATGTTCCGATTGACTGTCGGGATGACACCCACCCAGTACAGGAAGCGGCATTCGGGGACTTGAGTGCTGCTCCCATCGGGCATACATGACCGGGGGGTGAAATGGCGGGCAGTTGTCAGTGTCCGTACCCGGCCCAATGCGGGTGTGGGAGCACTGTTGAGGGCTGTCCGACTGAAAGCTGATGCGGGGGCTCAGTTTGAGGGGAGCTCATCGGTTCCCAGGAAGAAACTTTTCCGATAGTTGTCGACCTTGACCCATTCGACATGGCCGTCGGCGAAGAGGATGTTTCCGCCCCGGTCGCCGTGGTTGTCGATCGGATCGGGAAAGTCATTTCTTGATCCGGCAAAACTGTCGTCGGCGTCGTAGATGATCCAGACATTGGATGGCGGGACGGGGCGGCCGAACATCCCGAAGAGGCGGTTCTGGTGTCTGTAGCCGTTGATGACCTGCTGGGTCTTGCGTTTGGTGACATTGAAAAACCCGGCGACCTCGTAGCTTGATCCCGGCCGGCGTTTGGAGAGGCCGTTGTCGCGCAGGTCGAGGTAGTTTTTGGGGCTTTCATGCACGCGTCGGAAATACGGCACTCCGGTTATGTTCCCGGGCGGGTCCCGCAGAGCGGAAGTGTCGGACACCAGATCGCGGATGAAGTTATGCGTGCTGGGGCAGATGGCGGTCCGGGGCTGGGCAATGTATTTGGGAAAAAGCCAGTTCAGATCATCATCGGCGTAGTTGGCAACACCGGTCAGTGCGCCGGCCGGGTCCTCGTCGGCGTAAAGCTGCATGCCGATGCCCATCTGCCGTTCGTTATTCACGCAACCGATACGCTTTCCCTTCTCCTTCGCGCTCCCAAGAGCCGGGAGAATCAGGCTCCCCAGGATGGCAATGATGGCAATCACCACCAGCAGTTCAATGAGTGTGAAGCCGCCGGAGTTCTTTTTACGGTGGACTAAGCCAATCAATGCGGGAACACTGTTAGGGCAGTTTTTCAGCATAAATCTTGTGATATGAGTGTTCAGTTTGTCAGAGAAGCGGGCCGGCTTCTGAATTCCGGCCAGACCCGGACCTTGGTCCTGTCGGGAAATATATACGACCTTTTTCGAATTAGCCAAGAGCACAATGGCACTTTACATGAGAGTTATGTCCCGATGGTGGAGCTGCTGTGCCAGACATGGGATCTCGAGGGCGTGATAGTGGTGATATATGAAGTCAATGGTCCGATCAGGTTCCTGAATCCATCTCATCAAAATCATGTGCGGGATGCATATGTCCGGTGGCGTGGCAGTGGAATGGGCCGGTCCGTTAGTGGTGGTTCGGGCCGGTCAGCCACGGCGGCCACTGGGACTGTTTCGCAGTCTGAGGCGGGCCGTGTTTTCGATGAGACGATGACACGCGCCATGACCAACCCGGCGCTGGCACTCGAGCTGATGCGGCAGATGTGCATGTGCTCACGGGCATCCGGTCCGGATGGAGCCTGCCTGGCCGAGAATCTGGTGATCCTCATCGAGGGCGCGGATCTGATTCTGCCTGAAGCGCCGGTGACCCAGACTTCCGAGGCCGACCGGCAGCGGGTGATGATCTGTCAGGACTGGTTTTCTGATCCGAAGTTCCTCGAAGCGAATGATTCTGTGGTCCTGCTGGCCGAGTCCCGCAGCCAGATTCACCATCGGGTATCGAGACTGCCTCAGGTCATGGAAGTGGAAGTCGAGTCGCCGGATCTCCAGACGAGGCTGAGCTACATCCAGTTTTTCAACCGCAGCATGGACCGCGATGGCGAGATGCGGGAGGTGCGGCTGTGGGGCAGCGAGGAGGAGCTTGCCGAATTGTCTGCCGGACTGACACTCCACGCACTCGGGCAGCTGCTCAAAGGTGCCAGGCACGATGAGCGCGTGCTGATGCCTCAGGACGTGGTGCACAAAGTCGAGGATTTCATCAAGACGCAGGTCGGGGATGACGTGGTTGAATTCAAGAAACCTGAAC
>JAUIAG010000383.1 GCA_030425355.1 Verrucomicrobiia bacterium
TGTAGATGCGGTTATCGCGCCGATCATGGGCAGTAACGGCAAACCGAAAAAATATGTCGGTGTCCGGTATGACATCACGGATCTCGAACTCCAGCGTCAGGAAATGAAAGGTATCCTGGATGCCATAAACACATCCTACGCATTTATAGAATTCACAACCGACGGCGAAGTCCTCAATGCCAATGAAAACTTCCTCAAGGTCATGGGCTACAGCCTCAGTGAGATTAAGAACTGCCATCATCGGGTTTTCGTGGACGATGATTACGCCGCCAGCGATGAATATAGAAGATTCTGGGATGACCTGAGGGCCGGGGAAACCAGGTCCGGCGTTTTCAAAAGGATCAAAAAGTCGGGCGAGGAAGTCTATATCCAGGCTGTTTACGCTCCGGTCAAGGACGAGGTGGGGCGTATCACCAAAGTCATCAAAATAGCCACGGATGTTACGGCGGAGCACAATGCCCGGATCGAGATGCAGGAAATCGTTGCCTCTGTGGAGAAAAACGCACAGAGCCTGAGTTCCGCCTCCGAGCAGCTGGCCGCCAATGGCCAGCAGATGGTGGGGAATGCCGAGGAGACTGCCAGCCAGGCTGGCGTTGTCTCCGCCGCCGCCGAGGAAGTCAGTAAAAATATCCAGACTATCGCCACAGCCACGGAGGAGATGGGCGTCAGTATCAAGGAGATTGCGCAGAGCGCCCAGGCGGCGGCCGGTGTCGCCGGCACCGCGGTCACGGCAGCTGAGAACACGAACCGAACGGTTTCACAGCTTGGTGACAGCAGCGCCGACATCGGCAAGGTCATCAAGGTCATTACCTCGATAGCACAGCAAACCAACCTGCTGGCTCTCAACGCCACCATTGAAGCGGCCCGCGCCGGTGAGGCAGGAAAGGGATTTGCCGTGGTCGCCAACGAAGTCAAGGAGCTGGCCAAGGAAACAGCCAAGGCAACCGAGGACATCAGCCAGAAAATTGAAGCCATCCAGAATGACACCCAGAGCGCTGTTTCCGCCATCGCCGAGATAAGCGAGATCATCAACAAGATCAATGATTATCAGAACACGATTGCCAGCTCGGTGGAGGAACAGACTGCCACAACCAATGAGATAAGCAGGAACATCACCGAAGCGGCCCGTGGAGCCAATGAAATCGCTGAGAATATCACCGGAGTCGCCACATCCGCTCAATATACTTCATCCAGCGCCAATGACACCGAGAAAGCCGCAAGCGAGCTTTCACGTATGGCATCCGAGCTGCAGAATATCGTCAACTCAAGGAAGCAGGCCTAACCCCGTGGACAGTAACAGCATGACAGTCACCACAGGCCCTGAAGCACATGGCTGACAACAGCAATCCGGATTGACGAAAATCATTCACCCCGGAAACACAACTTCATTACAGGTTACAGGGAATCCATCCCGCACCGGGGATGCCCATGAATATATAAACTGAAATTACTATGCGTGCACTGGTAGTCGATGACAGCAGGTCTGTCAGAATAATTCTGAGCAAAGCCCTCAGGGAAGCCGGCTTTGACGTGTCCGAAGCGGAGGACGGCAGGCAGGCCCTGAGTGTATTATATCAGGGCGGGAACTTCGATCTGATGCTTCTCGACTGGAACATGCCTGTCATGAACGGCTACGAGGTTGTCTGCGCCATAAGGGCCAATCCATTGCTTGCCAATCTCCGCATCATGATGGTCACGACGGAAACCTGCATTAACAAGGTCAGGGATGCCCTGGATGCAGGAGCCAACGAATATCTGATGAAACCCTTTACCAAGGAACTCCTGCTCGACAAGATGGCGATCATGGGTTTTGTGGAGAACTGAACCCATGGTACCGATCAAAGTATTGATAATTGATGACTCCGTCGTGATACGGAAAATGCTGTCCAACTGTCTGGAGTCCGAGCCGGACATTGAGGTGGTGGGGATGGCATCCAATGGATCTATTGGACTGGCCCGTATAGACCAGTTGAACCCGGATATCGTCACACTCGACGTGGAAATGCCGGTGATGGATGGCCTTGAGACCCTGCGGGCTATCCGCAGGACCCGCAAGAACCTCCCGGTGATCATGTTCAGCACTCTCACTGAGAGAGGCGCCGCCATCACACTGGATGCCCTGTCCTCAGGAGCCAGCGACTATGTCACAAAGCCCGCCAACATGGGCAATGTCAGTGAATCACTTGCCCAGATTCGGCAGCAACTCATTCCAAGAATCCGCGGGCTGTGCCGTCGCGATGAGCCCCCGGTGATCAGACAGTCTGTCAGAACCCTGGAACGGCCCGCGATCAAACCGCAATCGGGCACTGAAAGGCCTCCGGCAAAAACGGATATTATTGCGATCGGCGTATCGACTGGCGGCCCCAATGCCCTGGCATCACTGTTTTCCAAACTCAGACCCGATCTTCCGGTTCCTGTAGTGGTTGTGCAGCACATGCCGGAGCTGTTCACCCGGCTGCTGGCTGACAGACTCAACGCAGTCTCACCGCTTTTTGTCAGGGAGGGCGAGGATGGTGCCGTGCTCAAACCCGGGGAGGCATGGCTGGCACCTGGAGGCAGGCATATGGAAGTCGTCAAATCCGAGCAGAGGTATTTGCTGAAGATCCATCAGGGCCCGCCTGAGAATTTCTGTCGTCCGGCAGTGGACGTGCTCTTCCGCTCTGTGGCCGGGTTGTTTGGTTCTCACTCCATTGCTGTCATTCTGACCGGGATGGGCCAGGACGGGCTGAGAGGCTGCGAACTGATTGCGGACGCCGGTGGCTACGTGATGGCCCAGGACCAGAAAAGCAGCGTGGTCTGGGGCATGCCTGGCGCTGTTGCACAGGCCGGACTTGCCCGTCAGTTGCTCCCTGTGGATGAGATAGCCATGGCACTCAATCAATTCACCGGTCGGGGAAACGCGGCGGCACATGCCGGATCCCTTATTCATTCCTGATCCCTTTTCCACCCTCTGGTTGCTATGAACGACTTTGATTATAAATACATCTGCGACATGGTTCGCAATGAATCGGCGATTGTCCTCGGCGAAGGCAAGGAATACCTGGTTCAGGCGCGTATGCAGGCCCTCGTGTCCCGTGAAAAGCTTGGCTCCATTGACGACCTGGTCAGCGGGCTCAGAAAGGATCCCAGCGGTGCCCTGAGCCGCAAGGTGGTCCATGCCATGACCACCAATGAAACATCCTTTTTCCGGGATTCCCATCCATTCGAATCACTCCGCAAACACGTAATTCCGGAAATCATGGACAGGAAGTCCGGGCAGAGGAAAATCAATATCTGGTGTGCGGCAGCCTCGACCGGACAGGAGCCCTTTTCAATCATGATGATCATCCATGAGTATTTTCCGGAACTTCTGAATTGGGATCTGTATTTCCTGGCCACCGACCTTTCCACTGACGTGCTCGACCGCGCCAGAGACGGACTATACAATCAGTTTGAAGTCAATCGCGGCCTCCCGGCATCCATGCTGGTCAAATATTTTTCCAAGGACGGGAATGGATGGCGTATCAACAGCGACATCCGCGACAGAATTGATTTCAGGGAAATGAATCTGGTCCAAAGATGGCCGGCCATACCCCGCTTTGATCTGATCTTCATCCGCAATGTACTGATCTATTTTGATATGGAAACCAAGCTGGGAATCCTCAGGAAGATCAAGTCTCATCTGGACCCGGCAACCGGTTACGTGGCCTTTGGGGCCGCAGAAAGTGTTCTCAATGTCACCGATCACTTTTCCCGGGTCACTTTTGACCGGTCGACATATTACCGCAACGCCGCCTGAACCGAAACCGAAGACCGGTATATTCATTTATCGAAATCCAGTCTTTCCGTATAAATTCAAAATTGTATTCCGCCTTTCCCTGGAGACTGTATGACATATCACAAGAACGACCATAGGGATCACCTGACATCCAGTGCCCGGCAGCCCGTGATTCCCCGTCTGCCGGATCTCGAAG
>JAUIAG010000028.1 GCA_030425355.1 Verrucomicrobiia bacterium
GCAGATGAGCTGAGCAGTGGGTTGTCGATGATCGGCTGGATCTGCCAGCGAGGACGCTGGCGGTCCCGGGAGCCGAAACGTGGTGCAGATGAGCTGAGCAGTGGGTTGTCGATGATCGGCCGGATCAGCCAGCGGGGACGCTGGTGTGCCCCGGGCGGAGAGTTGAATGCCCCGGGATCGCCGGCATCGAATTCGGTTTATTGATCCGCCATGACCCTTAGCCACTCGACGATGTCGCGGACATCGCGGGCGCTGAGGCCCATGTCGGAGGCGGAGGGCATCCACGAGTGATTCTGGAGTCGCTGGATTGGCGATCCGGATTTTCTGAAGGCCACCTTGACGACTTCGCCACCTATGGTGCGCACTTTGACTGCTCCGGCATGGTAGCTGTAGCCCACTTCAATGCCTTCGAGGCGATGATCCCGATTGGCAAGCACCACCGGTTTGTCATACCCATGGGCCAGAGTCTGCGCCGGATGGGTTATAGCGCTGATGATTGTCTCGAGGTTCCGGCCACGCGCCCATTGTGTCAGGTTCGGGCCGAAGGCAATGCCCTCCGCGCCGATCCGGTGACAGGTGAGACAGAGGGCTCCCTTCTGCCGGCCCCTTGAAGGGGCTCCTTCAAGTTCCGCAATTACGGCAGGGGAGGGGAGAGTGGTGGGGTCGCTGGTCCACTTTTCGGGAAAGACCCACGATCTGTCGAGAATGACAGCCGGTTCATCGGTCAGGTCCTTCTGAATGACTTCCTCGATGGTTCCCTGAAAGTCCTCCCCGGAAAAGTCGGGTTTGGACTTCAGCGAATTGACGTATCGAAGGTTTTCCTGGCGCTCCTCCGGTGTGAAAGCGAGGGCATATGTCATGATCAGATGCCTGAACTGAGCGATACCTGGCTTCATGGCTTTGATGACCTGGAGCAGGTGGGCACGGGCCGTGGAAGATCTCAGCCTCCAGGCGAGATTGATGTCGCGGTCGGTCCATTCTGTCCATGACCTGTCGGCCGTCGCCGGCCGGACCAGACTCCGGTAAACCTCATCCTCGCGCCCTGCGGCCGCGCTGCCGATGGCTTCAAGCATCCACCTGTCCTTTCCATCGTAGCGGGAAATCACTGTTTTCAGCAGGTCGGCGGATTCCTCACTCCACGGGACATTGCGGAGAGCGATCGCCACTTCCCGGGTCAGTGCGGGATCATCCCTCTGAAGTGCCATGCGGCTCCAGAGAAGTATGTCATCAGCATGGAAATGACGCAGCGCCCGGTAGGCAGCCAGTCGCAATCCGGGGCTGCTGCTTTCCTCAAGAACACTTTGGACGAGGACGTTTGCCTCCGGCGACGGATGTTCGGCGAGCAGCCAGAGTGCGCGTGCCGCATAGTATTCATTGTCCTGATTTCTGAAAAAGCTGATCAGGGCATCCGCTGATGAGGGTGTGGTAACCAGTTTCCGACCCGCGCTCCAGCGTATGCCCGGCACCGGGCTTCTCAATGCCTCGAGCTGATTCTCAACAGTCGCGTAATCCGTGATGACCACTGGAACAGACTTTTGACCGGCGCGCCGGATTCGGTAGATGGCGCCTTCCGGACCGCCCTGTCCACGCCGGTTGTTTGTGCTGTTCCAGTCGCAGACAAACAGGCTTCCATCAAGTCCATGGATGATTTCCGAGGGCAGGAACCCCTTTTCAGACGCCGATGGTTTGAGTTTCAGCAGAGTCGAATTGGCTCCGATTTCGACGTGGGCTCCACGATTGACCGGGTTGAAGCTGAAGATGGACTTGCTGACCGTTTCACAGAGAAGAAACCGCCCGTTGAGATGAGGGGTCAGTTCGTTGCCTTCGACAAAAACGCATCCCATTGGCGCGCCGGTGCCCCATATGTAATCCGGGGGTGTGGTCCCGGGGTAATTCTCTCTCCAGTGGGACTGGCTGGCCCGTGCGTCTCCGCGAATGGCCAGCAATGACGGGTCGACAACTCCCTCCTCCCAGGATTTGGCGGCCTCCTCCCATGAGCGGCTTCCGTCCTCGAGACTTGCATAGCCGAAATTGGCGTATTCCATGACCCAGCTGGCGCGGGCGTGGGCGGGGTCGTCATTGTCACCGTGGAAGATGTCGCCGAATGAATTGATGGCCATGTCATGGGTGTTGCGGGTGTTTTCGCAGAAGACCTCGAGGCCCGACCCGTCGGGATTCATTCTCAGCCCAAGCCCGCCTTCATAGAGACGGTCATCAGAACTCCGTCTCCCAATGTCCGCGGGATTGAATGAGTAATAGCTGGAGGCGATGATGGTGGTGCCGTCTGTTCCGGTGACGTTCAGGCCGCAGTTGCCCTGACTGAAATACCACTGGCCATTCGGTCCCGGAACCACTCCGTGGAGGCTGTGGTCGTGCGAATGTCCCTCGAACCCGGTGAGGAGCACTTCGCGACTGTCGATGGATTCATCAAACACTCCGTCGCGGTTGACATCGGTGAAGACGAGAAGATCCGGAGCCATGGACACCAGAATCCGGTTGTCCAGAATGATAATTCCGAGCGGTATGGAGCTGAAGGTCGGCCCGAAGTGATGGAATGATTCAGCCCTCCCGTCGCCGTCTTTGTCCTCAGCTATGAGAATGCCGGCCCGGGCGCGTTTCGCGCCCTCACTGAATTCCCTGCCATGCCAGTCCTCGATAACCCAGAGCCGTCCCTGCCGGTCGACGTCCATGGCCACCGGACTGTAGACCTCCGGCCATGCGGCCCACAGGTCTATCGTGAGTCCGTATTCGTCGAGGACCGAAGTGTCAAAGTCGTCCACTCCGACCACGGCGGAGTCCCCGCTCGAATCAGCGACCCCGAATAAGGATAGAAACAGTCCAATACAGAGAATGGCTCCCGCTGCAGATTTCATGCGCAAAGAACTAGCATCTTTCCGGAATCAGGAAAAGGCAAAGAGCGGGAGACAGAGGGCCTGACTAGACCTCATTCTGCAGGATCTGATCAAGAGTCTGGCGGCGGCGGATGAGCCGCGGGCTGCCATCGGGCTGCAGCAGCACTTCCGCAGCCTCCGGGAAGGAATTGTAGTTCTTGGCACTCATCCCCGAGCAGTAGGCACCGGCGCCGTCAATGACCAGGAGGTCCCCCGGGCGGGTTGTCGCAAGGGTGCGTGGAGCGAGCGCCTCGGCGTCCTCCGGTGACGGGGTGAGGAGGTCGCCGGATTCGCAGCAGTGACCGACAACCACGTAATCCGAAGTTGTGGTCTCCGGCGATTCGGGAAAGACCGTAATCGGGTGCTGGGCTGCGTAAAGGGACGGTCTGAGAATTTCGGTCATGCCGGTGTCGGATTTTATGAACTGATGGCCTGAGTTGCCGGTAGACACCACATCGCGTGCCGTCGAGAGGATGCAGCAGCCGTTGCCAACCAGCCAGGTTCCCGGTTCTATCTCGAGGTGGATCTGCCGCCCTGTTTCGTCCGCAAGCCTGACAAAGGCTTCACGGACAGGCTGGCCGATTTCCTGAAGGTCGGTGGTTTTCTCGTATGGCATGCGGCCGATCTTGTATCCGCCGCCGAGGTTGAGGGTGGTCACTGTGGGAAACTGTCTCACGAGGCCGAGGCTCAGATCGGCGACCTTCTGCCAGACGGCAGGGTCACTTCCCGATCCGATGTGAGTATGAATGCGTTCCACAATCAGCTGATGCTCGCGCACAATCTCCTGAACTTCCGGCAGCCATTCGTGCCAGATCCCGAAACTGGAACCGGGTCCACCAACATTGGTTTTCCCGGTGCCGCCGGATCCGTGGCCCGGATTGAAACGGACCCCCACCGATTTACCCGGGAACATCTGTCCGTATCGCCGCAGCTGGTTCAGGGAACACGCGTTGAATTTCACCCCTTTGTGATAAAGCTCTTCAAAGTCATCAAACCACTCCTGTGAGCTGAGGCTGATCTCACAGCCCTCAAATCCAGCCCGCATTGCCCGCTGGACTTCGAATCCGGAGGACGCATCAATGTGAAGGCCGAGGCCCCGGAAAAGCTTCAGGATCGCGGCGTTCGGACTGGCCTTCATCGCATACCGCACCGTCAGCCCGAAGGCGTTCGGAAAAGCGAGTGCCGCGCGGGCATTGCCGACCAGCGTGCGCTCATCGTAGACATAAACCGGCGTCCCGAATTGATCGCGGATATGCCGGGCCTGTTCAGGCGTGAGAAATCTCGATTCCACCATATTCGGGACCAGTATAGAGGCGGGCCGGACTTTGTAAATTACCTGTCGCTGTCCCCGGAAGTGATCGGTCCTCCACGGGGAGGATTTCCTTGAGAAACAGGGGTGTTTGATGTTTGATACCAGCCAATGCACCGCTTTCAAAAGCTTCTGATCCGGCTGATAATTCTGGCAGAGATGCTGGTCATTGGTTTCCTGCCGGTGGTCACGGGGCAGACAGCTATGTCGGTGCAGGCACTGCGGGCACCGGCGGTCGGAAACGACTCCGGCAAGGCCGGGTTCCGGAAAGTGGAGGCCGATGATAACCGTGGAATACGCTTCACCAACGCTCTTTCCGAGCAGGCTGCCGCTGAGAACAGGGTGCTGCTCAACGGGTGTGGCGTGGCGCTGGGAGACATAGACAATGACGGTCTCCCCGATGTTTTTTTCTGCGGTCTTGAGAACCCGAATGCACTCTTCCGCAATCTTGGGGACTGGAAGTTTGAGAAACTGACGGGTCCTGCCTATCAGGCGGTTGAACTGGGCGGTGTGTTTTCCAGAGGAGCGGTGATGGCCGATGTCGACGGTGATGGCTGGAAGGACCTGCTTGTCACCACCGTCGGGTCAGGCACCCGGCTTTTCATCAACCGACAGGGAAACGGCTTTGCGGACCAGACCCGTGAGTTCGGCCTGGAAACCGGCTACGGCAGCTCCACCCTGGCTCTGGCCGACGTGAACCGCGACGGCTTTCCCGACCTGTACGTCGCCAACAACCGAGCGGATGATATACGTGACCGCGGACGTCTGCGCGTTCGAATGGTCAATGGCAAACCACAGGTCCCGCGCGAACTCGAGGAACGCATCACTTTCATCAACGGTGTCCTCAATGAATACGGCGAACCGGATCAGCTCTACCTCAATCAGGCAGGGCAGCGCTTTGTCGAAGTCGACTGGACCGGCGGGACATTTCTGGATGAGGACGGCCGGCCACTCACTGAGGCCCCCCGCGACTGGGGACTTTCCGCAACATTCCGCGATGCGAACTCCGACGGCTGGCCGGACCTCTATGTCTGCAATGACTTCTGGACTCCCGACCGGTTCTGGATCAACCGCGGCGATGGAACCTTCCAGGCCATCTCAGCCGATAGATGGCGTAACTCCCCCGCCAGTTCCATGGGTGTTGACTTCAGTGACCTCGACGGCGACGGACTTCCCGAATTCTTTGCGGTGGACATGCTCAGTCGGGACCCGATGATGCGCAAACGTCAGAAACCGGCCCAGTCCATGGAATCGGGTGATGCCGGAATGGCTGAAGTCCGGCCGCAGTTCATGCGCAACACCCTTTACCGGAACTTCGGAGCCGCCGGGTATTCGGAGATTGCCAATTTCGCCGGAGTCGAAGCATCCGACTGGTCGTGGTCTCCTGTTTTTGTGGATGTCGATCTGGATGGCTATCAGGACATCATCATCTCAGCGGGGCATGCCATGGATGTTCAGGACATCGATGCCATGATGAAGATCTGGTCGCTTCAGAAGAAACGCCCGCAGTCCCTCTCGGTCGAGGAAGTCCGTCGACAGTTCGTTCAGGACATGATCGACCACAACCGCCTGTATCCGCCGCTTGATCTCCCGGTCATTTCCTTCCGTTACCAGGGGGCATTCCAATTCACTGAAAGCACCGCCGAGTGGGGAATGGAAACACCGGCGGTCCGCCATGGAATCGCAACAGCCGACCTCGACGGCGACGGAGATCTCGACACGGTCTTCAACTGCCTCAACAGCCCGGCAGAAATTTACGAGAATATCGGAACCGGCCCGAGGCTTTCGGTGAGACTCAACATGGACGGGGGAAATACCGAAGCCGTTGGCGCTGTCCTCATCCTCAAATCACGCACCGGCACTTTCCCGCTTCAATACCGCGAGGTGGTTTCCGGAGGCCGCTATGCATCCGGCTGTGATACGGTCAGCCAGTTCGCTGCGGGATCCGGCAGTGCATCGTTTGATCTCGAAGTCCGATGGCCCACCGGAGCGGTTTCCCGTTACACTGATCTCAGGCCGGGACACCACTACACCATTCAACACAGCGGGAGTGCTGGAAAATCCGCACCCTCGGCATCCACTCCGGAGCCTTCTCCGTGGATGTCCGGTTCGTCCGGGAAACTCACCCTTGAGACCGGTCCTTCACAGGTGGATGAATTCACGGCAAGACAGCCGCTGCTTCCCTACAGCCTTGGCTCCAGAGGCCCCGGTCTCGCCTGGTTTGACTGGAATGGAGACGGACTTGAGGATCTGTCTGTTGGTAACAGCCCCGGTGAACAGCCGGCCATCGCCTTCCAGAAAACCGATGGCCGCTTCGAAACCAGGCCGCTTGGCCTTCCCGGGGAACTCACGGCCTTCGGTGTCTCCTCGCTGCTTCCGTCGATGATTGCCGATGGAAATGTCAACGGAATGGCCCTTCTGGATGGTTACCCGGTTTCCCGGGAAGGGGTGGCTATTCCTTTCACTCTCGACAGGGACGGCGGCAGCAATGGAATCAGCCTTGACCGTCAGCCGGTTGCCGGAATGCCGGGAGGGTGGGGCGCGTCGATGGTCTGGCTGCCATCGCGCCGGACCATGGCCATCATCTCCCTGGGCGGTCCCGGAAATCAGCAGTTCCCCAGGGTCTCGGACAATGCGCTGATGGTCTGGTCCCGTAATCAGTGGGTTGTCGACAAGGCAACTTCCGAACAGCTGCGTTCCTATGGTCTGATCAGCGATGCTGTCTGGACTGACCTCAATCAGGATGGGGACCCGGATCTCGTGCTGGTGTCTCATTGGGGCGGGGTTCACATTCTCATTGCCGAGCGCGGATTATTCATCGACCGGTCCGAGCAGTTCGGCACAGCGGCCCTGACAGGAATCTGGAATGGCGTGGCCACCGGTGACTTCAACGCCGACGGCTACCCGGATCTGGTGCTGTCAAACTGGGGACTGAACTCGGAATTCGAAGCCTCGCAGGAAAAACCTCTGACCCTTTTCCATGGCGAGATTGCCCGTCCCGGATCGGTGGAACTTGTCCAGACGGAATACTCCACAGACGGGACACAACTGCTGCCGCTGCTGCAACTCGAGCCCCTCGCCAAAGCCATGCCATTCATCACCCGCAATTTTACCTCCTACCGGGATTTCAGCACCTCTCCGGTTGAAAAGGTGATCGGACAGCGCATGGCACTGATGCAGAAGCTGGAAATTTCCACCCTCGGAACAACGTTGCTTCTCAACCAGTCAGGAAGCAGCCTGAAGGTATCGCCACTGCCACCCGAAGCACAGTACTCTCCGGCTTTCGGTATCAGTGTTGCTGATTTCAACGGGGATGGCATGGAGGACATCTTCCTCGCTCAGAACTTTTACGGCACCCGGCCCGGCGTGCCCCGCATCGATGCCGGTTTCGGTCTTATGCTCCGTGGTCACGGCGACGGGACATTCTCCGCTCTTTCTCCGGTGGAGTCCGGAATTCAGATCAATGGGGAACAGCGAGCTGCTGCAGTCGCCGACTTCAACCACGATGGACGTGCCGACCTCGCTGTCAGCACGCATGGCGGACCGGTTCATCTTTTCACCGGCAGCACCGGCCCCGCCGGATACACCATCCATCTCGAAGGAGATTCAGCCAATCCCATGGCCCTGGGCGCAGGTCTGCGTCTGATCGGGTCGGATGGCATCAAAGGGCCAGTGAGAGAATTACAGTCCTCGTCATCATTTCTCTCCCGGTCATCCCTGCGGCATACCCTTCATCTTCCCCGACAGTCCACACCTTCGCATGTGGAGGTTCGATGGCCCGGCAGTGACCGTCCCGTCCGTTACCCGCTCTCCAGCCTTTCCGTTGATCCTTCCCGTCCGCATCTGGTGCGGATTGTCCGGAACGGATCCTCCCGGTAAATCCGCTATCTGCCAGCCGGCTTCAGCAGACGTCGCTCTCTCTCGGCCGCCGCCCTGGCTCCTTAGCGCCCCGTTTCGGCTTCTTCTTCTGCTTCTGCCTCCGGCCGTTGTCGGCTCATCCGCATCCATCCCCATGTCCCCGCCGTCCCGTAATCTCGCAGAATTCCGGCAGGCCGACCGGACTGCCGCTCTGTTCGGGGCAACCGCGCCTGCGTATAAAAAATGTAAATAATAAATATAAATTGCAAATTCAGTATTCATTAAAAATGTAATATGTGAATTTATTTTGCATAAATTTTGAGAAATGAATTCTGCTGATGGATAGCAGTTGATTTGCGAAATGGTGAATGGTCTATTCTGAGCCTAATCCGCTGTATAAATGGACTGTATTGTGTGTTGCGCAGAACAACGTGAGACATGGACGCTATCTATTGTGTGGCGGGTTGTGAACAAGTTCGTGTCTGTCGTGCAAAGTGGTGTTCAAGGGTGAACAGAAGCCACCGGGACGGCAGACGAAACAGACGCAAAAAACCTGATGAAAGCAAATAAACTGACTCAACCTGTATTGTGGTGTCTGGGCCTTTGTGTGGCACTGGCACCGATGGTATCCAGGGCGGCGATAGATCTCCGGATCTACGGTAGTGCCGGCCTTGGAGGCCTCGCGATTCCGGGAACAGCTGTGGCCGATCTGACCGGCGATTCACAGTACCCGGATTCTCCTGAAGTAATTGAATACATCACCGCTCAGCCCGGTGAGATTGGCCTCGCCGGTATCGTCCAGCAGACGACCGGGAGATTCGAATACCCTCAGCCATTTTCAACCGGTGACACCGGTCTGAATGACTATGGGGCAGCCGCTTCCGGTATCCTCTACCCGCCGGCAACCGGTGAATACACCTTTCACGTCCGTTCGGATGACTCGTCACAGCTGTGGCTGAGCACCGACACATCACGCGCCAACGCGGTTGTCGTGGCCGAGGAAACCGGATGCTGTAATGGATTCCTTCGCACAGCGCCTCAAGGCTCTGAGCCCATTGCACTTGAAGCAGGGCAGGGCTACTACATCGAGATGCTGATGAAGGAAGGCGGCGGCGGTGACTTCTTCCAGGTCGGCTGGTCACTTGATGGCGGCCCGATCGAAGTCATACCCCTGGCCTATGTCCAGCGCGACATCAGCTCCTATGCACTGGGAACCGGCGTGACCGAAGTCACTGATCTGATCACCACTCCCAACGACTTCACCATCCTCAATAACTTCGTGGCCGAACGCGAGACCATCGACTTCGTCGTCGAGTTTGACTTTGAGGGTGTCGCCACCATTCAGTGGCAGGTCAACACCGGCTCCGGATGGGAAAACATCGAAGGTGCCACGACCCCGATCATCACCGTTGAAGCACTCGTTCCCAATGATGGCAACCGCTATCGCGCTGTGGTCAATGGAGAGAACTCTCTTGAATACACCCTGACTGTTGAGCCCGACTTCGAAGTTCCCCAGGTCGGCTTTATCGACCACCGCGGTAACCCGAACGCCCTGATCGTTCCGTTCAGCGAGCCTGTCAACATGGACCAGGCACTGGATCCATCCAACTACACAGTCAACGGTTCCCCGCTTCCTGCCGGAGCCCAGCTCCTGAACGACCACCCGCAGCTCCGCGGAGACGGCAGCGATATCATCATCCTCGCCGACTTCGGCTTCGAGCGCGGTGACAACATCACAGTTGAAGTGACCGGCATTGATGACCTGGCCTTCAACCCGAACACCATTCAGGACACAACACGGAACCTGCTGTTCGACGGCGGTATTCCGGTCGTCTACGACTTCAACTCCGGTCTCAATCCCGATGAAATCCAGCTTTTCGGAAACGCCCAGGTGCGTGACTCCGGTGGTGTCGGGAACTCCGGATACCTGAGCGTCAACGACGGTGCCACCGGTCAGCTTGGTGCAGCGCTCCTCACCGAACGCCGCGACATCAACCAGGTCACCTTCGAATTCCAGGCACGTATCGGTGATACCTCCGGCAACCCTGCCGATGGTTTCTCCTTCAACGTGGCTGATGACATGCCGGCCGGCACCTACCCTCAGTCCGAGGAAGGCTATGCGGGTGGTGAAGACCCGAGCACAATTCCTGGCGGCCTGATTGTCGCTTTTGACAACTGGGCATCCGGTGGATCCGACCTCGGTGTTGGTATCGAGATCAAATACGCCAATCAGTCCCGCGCTTTCGTGGCCACTCCGGATGTGGACGCGGGCGGCGCTCCGGCTGAAGATGCCAACGGCATTCCCTCCATTCACCGCGGCAACCGCTGGTTCCCGGTCTCAATCGACCTCAGCATCGACGGATTCGCCACTGTTATCTATGACGGTGTGACCATCATGGACCGCGTCGATGTTGCCTGGGCCGGTGTTACCAACGCTCAGGCCGGATTCGGCGGACGCACAGGTGATGCCTTCCAGTCTCACTGGTTTGACGACGTCAGCATCAACTACCTCGGCCCTGATGTCGGCGATATCTTCGTCGCCCAACAGCCCGAAGGCGCTTCCGTCAACGAACACGAGCAGGTCACCATGTCAGTTGTCGTCGGTGGTTATCCCAATGGCGGCGGATACCAGTGGTATTTCGTTCCTGCCGGCGGCGGCGATGCCGTCATGATTGAGGGCGCCACCGGACGCTCCTACAGCTTCACGGCTCACCCATCCAATGCTGGCGGATATTATGTCGAAGTCAGCAACTGGTTCAGTCAGGCACAGTCCGAGACCGTTCAGGTCGAAGTGGCTCCCGACACGGTCGCACCCACCATCACATCGGTTTACGGCTCAGCCGCTCAGACATTTGCCTTTGTCCAGTTCAGCGAACCCGTGACCGCCGACTCAGCGGGCAATGCGGAGAACTACACCGTGACCGGGCCGGAAGGCGAACTCGCCATTCAGTCCGTGACAGTGGTTAATCCCACCACAGTCGCTCTGAATACTGAACGCCAGGCAGATGCTTCCAAGTATGATGTCACGGTGAGTGGGATCCTCGATCTGGCCGACGCTGCCAACTCACTGACCGGCTCCGGAAGCTTCGTTTCCTATCAGTTGCGCCAGGGCGGTCTGTCGGTTCTCTTCTACCCGAATGGTGGTGGCGGACTCGGTTTTTACCCCGCGGAGAACCGTGGTATGGCCATGTTCCCTGCCGGATTCGCTCCATACGGAACTGGAACCAACCAGTCCGATATCGCAGCCGGCCGAAGCACCAATACCAGACACTTCGAGTCTCCGGCCACCCCGGACATCAACACGCCTCCTCCTGGAGACGTCAACAACGCCTATAATACTGTGGTATTCGGATTCATCCGCCCTGCAGAGTCGGGTGATTACATCTTCGGTCTTGCCAACGATGACAACGCCGGTCTCTACCTCTCAACTGATGAAGACCCAGCCAACAGCACACTCATCGCCAACGAGGCCGGATGGTCCGGAGTGCGTAACTATGTCACGGTCGGAGGTGCTCCTTCAGTCTCCGCCGACAAGCAGTCCGAGCCGATCAGCCTTGAAGCCGGCCAGGACTACTACGTCGAAGTTGTTACAGGAGAAGGCGGCGGCGGCGACAACACTGCTGTTGCATGGTCGTTCTCTGCAGACGGATTCCCTGATGCGGTTGCTGACGGCGACCTGCCAATCCCGGCTGAATTCCTCTGGGGTTACTTCCCGGCGTTTGAGGACGTCATTGTCCTGAACGCCTCACCTGCCAACGGCGCCACCGGCGTTTACTTCAACAACACCGCTCTCAGCTTCGACCTGCGGGACGGCATCACCGATGATGTCGATCCTTCAACCGTCGTTGTCACCGTCAATGGACAGACAGTTGAAGCCAGTGTTGAGAAGACCGGCGACACGACTTCCGTCAGCTTCGACGGGTCTGACTCCAACTACGCCCTCGGCAGCACCGTGAATGTTTCCGTGAGCTTCAGCACCACTGGTGGTGAATCCCGTGATCTGGCATGGAGCTTCGAAACTGAAGACATCCCGTCACTGATGTATGCCGCGCCGCTCGATGGAGCCGGTGATTCCGGTATGACTGTCAATGCCCGTCAGGGTGTTGATGACGCCGGAGCAAACCGTCCTACCACCATCGCCGATGCCGAAGCACAGATCGCCGGTGAGTGGGGCAATACCGACTTCGAAGCCAGTGATGTCGTCGTCGATTACATCAACTACAACCAGGATGGTGATGGTTCCGCTATCGGCCAGTTCCCGGATGACCTCGGCATGATCGAGGCAGGACTCATGTCCGAACTCAACACTGACTCCATCACGTGGGAAGTGCTCACCTACATCGAGTTCCCCGAAGCCGGACCTGTCACCATGGTCGTCAACTCCGATGATGGATTCCTCGTCACACATGGCGAAGATCCTTCCATCAGCGATGATGACATGCGCCTTGGTCTGTTCGACGGCGGACGTGGTTCATCCGACACCGTCTTCCGCTTCATCGTGCCCGAGCCCGGAATCTATCCGTTCCGCCTTCTCTGGTTCGAAGGTGGCGGCGGTGCCAACGTCGAATGGTTCACCGTGGATGATGCCGGTGTCCGACACCTGATCAACGATCCGAATGACGATGCTGCATTCAATGCCTACGTCACCGCTTCGCCGATCAACATGATCGACACTCCGGTTGATGCTGCAATCTCCAGTGTCTCTCTCAGCGGTGGAAACATCTCCATCGAATACACCGGAACACTGCAGTCCGCGCCTTCCGTCAACGGTCCATGGACCAACGTGACTGGCTCCAGTCCGTACAGCGAAGCTGTTGAGGACGGATCCAAGTTCTTCCGCGCGGTTCAGTAATCACGCCTGGTCCTGAATCACAGGTTTTTTGGTTGCACACCCCGGCCGGGATTTCCCCGCCGGGGCTTTTTTATTTGGTGCCGGGCACTCACCGACGTGCCTGGCACCATCGGTGAGCCATGGCGGTCTGCCCCGGAACTTCGTGACCCCTCAGCCGCTGCCGTGCTATAAACCCTGAAAACCAGTCCGATGCTGAAACTGAGGTCCATTTCAATTTTCTTTGCGGTCGTTCTCCTGCTGGCTGCCGGCTGGCTGAGCGAAAAATCCCGGAAGTCAGCAGGTGAGCATGGGATGAGGACACAATTGCGGACAGGTATTTCCACCCTGCTGGATGATCTTTATGCCTCCCGGCCGGACCGGGAGCAGGTGGCCCGTTCCGCGCGTTCGGTCAATTCCAGGTATCTGCGGGTGCTGGCCCGCAGTTCTGGACAGAGGAGATCGGGTGAACTCGACGCCCTGATGAAGATGGCGGCCGGCCTTGTAGCCACAGTTGAAGGAAAACACTCTGATGCCGCCGGCTATTTCAAAGATCCCGGGGAGCTGCCTCCGGGTGGGGATAAAAGCCTGTGGGCTCTCGGCGCCAGGGCCGGAGCCTATGCCGCCTATTCGCGACAGGACTGGCAGGGGGCTGTTGATCTTTTTGATCCACTGATTGAATCCGGCCGCTCCGGTCCGGAAATTCTCACCTTTGCTGCCGCTTGTTATTCATCGCTGGGCCTGACGGAGAAAGCGGATGCCCTTCTCGAGCGGGCAGGTCCGATATTGGAGAGCAGGGCGCGCAGTCTGATCGCCCGTGGTGATCCTGTCACTGCCGACACAGTCCTCTCTCAACTTCAGGATATCCGTGAGGCACGAATGAACGCCGATGATGACCAGTCGATGGCGACCGGGCTCGTCACGGTTTACCTGATGCGGGCCAGGCTGATGATGGTCAATTCCGCATACGCGGATGCTCTCACTCTTTTTGAGAAAAGCTGGTTGAGATCCCGGTCCCTGTCCGTCCCCGAGTCAGCAGACTTTATCAATCAGTCGCTGCTCGGTATGGGAAGTGCCAGTCTGATGATCGGTCAGCCGGTTGCCGCGGAGAAATATTTCCGCGAAGCTGGAGCATCCGCCGTCGGATCCATCAACCATGCTGTCTCGCTGACAGCCTCGAATCGGCTGCAGCAGGGAATCGATATTCTGAAATCACTGGCATCCGCCGCCGATCCGCAGATTTTTTCCACGGCCATGGTCCGCCCGGCCGCACGGATGACTCTTGGTGTGGTCTCAAGCTTCCGTGGAAACCACAGTCAGGCCTCCGGATATTTTGATAGTGCCATACAGGCACTCGAATCTCTGCCGGACGGGGCGGATGGGGACCGTAACAAGGCTGCCGGCATGAGCATTCCCATGACTTTGCTGCAGCTGACCGGCGGGTCTCTTGAAATCCGCCTTATGGGGACTGTGGATGCATCCGGGATGATTCGAGCTGAAAGATCAATGCTCGGTGCACTGATTGAGCTGAACCGTCTTTTCAATGACCTTGCTGCCGGTGAGGACAGCCGCTTCATGGACCAGCTCCCCGCTTACAGGGACGGGTTTCGGGCCATGCTGTCGCTGAACCGGAATCAGGGCCAGCAGTTTTTCTACGCCAAAAGTCTCAATCAACTGGCTGCCGCTATCCAGAAGCGCACATCACCGGAAAGGGATTTGCTGGCTGCCGCCATGGACATGGCCGGAGAATCTGCCTCACTGATGGAGTGGAAAAATCCACTGCCAATGGAAACAGCCGCCGGCATCGCCGCCGCGGGAGGCGATTTCACTTCCGCTGTCAAGTGGCAGACCGCCGCGATTGACCTCATGCCGGAGCAGGGCAGGGAATCAGCCCTTTCAAGGCTGACAGACTACCGGCAGGGTCGGGGCCGGTAAGGAAGTTTCCGGTGACAGGCACGCTCGGTGCCTGTCACCGGAAATTACTCTGCCACTGCTTTGCGGTCGTCCGGCTGCATGGAGATGAAGCTGATCTGCCGGACTGGCAGAGGCCACGTGGCGGAATCGGGCCGGGCGGGGAGGTTATCCGGCGGTTGAAGCTCCATGCAGAAGATCAGTTCGAAGTGCAGGACCTTCCTTTCCGGCGGATGATTTTCATTCCAGTCATGGCAGAGGTATCTGGCGATGTAGCTGTCCCGAAGGGGCAGGCTTTCCGCCGGCTGGTAGCTGAATTCACGAAAGCATTTTCTCCACCGGTGATCGGGAAACAGTTCCGATGGAACAGCTGGGCGGGTCCATGTCACAGGCTTGCCTCCGTTAAGGAGATCCACCATTTGATTATCCGCAAGGGTTGCGGCGGCGATGAACCATCCGTCCTGATCCGGGATTTTCTCAAACATGCCCCACCGCTGGCTGAAACCCAATCCGGTCAACAGGGCTCTGTGCTGCAGGAATCCCGGTCCTCCGGCGTTCCCACCGAGACCGGATATGTTTATCAGGATCACCAGCCCCAGGCAGATGGCCGCTGTGATGTCAGCAGCAGGAGAGATTCTGCAGAGCTGCGGCGTCGACTGCGAATCAGCGGTGGTTCCGGTTTTCCCGGCATGACCGGTCAGCCTTTCCAGACGGTTCCAGAATGATCCGGGGATGAACAGCAGCAGTCCGGTCATGCTCACCACCGAGAAAAGTCCCACCTCCATCAGCATCCCGATGACAATGTGGAAGGCCCACAATGTGGCAATTGTCACCATGCGGACGAGCCAGCATCGAGAGGGGACGAAAAGAATGAATGGCGCTATGTATTCGATTATCAGGGTTGCCCATGTCGCAATGCGAAGCATACCGCTGTTGTCCCTGATCGCCGCGCCGGTCGCCGTGGCATAGAGATCATGGTGCAGGGTCCCTTCGAGAGCATGGCCGCTGATCCAGTCGCTGTTGGTTTTCAGTATGGCCGAGAAGAGATACATGATCGCCATCTGCAGCAGAACCGCCGCCGCAGCCGGCCCGCCTGCCACTGCATCCCCAGGGGGCCGTTTCCCGGAGATCACCCGGTCTGCCGACCACCTTTCCCCGCATGGCAGAAACATTGCCCAGAAGAGCAGCATCCTCAGGAGGACATCCCCGCCATTCAGGATCATCGGCACCCGGTGGTGCAGCGAAAGCAGCAGAAGCCACGAGGCTCCGATTGCCAGCCTGGTTTGAAATCCAGCCACCACCATCAACGCGAACAAGCCCGATAAGAGAAACAGCCATCCCGTACATCCGGCATCACCACAGAGATAGTGAAACGACCAGTTCCATGTGTTGGCCAGGCTGGCTATCTCCTCGCGCGGGAACATCCCCGTGTCACCATACATCGCCTCGAGGCTGCCCCACCGGATCACAAGATCCCACAGCAGCGCCAGGCCGGCCGCTATCCGAAAGGCCGCCAGTGACCGGCAATCCATGGAAAATATTCCCGCTGTGAATCTGTGAAATCCGCTGCTCATCCCCCGTTCCGTTGAGGTGATTCGTGAGCGGTCACCCTAGATTATTTGATGGAATGACCACAACAGAAACCTTGCTTCACCGGATCCCCTCACGGATCCCGTGGCTCAGAATTCGGGATAATAAGGACTAAATTTGTAAAATATGTATTTTCGGCGTGTGTTTTTGCTTATCGGCACATCGGATTTTGAATTGAACAATGGCGATTGTTCTGATCTTATTGTCGCGATCCGCTTTCCGATCCGCTGGGGCCAGCGTGCCCTGGTGTCCGGGCTGCGGTATTTGGCATAATACATCCTAACAACAAACAAAAAGACCTGACTAACAATACTATGACGAAAAAAATCCTCATGATTGTATCGGGGCTGGCGGTGATCGCCGGGCTGATGACCAGTGCATCGGCTCAGAGTGACATCACCCAGCCTGGCGATACTATCGTGGCGTCTTCAGACAACAGCCCCGGTTCTGAAGGTGTCGCGAATGCCATTGATGGCCAGCCGACGAAGTATCTTAATTTTGATATTACGGACACCGGCTTCACAGTGACTCCATCCATTGGTCTCACCATTGTCAGCGGCCTGACACTTCAGTCAGCCAATGACGCCCCTGAACGCGACCCTGCCTCCTACCGGCTGGAAGGTTCCAATGACGGTACCACCTTCACACTCATCTCCGAGGGTGATGTGCCGGCCTTCACCGAGCGTTTCGAAACTGTGTCCATCAGCTTTGAGAACAGCGCTGTATACGGCCAGTACCGGTTGACCTTCCCGACTGTTGCCAACGGCGATGCCGCCAACTCCATGCAGATTGCGGAAGTTGAGCTGATCGGCGTTCAGGGCCCGACAGATGTGACCCAGCCCGGCGATGCCATCACAGCATCCTCCGATAACAGCCCTGGTTCCGAAGGCGTGGCCAATGCCATTGACAACCAGCCCACCAAGTATCTGAACTTTGATATCGTCAACACAGGCTTCACTGTGACTCCAGGTGTTGGTGGAACCATTGTTACCGGACTTGGCCTTCAATCAGCCAATGACGCTCCAGAACGCGATCCGGCCACCTACCTTCTCGAAGGTTCTCTGGACGGAGAGACCTTTTTCACCATTTCCGAAGGCGACGTGCCGGCCTTTGCCGCACGCTTTGACACCCGCTATGTCTTCTTTGAAAACAGCCGTGCCTTTGCGACCTACCGTCTGACCTTCCCGACCGTTGCCAACGGCGACGCCGCCAACTCCATGCAGATCGCTGAAGTCGAGCTGCTGGGCAGTGTGGCCGACCTTCCTCAGGACGTGACCCAGCCCGGCGACGCCGTCACCGCCTCATCCGACAACAGCCCCGGTTCCGAAGGTGTTGCCAATGCCATCGACAACCAGCCCACCAAGTATCTCAACTTTGACATTCTCAACACTGGTCTGACTGTCACTCCGAGCACCGGCCTGACCATCGTATCCGGCCTGACTCTTCAGTCCGCCAATGATGCTCCTGAGCGCGACCCGGCCTCCTTCCTCCTTGAGGGCAGCAATGACGGCGAAACCTTCGCCACCATCGCTGAAGGCGAAGTCGGTGCTTTTGCCGACCGCTTCACCACACAGACATTCCTGTTTGACAATGCGGTTCCATACTCCACCTACCGTCTGACCTTCCCGACCGTTGCCAACGGCGACGCTGCCAACTCCATGCAGATTGCGGAAGTCGAACTGCTGGGTGTCAGCGGTCCTCAGGACGTCACACAGCCTGGTGATGCCATCATTGCCTCATCCGACAACAGCCCCGGTTCCGAAGGCGTTGCCAATGCCATCGACAACCAGCCCACCAAATACCTCAACTTCGACATAGTCGACACCGGCTTCACTGTCACCCCTCAGGTAGGTGAAACCATCGTCACCGGCCTGACCCTTCAGTCCGCCAATGACGCACCCGAGCGCGATCCTGCCACCTACCGTCTCGAAGGCTCCAACAACGGCACTGACTTCTCCCTCATTTCTGAAGGGGATGTACCGGCCTTCACCGAACGCTTCCAGACCAAGTATGTTTTCTTTGTTGAAAACACCATGGCCTACACCACCTACCGCCTGACCTTCCCGACCGTCGCCAACGGCGATGCCGCCAACTCCATGCAGATCGCTGAAGTCGAGCTGCTGGGTGTCGTGCCTGGTGGCGGACCCAAGACCGAAGTCACCTCCGGCCTCATTCGCCGTCAGCCTACTGATGCCGTTGCTCTTGAAGGCTTTGGTGCCCAGCTCCGTCTGATCGCCACCGGTCCGTGGAAAGTCCAGTGGTTTGTCCAGGACGCCGAGACCGGTGAATTCAGCGCCATCCCCGGTGCCACCAATCCGGATTACACCACTCCGGCTCTGACCCCTGAGACCAGTGGTGCCGTCTATCGCGCCGAGGTTTCAAGTCCGCGTGAAGTCCAGATCTCCAACGTGGTGACAGCGACGCTCTTCACTCCATCCGAGAACCGCTCCATCGGTCTGAACTTCGTTGGAAGCGGAGCCAACGGTGCCCCCACCGAGATGCTTCCTGAAGACATCACCGGCTTCCACATGCAGGCCTACTGGAACAACCTCACCGGCAGCACCGGCGATCTCTTCAGCAGCATCGTGGATCCTGATCCGGATGACGACGTCACTCCGGTGGCCGTCGACTCGAACAACGAGGAAATCACCGACATCACCTTCGACTTCGCCGCTGCCTCCACATGGGGAAGCGGAACCGGTGAAGCCGATGCCACCCAGCGGATGCTCAACGGTATCCTCGAGACTGACACCTCCACCCGTCCTGTGGCCCCGACCTTCCGGTTCTTCGGTGTGCCCGAGGGTGACCACTCACTGCTGCTCTACATGGTTCAGCGTCCTCTGGAGTTCTTCGGACTGAACATCGAAGTGGTGACTCTCGACGATAGCGGCGTTGAAACTGTTCACGCCCGCCGTTTCGCCCGTCCTCAGAACTCTGACGAATACAACCCGGCACCCGGCTATGTGCTGATCACTGCCGAGACTGCCGAAGCCCGTTCCGTCGGGAACATGGTTCGTATCGACAACATCAACCCCGGCGAGTTCCAGGAGATCCAGGTTTACATCTGGCAGCCCGGCACCACAGGTAACCCGGGTGTGAACGGCGCTCAGCTGGTTCTCAACACCGGTGAAGTTCCTGTTCCTCCGACCATCGTCACACAGCCGGTATCACTCAACGGTTACGTTGGTGGCGGTCGCCAGCTCACTGTCGAAGTGGCAGGCGAAGGAGCTGAGATCCAGTGGTTCAAGAACGGCCAGGCTATCCCGGGCGCCACCAGCGCCACACTCGACCTCGGCCGTCTCACTGCAGATTCAGCCGGTGCCTACACCGCAGCCGTCTCCAATGAAGGCGGTCGTATCGTCAGCCGCGCAGCCATTGTGGACGTTCTCGACGAGAATGATCTGCAGACCGGCCTGACCACACACATCACCTTCGATTCCTCCAACAGTGACCCGGATCTGGATCTCATGAATGCTGCCGGCATCACCAATGGTGGTCTGATCGGTGGCGCACTCGAACTGGATGGTATCGATGCCTACGCATTCCTTCCTTCCTACGAGCAGCCTGAAGCAGCCATGACATTCTCCATCTGGGCTCAGACCGACGTGGACACCAACCTGCAGTGGGGACCGATCGCCAACTCATGGATCGCCTCCCGCGCAACCGGAAGCGAGGGACAGTTCCGTTTCAGCATCTTCGAAAACTTCGATGCAAACGGCGACGTGTTCATGGAACAGAACGCCGCCATCGGTGTCGGCCCGAACGTGCCGACCGCCATTGGACAGGTCATGGATATCGATGATCTCACCGCATGGCACCACTACGCCTTCACTGCCAACGGCAACCAGCTCACCGTCTACTTCGACGGACAGCCACGGGGCGTCATCGACTACCTGGGTGACATCAACATGTCCGCATTCGGATGGCTCGCCATCGGTGCCAACCTCGTCGAGGCAGAAGTCGACGGACCACTGGACATCGACTTCAACGCATTCCCCGCCGTCTGGCAGGGTATGATGGACGACCTCGCCATCTGGAGCCGAAGCCTCGGAGCCGACGAGATCCTCGCCATCTACGAAGCCGGTCTCGAGGGAACATCCGCTGATGCCGTCGAGTCTCCGCTGCCGGAAAGCACTGTTGTCGAGACTTCCATCTCCATCGGAACCGAAGAAGGCAGCCTCATCATCAACTTCGAGGGTGGTGCACTCTACTCCACCCCGGCACTCGGAACCGAGTTCCAGCCAGTTGACGGTGCCTCCTCGCCCTACACCGTTCCTACAACGGAAGAAGCCGAGTTCTTCATCGTGAAATAATCACGGTCCGGCCACATGCCGGACTCCCTAGAATCTTCATCTGTTCTCAATCGCGGAGCCGGGCCCAGTGCCCGGCTCTTTTTTTGTCGCGCTACACAGCCGCTTATGGCCGATGGCCCCCCGGGATCGCCGGCGTCCCCGCCGGCCTGTTGACTGGCTGAGAAGCTCGCGTGCAATGGCAGGGTGGCCTGGTGTGGTGTGGGTTGGTGCCAGGCACATGACGTGCCTGGCACCAACCCCAGTCTCACCGCCTTGTGAACCGGATCAGGCATTTGACACAAAGTGAGCTGGGGAATAATTTATAGTTCGCTCTGCTACTGAATAATCTCAGAAAATGGCCCTAAGGCAGCATCAGCTCAATCCATTGATGACCACCACAGCACGTATTTTCGTCGCTGTATCGGTGGTTTGCTGGATTATTTCGGCCATTGCGAGCGTTCATCCCGGCCTGCACGCCCTTCTGCATGTCCACCATGCATCCGGTCATGTGCATGACCATGGTGTAATATATCTTACCCATTCGACCGATCACGGTTGCCACGGGCATGACCATGAAAACCACGGGGGTGGAGAGGCTGAGGGGACCTGCCTGGCCTGTCTGATGTGTCATGGCTCCGGGGTCTGTGATCTGACAATTGGGTTCTGCGGTTGCCTGGTTCTTTCCGAATCTGTTGTGGCGACTTCGTTTATGAGGGAGCCCGTTCCTGCATTTGAATCCTCCACTCATCCCGGTCGGTCACCACCGGTTTGATCATCCGAACCATTCTTTTCCTCCCGTTGCGATTGCCAGTTTTTTGTTGTGCTGGTTCAGGAGATATTGCTCACCATCCTGATAGTCGCCGTACTATGCCGGCCTGCGATCCCAGACGGCGGATTCGGCACCACTGAAATATTTTCGACTCCCTTAATAATATGAAATCCGGAAACCGGTCAGGATTCACCCTGATCGAACTGCTTGTCGTCATCGCCATCATCGCCATTCTGGCGAGTATGCTGTTGCCGGCGCTCAGCTCAGCCAAAGTCAAGGCGAAGCGCATAAAGTGCATGTCGAACATGCGTCAGATTGGAATCGGTTTGCGGCTTTATGCCGACGACAACCGCGGACGATTTCCCCTGGTGGCGCATGCTCAGACTGATGTGCGTCAGTCATGGATGAATTCCCTCCGTCCCTATTTAGGCAATGTGGATGAAGTCCGAATCTGTCCGATGGATCCACAGCGGGAAAGGCGCCGCGAGTTGCAATCAAGCAGCTATATTCTCAATGAATACCTGACTGTTCCCCGTGTCGACCCTTTTGGTCGTGTTCTCGAGAAGCCCTTCACCATGGATAACCTTCGTTCACCGGCGGATACCATGAGCACCTTCATCATCTCGGACCGCTACAGTCCGTCCCAGTCGGCCGACCACACTCACTCCCGCGGCTGGGGCGGGGGATGGGACCAGGTGCTTCAGGACATTCAACCGGATCGTTTTCGGGTCGGCGGTCCGAATCAGGACCACACCCGGGGATCCGCCAATTATCTATATTGCGACGGGCATGTTGATTCCATCAACGCTCCCATCCTGAAGCGGAAGATCGATCAGGGCGTTAATTTTGCCGCTCCCCCTGAGATACGCGGATCCGCTGCCGGATCCTCCGACTGAGGCCATTCACGGTTCCTGCGCCTCACGGATTACAGAAGTGTGCGGGCAATGGAAACAAACAAAAAACCGGCCCACTCATAAAGTGGACCGGGTGAATTGATAGAGATTTATTTTCCGGGAACTGAAACGGCTCAGCGGCTTACTCTGAGGAACAGCACGGGATTTTCAATCAGCTCTGCAGGCAGCAGGTATTCAATAACCTCACCAGTACCGGCTATAGGGTCGCCCGCAGGCATCCATGTTCCGGAGGAAATATCCATGCGGTATTCCACCTGGTAGGCTTCACCGTCTATGGACTGCCATCGTATTGCGGGGACTCCGTCCAGCACCCGGACACCGAGGACCAGTTCATTTTCCGCCTCATCCGAAATGTGGAAGTTGAAGCGGATGATCTGACTCTCCACGGTGGAGCCGTCCCCGGACAGTATACCGGAAACCTGCAGGAACACCTGATAGATGCCGGGTTCAGAGAAAGCCCAGTTGTGGTGAGCATGGGTGCCGGTGGGAATCATCATGACATCGGCGTCATCGATGCCATCGCGTGAGTTGAAATAGACTGTCGGCTCCCCGAAGGCATCCACCTGGAACAGTGAGAATTCACCAGGGCCCTGGACACCGGCAAGTCGGAGACTCACACTGTCTCCCTGCAGAAGCCCGGCCGGTATTTCATCCGTGGCAATTCCGGGATATGGAAGTCCCTCGACTTCCTCCTGAGGCAGAATATAGACGGTCTGCCCGGGTTCTCCAAGAAAGCGGAATGTCTCCGCTTCGGGCACAGTCCCGCGGCTGTTACTGTCGGCCGAGATGACCGATGCACCGGGTGAATACTCCATTTCATCATCGTGGTCCAGCAGGGCAATTTCCCATACGCCGTCCTCAAGCAGCAGTTCGATATCCACTTCGCCGCTGCTGAAGAGTTTCGGGCTCAACACTTCGAAGTGCACAGTGACCGGTTCACCGGACACGTCTATGCCATCCAGTGTTGAAGCGGCAGCCTGAAGGACAATCTGGTATATTCCAGGATCCGAGAATGCCCAGTTATTGTGAAAATGCTCACCGGTGAGGATGGGGAAAATATCCTCGTCAGGGTTCACGCCATCCGATGTGTTGAAATACACGGTTGGAACACCGAACTCGTCGGTTGAGTAGAGTGCGAAGTCGCCGGGGCCGCTGACACTCAAGAGCTGGAGTGTCACCGTATTGTCGATGAGCACCCCTTCGGGTATCTCGTCGCCGGCGATGCCAAGGTAGAGCATCCCCTCCATTTCCTCCTGAGGCAGCGTCAGAATCCACTCTCCGGGTTCTCCGAGGAAGCCATAGGCAGGCCCGTCGGGTACGGGTGTGAGAGAGCGTGCCGGCACTTCAAGAACAACCGAGGATGGATGGCGCTCGGCACCGGTGGATTCATCGAGAATCTCGATTTCCAGTTCTCCGTCCTCAAGGACCACTTCCAGGTCCACTTCCCCGGATGTGAGTCTGGTGCTGAACGGCACGGAAAACAGAAGTTTGGTGAAGTCGCTGGCTGCCGGCGTGCCATCATCAGCGAGTGATCCTGCAGCATACACGGTGACAATATAAACACCCGGTTCGGTGAAGGCCCAGTTGAGATGTGTATGGTCCCCGGCCTCAAGTGTGATCCGGTCCTCCATGGCATTGATTCCATCCCTTGTGTCAATGAAGACTTCCGACTGGCCGAAGGCATCGACCTGGTAGAGGACGACATCGCCTGGAGCTTCCACCTCATGAATAACCAGGTCAATGCGGTTGTTTTCGAAAACTCCCTGAGGAATCTCGTCGGAGGCCAGACCAATGTATGGTATGCCATCGCGTTCCTCCTGAGGCAGGATCCAGAAGGTCGAGGCCGGGGCACCGTCCTCATTGCCAGGCACAAGGCTCCGGGCGGCCGGATTCAATACGATGAGACTTGTTTCCGGACTTGTTTCAGCTTCGGTCAGTTCATCAATCCAGGCGAGTTCCCATCCATCTTCATCAAACATGATCTCGAGATCGATTTCGCCCTGGGTGTAAAGAGTGGGGCGGATCACATTGAAGCTGACAACCACTGGTTCGCTGACTATGGCATCGCCACCGCCTGCGGGTGTTCCGGATGCCTGGAAGGTGAGTCTGTAAACACCGGGCTCGGTAAAGGCCCAGTTCTGATGGGCATGTTCTCCCGCCGTTACGGGAACCATGTCGGCCGATGGATCGACGCCGTCGGCAGTGTTTAAAAACAATGTCGGCTCACCGAAGGCGTCAATGGAGAAAAGAAAGAAATCCCCCGGGCCCTCGACACCGGTCAGTCGAAGTTCCACTGTGTCGTTTTCAAAGGTCCCGGCCGGGACATCATCTCCGCCTAGACCCAGATAGAGCAGCCCGTCCCGCTGCTGCTGCAGGATCAGGAACGCCAGATCACCAGGGTCTCCAAGAAATGCGAATTCTGGCCGGTCATCCAGCATTTCCAGTCCCACCGGATTCAACTGGAGAATGGCGTGACTCAGCTCGATATAGCGCTCCTCACCGTCGTCGTAGAGTTCGATCTCCAGCATTCCGTCTTCAAAAGCAACTTCGAGATCAATTTCCCCTGAATCAAGCACCGCCGGAGGGAGTACCTCGAACTGCAGTGTGACCTCATCACTTGAAGTGGCCTGACCGGACTCTGCCAGGGTGGCTTCAGCGGCCACTGTGACATAGTATGTGCCGGGTGCGCTGAATGCCCAGTTCATGTGGATATGCCCGCCTGTGCCGAGACTGAGTGTGTCCATTTCGTCAATGCCATCCCCGGTGCTGAAATACACTTCCGGTGTCCCGAATTCGTCGGTGGAAAATAGGTGGAAATCACCGGGGCCGGTCACGCTGATGAGATTCAAAGAGACAGTGTCTTCTGACAGGACTCCGGCAGGAATTTCATCCGTGGCAATTCCCGGAAAGAGCATGCCCTGTGTTTCCTGTTCAGGGAGGATCTGGATGATGGAGCCTGGCATCCCGAGGAAGGAATACTGGTCGTCATCCGGGACCGGTGTCCACGCAGTCGGGCTGACCGCCATCGCCACTTCTTCAGGGATGTATTCAACACCGGATGGATCGTGGTGGATTGCCACCTCCCAGCTGTCGCCATCGAAGAGCATCTCAATGTCGGTCTCGCCTTCCTCAAGGGTGTTGACGAGGAAATAGACACTCTGAGGGTCGCTGGTGATGGATGTCCCGTCCGCCTGAAGAACTCCATGGCCGACGAGATCAATTTCATAGGCGCCGGGGGCACTGAATCCCCAGTTCACGTGTGTATGCGCCGGGATCCCCACACTGATGGCATCCGAGTTGTCAATTCCGTCGCTGCTGTCCATCAGTATGGAGGCATTGCCTGACCCGTCTGTTGACCAGAGAAAGAACTCTCCGGGGCCGCTCCTGCCGGCAAGGCGGACCTCGAGGCGGTTGTTCACGAACAGTCCTGTGGGTGTTTCAGAAATATCGATGCCGATAAATGGAACCCCATCACGGCTGACCTGCGGACTCACCCACAGTGGCGATCCCGGCGTGCCGAGGAACTGAAACTGCTCCAGATCGGGGATGACAACCTGTGACCCGCTGCCAAGCTCCACGATAGTCATGTCCGGGTCATCGTCTTCAATGATGGCCCATTGCCACTCCCCGCTAACGTAGTCAACGTGCACGTCGCCATGCCCATCGACCCAGCGGACTATCGAATCCGGAAGAAGATTCACTGTCGACAGTGACAACCCAATGATCATCAACGGAATAAAAAATTTGTACAATATCGGTTTTCGTAATTTCATGTCTGTATAACTGTTCTGGATTAATCTGTTATTAATAAAATGGGACTGGAGTATGGATGGAATAAAAGGCCGTCAATTCAGGCGGATGAGGTCCGTCAAAAAGCCAGTGACGGAACTCAGAACCCAAAATTGATGACATGACAGATTTGGCTGAATGGATGGGCCCGGCGCTGCTTCACAACCCCCATGGATCCATGAGATAATTACCTCACGCTTCGTAGGCCCGCCATTTATTGACGGCCTGCGTCAGAGACACTAGTGCCTCTGGAAGGTGAGGGAATGGATGGGATGGAATTCAGTCTGTGTATTTCCTGACGAGACTGAGCCGGGGCCTTCAGACTGCGGGGGGGCCGCGGATGGTGAGGACGGCGGCAAAGGAAGCACCGCAATAATCCTGGCTGGAAGGTATTTGATGGTGACCATCCAACTCCGGGATTAAAGCATTGAGTCCGGAATCCGGTGCGAAGAGAACTGCCCCGAAGGAGAGGAGGCAGACGAGACAGCCTGTTGAGGAGTCGTCGTTCCGGGGCGATTCCGGATGCCCATGCTCATGCTCATGAGTGTGAGCTTCGTGGTGTCCGTGATGTGAATGCGGATCAGCGGTTTGCCCTGTATCCGAATGAGGGTGGAATGCGTGGTGCAGTTCCGGGCTGACGGAAAGAAGACTGGCAGACAGCAGGCAGGCCACAACCAATGTAGCCATCAAGCTGAACGTAGCTGACTTCATTTTCCGCACGAACGGAAGGTATTTCCGGGTACTTCCGATGTCAAACGGGTTTTCCCTTTTGAATCGCCAGGTGCAGGCCTGCACGGTCTGTGGATACGGCTGGCGCTCATGGCGGGGAACCTCTACATTCAAATATTCTCATGGAGGACTCCGATGTCATTTCATTTGTGGATGAGTTGCTTCAGCGTGCATCGGATGCGGGTGCCAGCGACATACATGTGCAGTCCGGACCCGACGGTGGAACCATATCTTTCCGGGTCGATGGATGTCTGGCTCCGGTTGAAAAAGTTCCGTCATCTCTGGTGCAGCGTCTGCTCGGCCGGGTGAAATTTCTGGCGCGACTCCGCACCTATCAGGAATCCTTTCCACAGGATGGACGCATCAGTGCCGGGGATACAGGCATAGGCCGCGAAGTCCGTGTGGCGACCTATCCGACCGTTTCCGGGGAGAAGCTGGTCATGCGGTTGTATGGATCCGGACCTGTTCTCACACTTGGAGAGATTGGCCTTGATGAGGAAGCCGCCACCGTCCTTCAGCGGTCCATTTCATCTCCCTCCGGGATG
>JAUIAG010000029.1 GCA_030425355.1 Verrucomicrobiia bacterium
CAGTTTTCCGGAGTGTATAACCTATACGCCATCGACCATCTCGCCCGGAACAGCACTGACCGTTGAGTCCTCGGACATAGAATTCATCGACCTCGGGAGCGGCTGGACTCTCTCCGAATACAGCGGATTGCCTGCCCTCAGTCCGTCCGACGTGGCACCCGACCTGCAACCAATGACTCCTGTCGTGGAAACGCTCTGTGAGGATGATTCATCCGGCGGAGACACGATCTCGATCAGCTTCGTCAGGACCGGGCCGGGCACCGCCGAGCTTTCCTTCGAAACAACTGATGGCGTGACCTATGCCATCCAGCGCACCGGGGTCATGGACGGTGAAACACCATTTGCTGATTTGCAGTCAGTCGAGGGTGATGGAGAGACCTCCACAACCGAGGTTCAGCTCTCCGAGGACCAGGAATACTTCCGCGTCATCATTCCATAGAAGTTCATTTTACTCATCAGCATTTGATCTGAACTGCAGTTGATGAGCGACAGAGAAAGCCCGGCGTTGACTTTGGTTCAACGCCGGGCTTTTGCTTTTATTTTCTCCGGAGGCAGGAGACGTTTCCCACCGGTGTCTCCGGCGAACTCCGCTTTATTCCTTTAAATCACTTCAGGGATACGGCAACGAGGTCTCCGCGGCTGTTGCGGCAGTAGACTATGGAATTGGCCAGAGTGGGTACGGTCCAGGTTTTTCCTCCGTAAAGCTGGCGTCTGACAGTGGGTTTGAATCCTTCTGGAGACGCGGGTGCAATCATGAGTTCACCTCTTTCAGAGATGACGATCAGGTGCCTGTCGGCGAGGATAAGTCCACCGGTGCCGATTCCCTGCTGCTTCCAGACGACTTCGCCACTGGAAGCCTTCAGGCAATTCAGCGTGGCCTTGTCGGTGGTGTTGCCGTCGATTCCATAAAAATGTCCATCATGATAGACAGCCGCGTTGAGCTGAGTGTGGAGATTCTTGTTTTTCCAAAGGGTGTCCGGTTTGCCTGATCCCAGTTTGAGAAGTGCTGCTCCGGATCCATAGCCGGAGCTGATCAGGACCCTGTCGTCTTCGATGAAGAGCGGGTCTGCGGCATTCACATCATAGGATGTCTCCCAGGGGTAGGACCACAACAGCTGGCCGCTGTCGGGGTCCACGGCATTCAGGGCCTTGGCACTGAAGATCGCTACAGCCTCCCTGCCTGCATGAGTGAATGGAACGGCTGTCGCATAGCCATTGGCATCCGTTCCACTCGACCACAGGATTTCTCCAGTCGCCCGGTCCATCGCCACGCCGTTTTTACCCGCATTGAGGATTATGGAGTTCTTCCAGTGAAAAGGTGCGCTGGTGAATCCCCACATGCCGACTTCCAGGCCCAGCTTGTCCTTGATATTGACTTCCCAGTGGACCTTGCCGGTTTTGGCATCAAAACAGAAAACTTCGCCGGTCTGCGCGAGCAGGTAGACGCGGTCACCGATCACCGTGGGGGTTCCACTCGTGCCGCCGTCATAATACTTCGGCTCGAAGGTGGATGGCCATTCATGAGTCCATACCTTCTTTCCGGTCCGGGCCTCAAAACAGAAGACAGTCTCGGTTGAACCGGTCAGCCCCATTGTGTAGACCAGACCGTCGCTGACCACCATGCCCGAATAGCCCATTCCAATCGAAGCCTTCCACAGAATCTCAGGTCCTCTTCTTCCGAAATCCTTCCTGAATTCAGTCTCATCGGATGTGCCGTTATACGAAGGGCCGCGCCAGTTTTTCCAGTCCGAGCCCTGAATGACGGGCGAGGTTGCAATGGAAAGTATCAAAGCAACTGCCGTGACAGCTGAAGCCCCTGCGGTCTTCCGACCGGTCCATGGAGTTCTCAATGTATTCATCATGATGTGTTTCCTGTTGGATTATTCAAAAGTACCCCGGGGCAGGCCGATGACCGGGTGTGTCCGGACTACAGTTTGGATGTAAGGCGGCACGACCTGCTCCTGTTTCCGCATACTCTTCCACCACACCCGGTTGAAATCCAGTCCGGATTCATCTCCCCGGCAGTGAGTCACAGGCGAAAAAAAAGGCAGCCGTCTGGAGAACAGGCTGCCTGACTTTTGAAGCGGGGCCCTGAGATCGATCAGGGGCGCCCGGCCCGATTCAGTGTTTTGGGGTGATGACCAGGTTGCGGTATGCCACCGGGCCGTGGTCTCCCTGGAACATGATCGGTCCGGTCGGGGCTTCCTTCCCGGTCACACCGCTTGGTGTCGGGCCTTTCATCTCCACGTCGCGATGCAGGACCTGTCCATTCAGCTCGACCTTGGCGAAGCGGGCATTGGCGGTTTTTTCCCCGCTGTCATTGAACTTGGGTGCTTCGAACTCGATGACATATTTCTGCCATGTGCCGGGAGGGGTGGAGGCGTTGATGGTGGGCGGAGCCGCGCCGTAGATGGCCCCCATGTCACCACTGCCAAGCTTTTCCCGGCCGTAGCTGTCGAGCACCTGGACTTCGTATTCACCCATGACGTAGATGCCTGAGTTGGATTCCCTGGCGACCATGACTTCAACCTCGATGGTGCAGGATCCGAATTTCTCGATGGAGTAGATATCGACACCTTCTCCATGCCCGGAGACGTCGTTGATAAGAGCCCCTTCGCCCAGTCCAACCAGCAGACGCTTCGGATTGGCTTTCGAGACCACGGGAATTCCAGTGGTCCACTTGCTTTTCGATGCCGGCTTCTTGGTGGTCCATCCTCCGAGGTCCCTGCCATTGAATGGCCGGATGCCTTCACCGGATTTGTGATGATCGGCAGCCGCTGATAGCGAGATCATGGCTGCCACACTCAGTATAATCAGATTCTTGATCATGGTGACTCGTGTTGCTTTTACTTTTATGGAGTGGTGATATTCTGCCTGATCACCAGTCCACTGAAAAGGACCAACTTGAATCCTGATCCCTCCGCGGATACTTGTGTTGCGGACAGGGGGATGCCGCCCACTTCGGCATTCCCACCCGATGAATTCTCTCATGGAAAAGAAATTCGACCGAATGGAAGCCTTCGCCGGACAATTCAAGTCCGGACAGTTCGAGCGCGAATACCACGGCTATTTTGTGCTCTTCAACCAGGGTGAATACTACGAGGCCCATGATGTGCTCGAACACCTGTGGCTCCAGCGGCGGGGCACTGAAGAGTTCAATTTCTTCAAAGCGCTCATCCAGTATGCAGGCTGCTTTGTCCACCTCAAAAAGGGCAAAACCGGCCCGGCCCTGAGGCTCTTCAGACTTTGTCGAAGCTATTTCCTCACCTATCCGGCAATCTACAGGGGAGTGGACATTTCGGATCTGACCGCCTCCATCGACCGCTGGGTGGAGGAACTGGGGAACGAGGAGAAGGATTTCGATTTCTCTCTCCACCCCCCGCCCAGACTGCACCTGGTTGATTGATCCCGGGCCGCTTACGGCTATTCCGCCGCCCCGTCCGTGTCCTTCTGCCCGTCCTCTCTCGTCCGTGCAACCGCCGCACCCCAGAATCCGCAGATGGATCCCAGAACCAGTCCGCCCATCACATCCGACAGATAATGGCGGTTAAGCTGCATCCGTGACCACCCCACCGCTATAGAACAGCCAACTGCCGGTATTGCCATCGGGGGACATGTCACCGCCAGCGCCACCATCGAGGACGTCGTCGAACTCGTGTGGCCCGACGGAAATCCCTGATACCTCGAGTTCATTCGAAACCATGTGAACCGGCCATCCTCCTCCTGATGAGGACGCGCCCGCCCGAACGTCGGCCGGCACACATTCACCAGCACCCCGCCCAGAATGCCCGCCACCAGCACCGCCACCGCCACCTCCCGCAGTCTCCTCGATCGAAATCCCCACGCCATCAGCCCGGTCACCACCGCCACCGCCAGAGTCGAATACTGGAATTCCCCGAATTCACTGACCCATTCCGCGGTGTGATGCACCGGCTGATTGGCGGGTTGCTGCACAGCTGCCAGTATGCGCGGGTCGGCACCACTCAGAATCAGGACCACGGCGGGAATCATCGCGGCCAGATGCAGCAGCCAGAACCGCCTCCCGCTGCAGCGGAAGAACGCTGCTGTGCGCTGTGAAAAGTGGCGGAAGCCGCGTTGGATGACTTCAGTGACCGGGTTGGGACTGTTTTTCATCTGTTTGGGTGGCGTGTGGTTGCTGTGTGTCTGAATCCGGTTGTGGACAGGGGCAGGCGATCCTGTCTGTGAGGGGTGAGGATACAGGTGCGGGGCGGATGGAACCGAGCAGAAAATTCTTTGCACGTTGGCTTGGAAGCGATTGGGAAGTGCTTCATGATGAGTGGCTCAGGTATGAGCGGGATTCAAGGCGAACAGGAATTTGAATTTGGTGCCAGGCTGAAGGGAAAGCGCGGGCAGGCGAAGAAGGTCGAGGCGAGGCTTGACCGGTTGCCGCCGCATTCGCTGGAGGCGGAGCAGGGGGTGTTGAGTTGTGTGATGCAGGCTCCGAATGAGGGTTTGCCGGAGTGCATTCAGATGTTCAGAGGGACAGCGGAGCCTTTTTATGATCTGCGGCACCGGCTGATCTACGAAAAGCTGGTGACCATGTATGACCGCAAGCAGCCGATTGACCTGATCACCGTGCAGCAGATTCTGAAGAATGAGAATCAGCTCGATTCGGTGGGCGGCATCGCCTACCTGCAGGAGGTCCTGGATTATGTGGCCTCTCCGGTCAACCTCCCGACCTACGCGGAGATCGTTCGCGAAAAATACCTTTTGCGGCGCATGATTCAGACCTGTATCGAGGCGGTGCACAACGCCTACGAGCACGAGGGCGAGATAGACCGGCTGATGGATGAGGTGGAGCGCAAGGTCCTCCTGGTCAACCAGGAGCGGGCCGGCGACGGGATGCTCAACATGCGCCAGCTGGTGACCGAGGTGATCACCCAGATTGAGGAATACCACGGACGGGATGGTGGGATCATCGGCATCTCCACCGGACTGCCGGATCTCGATCGCATGACTTCTGGTCTCAAAGGCGGGGAAATGATTGTCATCGCGGCACGGCCCAGTATGGGCAAGACCTCCCTGTCCATGAATATTGTTGAGAGTATCGCGGTGGACCAGAATATCCCGACGGGGGTCTTCAGTCTGGAGATGACAGCCCAGAGCCTGGTGATGCGGATGGTCTGTGCCCGCGCGAGGGTGAGCAGCCGTGACATCGTCAACGGGATGCTGGAGGAGGAGGATTTCGGGAGGCTTTCCCGTGCCGCCGGGGATCTGTCAACCGCTCCGCTGTATATTGATGACACGCCCGGACTGTCCATTCTTCAGCTGCGGGCCAAAGCCCGGAGGATGCATCAGCAGCACCACATTCGTTTTGTAGTGATCGATTATCTGCAGTTGCTGCATTCCACAGCGACCCGGGCTGATAACCGCCAGCAGGAAATCGCCGATATCTCCAATGGCGTGAAAGCCCTCGCCAAGGAACTCAACCTCCCGGTGATCGTCCTCAGCCAGCTCAACCGCGAATTCGAGAAGGACAAAAATCGAAAACCACGCTTGTCTGATTTGAGGGAATCAGGTTCGATTGAGCAGGATGCTGATGTCGTTGGACTTCTCTACCGGGCGGAAAAGGAACCGGATGACGAGGATGGCGAGGAAATGGATCCGAATCAGGCTGTTGCCGTCAACCTGCTGATAGCGAAGCAACGGAATGGCCCGACCGGCGATGTTCACCTGGTGTTTCGACGGTCCATCACCCGGTTTGAAGGCCGGGCACGAATCGACCCCTCTGAAGGGGTCCCATACGCATAAGATCAAATCTGGAATGAATCTGAAGTTTTTTCGCTACGCCCTGCTGGCGCTGCTTTTGGCCGGAAATCATCCGGGTGTTCTCGGTCAGAATGCCATGGAATCCGCGCCGGTAGTGTCGCAGGTCCGTATTGAGCATCTGGGTCCCGCTGCCGCCAGCGAATCCATGGTCCGCGCCTACATCCGCACCCGTGAGGGCAAGGAATACAACCCCAACATCCTCGACGAGGACGTCAAGAGCCTCTACGCCACCGGCTTTTTCCAGTCCATCAAAGTCACCCGCAATCAGGTTGCCGACGGCATGCAGGTGACCTATGTGCTGCAGGGAAAACCAATCGTCACCGACATGACCTTTCTCGGGAATGACAGGTTCTCGGCCCGCCGCCTGATGAAGGAGGTGGATACCGTTGTCGGGGAGCCGATTGATGATCGAAAGCTCCACTTCGATAAACTGGCCATCGAGAAATACTATGAGAAGAAGGGCTACTACGAGGTCCAGGTCAATGTGGAGAAGCAGGTCAGCGAACTGAGCGGCCGTGGCAGCATCCGGTTCCAGATCGACGAGGGGCAGAAGATCAAGATCAAGGACATCGTCTTTCATGGCGTGGACGGATTCAAGCAGAAGGAGATGCGCAAGGCCATTGAGACCAAGAGGCTCTGGTGGCTGGCGTGGCTGACCGGTGCCGGCAAGCTCAAGCGCGACGTCCTCGAAGATGACCGTGAGAAGGTCAATGAGTTTTTCCAGAACGAAGGGTTTCTCGACGTGGAGATCGAGGACCTGACCATCGACTACATCAGTGACAACAGGGTTATCCTTAACTTCTACGTCGATCAGGGACAGAAGTATTATACCGGCGACCTGAGCTTCGAAGGAAACACCCTGTACACGCCGGAGGAGTTGTCAAAAGCGATGGTCATGAAGACCGATGACACATTCACTCCGAAAGGGTTCAACTCCAATGAGGAGGTGCTCTACGATCTCTATGATTCCATCGGTTATATCGATGCCCGCATCAACGTGGACCGGGAACCGAATCTCGAGACAGGACAGATTGACCTGAACTACGACATCCGCGAGGGCGATCAGAGCTACATCAATAAAATCGTCATTCAGGGAAACACCCGCACAAAGGACAAGGTCATCCGGCGGGAGCTTGCTGTGAATCCCGGCGAGATCTACGACAACGTCAGGATACGCGTCAGCAAGCAGCGCATCGAGCGACTGAATCTCTTCTCCAAGGTTGAAGTCGACCGGGAGCGCACCGACATTCCCAACCAGCGCAACATGGTCATGACCGTGCAGGAACAGAGCACCGGTCGGGTGACCTTCGGCGCCGGTTTCTCCACCGTCGACAACATCGTCGGTTTCGCCGAATTCTCGGAATCCAACTTTGATATCGGCAAATGGTCCTATCCGTACCTTCAGGGCGGCGGTCAGAAACTCCGGATCCGGACCCAGGTCGGTGCCCGTCGTCAGGATTATACTCTCAATTTCATTGAACCGTGGTTCCTCGACAGGCAGCTGCAGCTGAGTACCGACCTCTACCACCGGGACCTCAACTTCCAGAGTGACAACTACCGCGAAACCCGGACGGGAACCCGGGTGACATTCACCAAACCGCTCTTCACCAAATGGGTTCAGGGTATTCGCGGATCAGTGGGCTATAACATCGAACGGGTCAACCTCGACCTCGACACCGCCGGCATAACCCGTGCAGAAGCAGCCACCATCCAGAATAAACTGGAAAACAATATCCCGTTGACCCCATCCGAGCAGGTTGCGTTTGACACGGGCCGGCACACGCTTCTGTCCCAGGACCTCGTGGCCGAGGAAACCGGACGCCGCTGGGTCTCCAAGGGACTCGGCAGCATCGCCTTCGACAACCGCCGCGGAGATCCGCTCTTTCCCTCCTACGGAACTCTTACCAAACTGGAGGCCAGCCTGACCGGCGGGCCATTCGGACTCGACACCAACTACTATGCGCTCGAGGCGACGTCCCACTGGTATTTCCGCGGGCTCTTCTCCGGTCACACCCTGCAGGTCAAGGGCAACATGGGCGTCATGGATGCCTTTGGCGATTCTGACCGGGTGCCGCTCTTTGACCGGTATTTCCTCGGTGGCGCCTACAACATGCGCGGTTTCGAATACCGTCAGGTCGGCCCGAGGGACACCTTCCTCAACGGGGAGCCGCTCGGCGGGAACACCTACTGGCTCGGCACGCTCGAATACCTCATTCCTCTCATTGAAAACCTCAAATTCGCACTCTTCTACGATGTCGGTAATGTTTACCAGGACGCCTATGCGTTTGACCAATTCGGGGATTTCAGTGATAACTGGGGTATAGGTTTGAGGTTGCAGACACCGCTCGGGCCGTTACAGCTTGACTACGCTCTTCCGCTTCGCGATGGCGACGGCTACGACCGCAATGACGGCATGTTCCAGTTCGGTGTCACTATCAGGGAGTTCTAGGTCAATCCAACTGATTCGTATTTCAAAAACAAACAAAAACGGAAAAACAGGACAGCATACATGAAGTTATACAAGCTCATCTTGGCGACTGCCATCCTGATGGCTGGAGCCGTCACGGGGTTACCGCAGCAGCGAATTGCCGTCGTCGATCTTCAGAGGGTCTTCGACGGGTATTACAAGACCCGTGAGGCCGACAAGCTCATCAAGCAGCAGGGAGCTGAATTCGAAACCACTTTCAACCAGATGAAAACGGAACGCGAGGAGAAGGTCCGCGAGGTCACAGAACTTCGCGAGCAGGCCTCCAACCCCGCGCTCAGCACCGGTGAAAAGGACCGGCTCTCTGCCGAAGCCGACAGGAAACTCGATGAACTCCGCAAAATGGATCAGAATATCCAGACTTTCGGCCAGACAGCCCAGCGGACCATCACCGAGCGGCAGATGACCGCCCGCGAGAACATCATCAAGGAACTTTCAGACATCATTGCACGGATTGCCCGTGAAAGAAGTTATGACCTTGTGCTCGACAGCGTCGCCCGCAGTAAGAATGACACCCCCATCATTCTTTTCAACAGCGGCCGTGACGACCTGACTGATGAGATCATCCGCGTCGCCAATCAGGGCGCGGCCTCATCAGTGCCCCCGGCACCGGGTGCCGGGACCGGCTCATCCTCCAGCAGCGGCCTCGGCTTCCAGCCCAACCGCTGACCGGTCCATTCCCATTCCCGCACAACGGCAAAGAATTCACGCAGATGAGGCTTTCTCATCTGCTTTTTCTTTTTATAATGCGTGGTCCAACGGGATATCGAATGCCGAGCGTTTACATCAAGACCTACGGATGCCAGATGAACGAGCGCGACTCCGAAGCGGTGGCTTCACAGTTGCGTGACCGTGGGTATTCTCTGGCAACATCGGAAGGGCAGGCGGATGTGGTGCTGCTGAATACCTGCAGCGTGAGGGACATGGCCGAGCAGAAGGCCATTGGCAAGATGCAGAATCTCGCGGCGGAAGCACGGCGCAGCCGACCGGGGCAGGTCCTCGGATTCATGGGATGCATGGCGCAGAGCCGTGGCGAGGAACTGGTCAAGGGCGTCCCGGGCGTCAGACTTGTGGTCGGCACCCAGAAATTTCACCGCACCCCGGAATACCTCGACCGCATTCTCAGTGGAGAATCCGATCCGATCGTGGATACCGGAGAGGAGAAGGGCAGTGAATCCACCATCCGCGAACACCTCCCGGCAGCCATTGGCAAAGGTTCATCTGTCACCGCCTTTGTCTCCATCATGCAGGGCTGCAACCAGCATTGTTCCTTCTGCATTGTTCCATATACACGCGGCCACGAGCGGTGCCGTCCCATCCCCGAAATCGTCGAGGAATGCAGGGAACTGGTGGCAAACGGCGTCCGTGAGGTCACGCTGCTCGGGCAGATTGTCAACTCCTACGGCAAGCGCGATTACCCGGTTGTGGACGGTAAATCCGGCTTCGTTCAACTCCTGGAGGCAGTGCATGAAGTGGACGGCCTGGAAAGGATCCGGTTCACCTCACCCCATCCCAAGGGCTACGGAATGGACCTGGTCGAGGCCTACGGGCGGCTGCCGAAACTGTGTGAAAGTGCCCATATTCCCCTCCAGAGCGGAAGCAACCGTCTTCTTAAGCTCATGCGCCGGCAGTACACCCGCGAGCGGTTTCTCGAACTGGTCGGCCAGCTGCGGTCCGTCCGTCCCGACATCGGTCTTTCCACGGACATCATCGTCGGATTTCCGGGCGAAACGGATGAGGATTTCCAGGACACCGTTGATCTGGTCCGGGAAGTGGAATTCGATCAGGCTTTCATCTTCCGTTATTCAAAGCGAAGAAACACGCCGGCCGCCGAAATGGACGGCCAGTTGAGCGAGGAAGTCAAGGAACAGCGCAATCAGCACCTCCTCGATGTCATGAATGAGATCGGCAGCCGTCGCTACCAGTCTTTTATCGGTCGGGATGTCGAAATTCTGGTTCAGGGCCCGAGCCGGAAAAATCCTGCCAGACTTGAGGGCCGCACCCGCTGCCACAAGATTGTCGTATTCGAAGGGCATGAACGACACATCGGTCAGCTGCTCAATGTCCGCATCGAACGCGTCGGCTCATTTACACTTTACGGCAATGCCGCCATCCATAATCTAGGAAGCGAATCTGAATGAGTCTTTCCAATCTCTCCATCCTTCTGGGACTGGTTGTTCTGGGATCAGGGGTCTTTGTGTTTCTTGACCCCACCCGTGCCCGCGATGCCTTCAACCGGTTTCCCAGAGCCACCACACCGGGCTGGATTCTGATGGGGGCCTCCACCCTGTGGTTCCTTTACAATTTCCAGACCGAGGACATCGCCGACTTTGCCGCCATCAAGGGCTACATGCTCATCGGATTTCTCGTGGTCGGAGTCGGATCCATGATATACGTGAAGGACTTCCTGTCGATTCGGGGGCTCGCGGTCTTCATCATGCTGCTGGCGCATTACATCGTCGAGGTGGCCCGATGGGCACCCACACCATGGCGGCTCGTGATGATCGTCTGGTCATATCTCATGGTCCTGCTCGGGATCTTCTGGACCATCCAGCCCTACCGGCTGCGCGACTGGATTCACTGGGCAACTGCATCAGCCGGACGGTTCAGAGTCCTTGCCATCGCCAGACTGGCCTTCGGAGCCCTTCTCATCGTCCTCGGACTGACAGCCTACCGGGGCGCCTGAGCAGTCATCCTTGGCATCCCCAACCGGGATCATGAAAAAACGTATCCTTGTCATCCGCGGCGGAGCAATCGGTGACTTCATCCTGACCATCCCGGTATTCCGCGCACTCAAGGCCCAATTCCCGGACAATGAAATTCATGTGCTCGGCTATCCCCACATTGCCTCCCTGGCGATGCTGACGGGTGATGTCAGTGAGGTGCATCCGATTGAAGCGAGACAAATGGCGGGATTCTTTGCCCGCAATGGTGAGCTGGACAAGTCATTGCAGGGATTCTTCGACAGCTTCGGGTTGATAATCTCCTACCTTTTCGATCCCGACCGGATCTTCCATGACAATGTCGGGCGGGCCACCGGCGCCCAGTTCATCCAGGGCAGCCACCGGCCGGATGAACAGCAGGGTATCCATGCCACGGAGGTGTTTCTCAGGGCCCTGGAGAGTCTCGCAATTTTTTCGCCGGATTCCCGACCCCGGCTCGATCCTGAACGGTTGCAGCTGTCATCCGCCATCACCGCTGTGGAGAGCAGGGCAACTATCGCCCTCCATCCGGGAAGCGGCAGCCCGAACAAGAACTGGCGGGTGGAAAACTGGATTGCCCTTATCCAGAACCTGATCGCCGAAACGGACTACCGACTGATGCTTGTTGGCGGCGAGGCTGATCGGGACCGTCATGCCACGCTCAAGCCATTGATTCCTTCAGACAGGCTTATCGAGGCCTTTGGATATCCGCTGAACGAGCTTGCAGCCATGCTGGCCGGCTGCTCGGGATTCATAGGGCACGACAGCGGCATCTCTCATCTGGCTGCCGCTGCCGGACTCCAGGGCATCGTGATCTGGCCCTCCACCAACCCCGCCATATGGGAACCCAGGTCGGAACGCTTCCATCGACTCCATGCCCCGGAAGGCATCAACGCCATCCCTCCATCCCGCGTGTTTGGCGAGGCACTCAAACTTTTTCCTCCCGTCAACGCTGATTCAGACCCAAACTCAGACTCAGACCAGACTCAATCATGAAAGAACAGACATCGGAACTCTTCTTCGACGCCCGGGCCGTGCTGGCCGAAGGCCCCGGATATAACGCAGACACCAATACCATCCTCTGGGTGGACATCGAATCCGGGATCATCAATGAACTGGATTTTTCAACACGCCTCAACCGTCAGGCAATACTCGGCGGCAAGACCGGGTTTGCTGTGCATGGCAGCGATGGCAGTGTTGTCGCCGGCACTGCAAAAGGACTCGCCCGCGTGGACATGAAGTCAGGCATGGTGGACTACGTCGTGAATCCCGAGTCGGAACTCCCCGGCAACCGCTTCAATGACGGCAAAGTCGGCCCGGATGGCCGTATCTGGGCCGGGACCATGAGTCTGACTGAAGAGGAGGGCGCCGGTTCTTTCTATCGGATTGCCCCTTCCAGTCTCGAGTCGGAAAAGCAGTTTGGTGGTGTGACTATTTCCAACGGGCTCGCATGGACCTCGGACGGCTCAGTCCTCTATTACATCGACACTCCGACCATGAAGGTCTCCGCCTTCGACTTCGATGTGGCTTCCGGCACCATCTCCAACCGCCGCACGGTTATAGAAATCCCCGAAGGCGTCGGATACCCGGATGGTATGACCATTGATGATGAGGGAATGCTGTGGATTGCCATGTGGGCCGGGTGGGGCGTTCTCCGGTTTAATCCCGCCACAGGGGAGATCATCGGGAAGATCAATGTCCCGGTGGAATGCGTTTCCGCCTGCTGCTTCGCCGGACCGGACCGCGACAGCCTCATCATCACAACCTCCAGCCGGGACCTGACTGATGAGAAGCGCCCCGCTCAGCCACATGCCGGGTCGCTCTTCATTGCCCGCCCGGGCGTCACCGGCCCTGCCGCCCGAATCTTTAACCGCGAAAAGCGCTAAAAGCACGAAAATATATCCAATACGATACAAGGACTCGGTTCAGATGGAATGACCAGTGGTTTCAATGAGAACCAACTTCTTTTCGTGTATTTCGCGGTTTTCGCGGTTCTCAAGAATGCCATCCAGTCAGCTCCGGCGGGCTGATGGTGTATTCGTGCAGGCCAGTCGAATAACTTCAGCTTTCGGGTAACTGCCGAAGTTCACCAGCAACCCGAGTCCAAGACCGCCCGCCTTGAGATAATTGATCAGCTGTGCTTTGTGCTCCGCCGCTATTTCCTTCACTGCCTTCAGCTCGACGATGATTCTGCCATAGCAGATGAAATCGGGTTTGTAGGTCTGGTTGAGTCGGCTGCCCTTGTAGGAAAGAACAATCTCCCTCTGGGCCTCGAACGGTGAATCACGCAGTCGGAATTCTTTTTCCAAGCACTCCTGATAAACAGCTTCAAGAAATCCGCATCCCATTTCGCGGTAGACATCAAACACGGCACCCTGGATCGCATAACACTCATCCGCATAAAGCAGATTCGCACCTGTTTTATGATTCATGGCGATATATCGTACCGACAAAAGGAGGGAAATCCACCACTTTCTTGAACCGCGAAAGACGCTAAAAGCGCGAAAAGAATTTATTTTAAAAAAGTTTCGCGTATTTCGCGTATTTCGCGGTTGTTCAGAACCCTTGCCTGGTCGTTCGTGGTCCTGATGGTGAAGAATCGGGCTGAGATTTCGCCGTCGTCTTCCAGTGGCACTGTGAATCCCCGTGTTCCGTCAGTGGAGACGTCGGTCATGGTTTCGACGACGGTCCATGGTCCGTCCGGAAGGCTGGCGGTTTGCAGCAGCTGGTAATTCACGCCTGCGGCAGCCTCGAAGGAAATGATGAGACTGTCGTTATCGACTTCGACACCTGTTATGGCCGGCTGTCCACTATTGCCCGGATCCGGAACCGCGCCGGGTGAAGGCAGGGCTGCCAGCCAGCTGGATGGATCATCGGCAAAGGATGAAAGCGGTGCGCGGTGCAGGGAGTCCCCATTGCCATCGGCAGACACGGGCCATGGGCTGGCGGCTGCATACACGACCTGATCGACAACGTAGTAGGGGACCAGTCCGGCGTCCGGGCTTTCCGGAGGCTGGGGTGCTTCCGGGGCTTCCAGTCGCAGCTGTTCCCCGGCGTTATTGAGATTGCCTGAAAATGGCCCGAAGATTCTGGTCTGTGGTGGAACTCCAAATCGTTCGCGGAAGGCATCGATTCCGGCAGTTGATGTGGCAGGGTCCAGGGAAGTCAGTACCACGGATTCCCCGGCCTCAAGGGTTATACCGGTCGGGAAGTCATAGTCGACACCGCCGCGAAGCCGCCAGACGGACGCGGGATTATCGACATCAAAGAGCGGAACAGGCTGGCCGGCTGTCACGGTCAGTTCGACAAACTCGTCTTCGAGATTGTTGGTCTGGGCGTCAGTGGCGCTCGGGTGGTAATGGATTTCTGAAATGACTATCGGCCCGACGAGGGCAGGGGAATTCGGCTGGCCCGGAGTGCGGGATTCGAGCGGGGAAAGTTTCTCCTCGCCGACGCTGTTGATGATGCGGCCGAAGGAAACTCCCTCCTGCGAGCCACCGAAGGTGAATCCATGAACGGCTCCCGAGAGCGTTTCAGCCTCCCCGGATGCCAGGAGGTAAATTTCTTCTCCTGTGGCACTGAGGGAGAAAGCCGATTCTCCCAGAGCCGGGTCGGAGAACTGCGCTTCCTCAACCACGAATGGGCTGTCCGAGTCCAGCAGTGTGCCGGCCGGGAACCTGTATTTGAACGGGCTCCGACGATCATCGGAGAGATACCATCCGCTGATGTCCACCGGCTCACTGCCGGTGTTGAGAATCTCTATGTAGTCGGCCAATGGCGGATCTGAGTGGGTGAGAAATTCCGAAATGACCACTGTTGGAGTGATTTCTGCGGGGCCCTGGGGCGAACCGGGTGATCCATGGAAAGCCGCACTCCGGCCCCAGTTTTCCGACTGACTGGCCGAGACTGCGCTGCCGTCGAGGTCCCCCAGCACAAGGGTGAAACCGGTGCCATCAGCCAGCGGCTGCCATCCGTCCCGGTAGTCCACTTCAAAAATGATCTCCTCCGCCGAATTCACCAGTCGAATCAGCTCACCGGCGTTGGACAGGGACCGGGTATACTCTCCCGCAACTGTGGCCCGCATTCCCTCACCATAGCGGAGAACAAAGGCTTCAGTGTTCGAGACCACGACAACGGACTCGCCGGGGCCAATGGACTGGATTCCGCCATTCACGAAATTGAATTCGACACCGTCATCCAGTCGAAGCTGTCCCAGATCAAGGGTGTCATCCGAGACGTTGGTCAGTTCGAGGAACTCGAAGTCGTTGTCGAGAATCAGTGGCATGGCGTCCAGTTCGCGGCCGGATGGCGGTGCCGGGTGATAATTGATCTCGGTGATTCGAATGTCGCCCGGGGCCGGGGCGCGGTTGACCGAAACGCGGGCTGTAGCCGGTCCGGACCACTCACTGCTGAGCGGCGGGTTGTTGGCTCCGGTCAGGCTGTTGTGGGACTGGTTCCGGACACGCGCTGTGATGAGGCTGGTGGAACTGACAGTGAAGGCGCCGGTGTATCGGGTTGCCCCCTGTGCCGGGTTGCCGCCCTCTCTTCTGGGGTCTGATCCATCGAGAGTGTAGTAAATCTGCCCGCCATCCGGAGAGATCATGATGACCTCATAGCCGGCTCCTCCCTGGACGGCCGAGACATTGACGAACGGTTTTCTGACGAACTGGCTGTTGATGAAGTCGATCCGCTGGCTGTACCAGTTTTTGAGTCTGTTGATTTCGCTGTTGAAGGTGGAGCGGAAGACGCCCCAGCGTGCTTCATTGCGGGCGGATGCTTCCCGCACCTGTCCGGCCATGTTGTCGATGAGGGCATGGATGCTCTGGAGGTGCAGCGGCTGTCCGGGGGCATTGAGCTCCTGCCATCGGTCGATGTACCGCTGAAAGAATTCCAGGTCGCTGAAGAGATTATCCCACCACGGGTAATTGAAGAAATCGGTGCCGCGGTCCCCGCCGGTTGAGCGCCAAACCCCTGGATTGGAGTCGCGGCCATCGGTGGACCCCTGGGACCGGTCGAAGTCCCAGATTGGCCCGAAGGTGAGTTTGCCGCCGCGGGGAAGGTGCATGTAGGTGCTGAGCCGCAGAGCGTCGACATTGAAAGCCATGACGTTGATGAGATGGTGGTCGATGGCGGCGCCCACATCCCAGAACTGCTCATATCTCCGGACCGGGCTGCTGCGGTCGGTGGTGGAGTTGGCCACATCCGCCATGAAATCCTGCACCCATTCACGGTGAGGGGCCAGCAGTGGCTGCTCCATTTCATCCTCCTTGGGTTCGAGGTAAAGGACGTTCTGTCGGGGAACGAAGAATCCGGAATCGCCCGGATCCGGGCGGTCAATCTTGAACATGTATCCGCCGGTAATCCACGGCTCCTCCTGATGCTCAGGCAGAATTTTTTCCACGTCCACCCGGTCATCATCCCGGCTGATCTTCTCCATCAGAACATAGACTCCGAAATAATCGGACTCCTCGAGGTTGTCTCCATCGCGGTTGAGAAACACTTCCACGAAGCGGGTTCTGACCGCATACCGGCCAATGCGGTTGCTCAGTTCATAGACCAGGGGGTTCCGGAGATAGGTGGGATCAAAATTATATGGCCCCCAGAGAATCCAGTCCGACTCGGCGGGCATTCCGAGAAGGCTGCGGTTCTCGTCGGAACCATAGCTGTCCCATAACTCGAGGTTCAGCGAAGGCTTGGGGCGGCCCGCCGTGCTGGACCCACGGACACGGATACCGGCGCGGCTCTGCACCGACGGAGGAGTCTGAAGTGTCGTCCTTCCACCATCCGGGCCTTCGAAGACTGACAGCGTCACCGGCAGCCATCCGGAGCTGGGGATGTTTCCATTGCCCTGCGTGTCGATGGCGAGAAGAGGCAGGTCACTGGAGAATGTCCGTGTGTCGGGATTGATCCTCAGGAAGATCCCGTTCTGAACCGGGCCCGCCATGCCGTTCGGACCAAAGACTCTTGCTGAGAGGGTGGTGCTGGTGTTGATGGTCACCGGGCCGTTGTAGAGGCGCGAACTGCGGTTCGGCACCGAGCCGTCCGTCGTGTAGCGGATTTCCGTGTTCTGCACGGAGGGGTCCGCCGATGAAATTTCCACACTCACCGATGTTTCAAAAGTCTGACCGGTTCGTGAGAAGAGGACCGGGGGACCCAGTCGTGACACCACCTCACCATTGGCCTCATGAGGGGATGGCCTGAAGGAATAGCCATAGCCGCCATTTTCACCCTCCTCGACCCCGACCAGCTGCGGGCGGATGAGCAGATCCGAACTGCCGACAAGATTGTTCAGTCCATGGATTGCCAGGATGTTCCTTCCCTCGCGGAGGAGTCCGATGAATTCGGTGATGTCAAAATCCGCCGGTTCCACCGCGATGTTATCCGGGCGGTTCTGGGGTGCCCCGGAGTTCCATGTGAGGTTTTCGGGAGCATTGTCTCTGGCGACCTCTGTTCCATTCAGATAGGCAACCATGCCATCCTCATACTCAAGGCGCAGGATCAGTCTGGAGATGTCGGGAATCCGGTCGACTGTGAATTGCACCCTTATGAAGACCGATTCATTCTGGTTGCGCATGGCACCGGTATCGAGGCCGATTCGACCGAAGTAGTCATAGCCCACTCCCGTGGAGCCGCGCAGCCATCCGTTGTCATTGAAGTCGGGATCAGTCCAGTCAAGTGAGGCATCAGAGGATTCGGGTATCAGTGCCGTGGCCGGAGCGCCGTGGTCCATGATCAGGATCTCATTGCCTGAGGACTCAAGAAGTCCGAATGAAATATCCGCTGCCTGTGGCGGGTAGGCGGGACTGAATTCAGAGGCCGCCGAGCCATCCGGGCGCCGCAGAGCCAGGTATTCTCCATCACTGCTCAGCTGGAAATCGGTGTGAAAAGGCCGGCCTGTTTCGGTGCGGTTTTTGCCCGAGGCGAAAATAACGGTCCTCTGGCCCGGTGGCAGATTGAATGAAGGGATGCGCCATGGCGTGGATTCAGAAGTGCCATTCACCAGTGACCAGCCATTCAGATCCACCGCCCGTGCCGAACGATTGTGTATTTCAATCCAGTCCGACCGGTCACCGTCATCATCGGTTGGCTGACTTTCATTCAGGGCCAGAATTTCTGAAATGACCACATCCTGTGACCAGAGGCGGCCCGGTGAGCCAATGGCGGAAAACACGGTCAGAATTATTAGACCAAATGCGAAACCGGAGTCTGTTCTTACTCTCATGCTGATTGATTTTGTGCGATGGCTGAGCAGCGGGATGGCAGCCGATCGGGTTATCACCCGTGTTTATCTTTATCGGCCACCGGCCACACCTGAGCCATGGTCTCCCTGCTTTTGTTACAGAAAGGTGTCAATCCAACTTAGCTCCGGAGTCCGGGGCCGTCGAGGTCCGAAACGGCAATAATTGCAGTGGAGTGCGGAAACACCTCTGTGGTTCTCCGGAAGATGAGGGACTGAGATTGGCTGGCCGCGGGAATTCCGTTAATCCCGGGACGGGTGCCGGAGACGGACTCTGCCTTCGCCCTGTGCGATGTGCCCTATCACGGTGGCACCGTGGGATTTTCTGCGGCAGTAGGTGACGACGGATGCCGCCTGTGCCTCGGGAACAACGATTGTCAGGCCGATGCCCATATTGAAAACGTGGTACATCTCATCGCGATCGATTTTCCCGTTTTTCTCGATCAGTGAGAAGACAGGCTGGGGATCCCATGTTCCGGTGTCGATGATGGCGTCGACATCCGCTGGCAGGTTGCGGGGGATATTATCCACAAATCCTCCGCCGGTGATGTGTGACATGGCGCGGATGACCGGTCGACCGCGCTGAGGGTTGAATTTTCTGATCAGTCCCTGGATCAGCGGTCCGTAGCTGCGATGAACTCTCAGGAGTTCAGCTCCTACCGACAGGCGACCCAGCTCGGGCACCCTGCTTCGGACGCCGAGCCCCATCTTCTCAAAAAGGACTTTGCGTGCCAGCGAGTATCCGTTGGTATGAAGGCCATTGGACTCGACCCCGATCACCACATCACCGGGGCGCACATGTTTCCCATCGAGGATGCGGTTTTTCTCGACCACACCGATGATGGTGCCGCTGACATCGTATTCACCTGGCTGGTAGAATCCGGGCATCTGGGCCGTTTCTCCCCCCAGCAGAGCACAGTTATTCTCGCGGCAGGCGAGGGCGAATCCGGTAAGGATCTCGTCGAAAATTTTCGGAGTGAGCTTTCCTGTGCCGAGATAGTCGAGGAAGAAAAGCGGTTCGGCACCGAGGATGGCAATGTCATTGACGCAGTGATTGACCAGGTCCTGTCCGATGGTGTCGTGCTTTTTCATGTCAAACGCCACCTTGAGTTTGGTGCCGACTCCATCGACGCTGGATACGAGGACCGGTTGACGGTATTTGCCGCTGCGAAGGGCGAAGAGACCGCCGAACCCGCCGACCTCGCCAAGGACTTCCGGTCGACGCGTGGACGCCAGCAGCGCAGGCAGGCTTTCCTTCACCTGGTTTCCAAGCTCTATATCCACCCCGGATTGAGCATATGCGGACTTTTTCTTAGCCATATCGAACCTGCACTATCCGATGAACCGTCCCCCATGAGAAGTTTTTTCCATCAACCCGGACCGGCAGTCGATGAACCGTCCGGCAAAGCGCAGCCCGTTGAATGATCAGTGGCTCTTTGCAGACTTCGCCGGAAGTCCTCCATGGACATCGGCTTGGAAACATAATCGTCCATGCCCGCTGCAAGGCACTTTTCACGGTCTCCATTTAGAGCATTGGCTGTGATGGCGATGATGTATGGCTGATGTGCTGCCGGGCCGTTGCGAAGCAGCCTGATCCGCCGCGTCGCTTCATAGCCATCGACCTCCGGCATCTGACAGTCCATGAAGATGATGTCATAATCCCGGATCTTCGCCGAATCCACCGCCTCAGCTCCGCTCCGGGCGGCATCGCACTCATACCCGAACTTCTCCAGAAATCTCCGGACGAGGTTGAGATTCACCGCGTTGTCCTCGACAACAAGAATCTTCAGGGCCACCGGACCGGGAGAAAGCCCGGAACCGCCGTGCTTTTTCATCTCAACAGGGGCTGAGCCCGCCCTGTCAAGGCGGTCCGAACTCACGGGGGCGTGCCCGAAATCCATCCCCATCCCGCACAACTCGGTGATTCGCAATGGCTGGACCAGAGTCCGACACCGGCCGGCACCATCGTGCAACCCGTTGAAGCGGGTATGAGCCGCGGTCACAACGACGATCCATGCATCGGGACAGTAATCCCATACTCTCGTCAGCAGCTTTTGCAGATGGTCGGATCCCGCGAGGAGTGCTCCATGATCTCCCCCGGTTGCTGTGGTGCCTTCCCACAGCAGGATGAGTGCCTCTGAATCCAGAGTCCCCAGCTCCGACGGGTCGCTGAAAAAGCTGACATTGGCGCCAAGACGCTGAAGCCCGCCACTGAAATGGCGGTCATCCGGACAGAATCCGCGCAGGCAGGCCACGGTTCGATTCCGGAGCGGAGTGGTGAGCTTCCGGTCTGATTTTCCGGCTCTGATGCTGAAGCGGAAGGTCGAGCCGACCTCCGGCTGACTGATCACGTCAATGCTGCCGCCCATCAGTTCAACCAGCCTTTTGCATATGGCAAGACCGAGTCCGGTCCCGCCGAACCGCCGGGTTGTCGAGGCATCCGCCTGGGAGAACGGATGAAAAAGATGTGGCAGGGCTTCCGCATCGATTCCGATGCCGGTGTCCCGCACCCGGAATTCCAGTGTCTGAAATGACCCCTCCGATCCGGTGCACTCGCAGAATATTTCAATGCTGCCGGCAGGGGTGAACTTCATCGCGTTGGAAACGAGGTTGAGAATCACCTGCTTGAGACGGGTTTTATCACCGCGGATGAAGTGGGGCACAGCCGCGTCCATGAATACCGAGAGCCGTATCCTTCCCGACCGGGATGCATGCCGGGCCACCGTCAGGACTTCATCGATGACCTGCTGCGGATCAAATTCCGTCTCATGCAGTTCCAGCTTCCCGGCCTCGATCTTGGAAAAATCAAGAGTGTCGTTGATGATCACCAGGAGGTTGCTGGAGCAGTCACGGATGGTGCTGGCAAAACTGGCCTGGTCCGGGGTCAGCTGGGTGTCGAGGAGGAGATCGGTCATTCCCACGATGCCGTTGAGAGGTGTGCGTATCTCGTGGGACATATTTGCCAGGAAACTGCTTTTGGCCCGGTTCGCTTCCTCGGCGAGGTTCCTGAGTTCCTCCTCCTTGACCAGGCTTTGGCGCAGCCTCCGGGTCTGCTGCGCGACCCGGCTTCGAAGCATGCGAACCCAGAGCAGTGCCAGAACACAAAGGACAAGGACAGCGCCCGTCACCGATAGCAGCAGCTTGTTGGCAAGTGGCTGCTTGCGGCTCATCACCACGAGGTCCTCCGGCCCGGGAATCAGAAAATGAGGCGATCCTGGTTCCAGCGGCGGAGAAACCTCGTCCGATGTCGGCATCAGAACTCCGGTCAGTGCCGCTTCATTGACCGTGGAGAGGTTCAGCGCGGTCGAGATATACAATCCATCATCAATCCTCGCCAGGAAGGTCCCGTTGTCGCCCCGGAACTTCATCCAGACATAGGCTCCGTTCTCTTCCGTGAACACCCGCACCAACTTCCCCGCCACCGTATACCGGTTGTATGGCACGCCGGATTTCCTGATTTCGGAAAGAGGCTGCAGTCTGGGAATGCGCAGTCTCTCGGTCGTTCCCAGAACGGCATAGTCGGCAATCAGCTGGTCGCCCAGTTTCCTGCAGAGAACTCTCAGGGCAGTGCCGGGGCTGAAATCAAGGGATGAGTACACCCGGATGGCCGCGGCGTTGGTGCTCTGCTCAAGGATCACCTGGTTTTCCTCAACATGGGAGACCCATCCATTGAGCCAGAAACGCGCACCGTCCCGGTGATCTGAATTCTGAATGAGGTAGATGGAGGATTCACGGGGCGGGAGAAGTTCAGTGAGTGCCGGTTCGATAATTTTTACCTGTTCCATGGACTGGACCATGGCCTGGAAAATAAAGCGGTTATTTGGTTCATCGCGGTAGTTTGCCAGATTGGCGGTTATCTCGATGAGAGCGTTTTCGAGTTGCCTCAAAGACTCCCATCCCTTTATGGCTGCGATGTTGGCGACAACGGGGCGGACATCGCCCGGGATTTCACACCATAACAGCGTTTCATGATTCTTCCGGACCACAATTCTCACACGTGCCCTGAATCTGACATTTGAGCAGTCTTCATCGCCCACCTCCATCGCCTGCAGGTTCACCGGCAGGCTTTCCAGAGCCGGACCGCCGTCCACAATCCTGATACTGACCGGCTCGAGCACGGGACTGATTTCCCCCGGCACCACGAAACCTGTGACCACCACCGGAGTTCCCCGCCGAAGTCGTGTGCCCAGTGTTTGAGTCAGGAATATTCCCCGGTGGCCGTCGTTGAGGATGGTGTATCCATAATTGGAATGACTGAAACCGGTCGTCGCGCTTATTTCAACCAGACCTTCCGACGGGAAAGGGGTCTCAAGGTCACGGGTTTTCTCCAGCAGCTCGGCCAGCGACATTCTGGCTGTAACCGACTGACGGGCTTCACGGGTGCTGCCTGCCATGACTGCGGATTCCGACTGGGCCATCGCGGAAGAAGCCACCGCCAGAATCATCATGAGAAGACTGAAAGAAAATCCGCCGCGCCACCGCCGCGCGCGGCAACCCGGGACAGGTCCCGCACTGCCTGCAGAACCCGGTGTCTCAATCCATTCAGTTATTATGTTCACGGTTATCGGAAGATCCTGCTGAACTGAACTCAGCATAGTAATTGATGAATCGTTTGGCAACCGGTCCACTGATGTCAGGACCATTCTCGCGCCATCGCTACTGCAGAGGGAAACAGTCCGCGACTACCCGGGAATGGCGGAACCGTCTTCCGTTCATGAATTTGTTTTGAGTTGAGCGGATCCGGTGCCTATGATTATTTGCATCACATGAACACAACTTTCCCCCCTCGATCAGCTTTCAGGCTTATGATCGCCGTTTTTCTTCTCATGGCTGCGGCGAGTGAATCCCACGGTCAGCCGGAGTGGATCTGGAGCACCGAAAAGGACAGTGCCCGTCCCGATGAGGTGGTCTTTTTCCGCAGGGCCTTTAATGTGGCTGATGGATTCAGGTCCGCGACTCTCTACGGCACCTGCGACAACTTCATGACGGTCTGGATCAACGGCGAGAAGGTTCTCGAATCGGATGAGTGGCAGAAGCCTGTTCGGGTGGATATTGCCAAGTATCTGGTTCCGGGGGGCAACGCCGTGGCCGTGCAGGCAGGCAATGACGGCGGGACGACTGCCGGGATGCTGATGCGCATCCGCGTGCGCTACGATGAGGACCGGGTCGATACCGTCGAAACCGGTTCTTCCTGGCGCTGGTCACGGGAGGCGGCCGGAGGCTGGATGGTTGCCGGTTTTGAGGACTCCGGATGGACCGAAGCTGTTTCCGGCGGGAAGCTCGGCGTCCCGCCATGGGGCGAACTGGGGCAGGGAAGCCGCCCGACGCCTCCCGGCACCGGCATCGCCCCCGAGTCACTGCAGGTCCTGGACGGGTTTCATGTCGAGCGGATTTACGACGTCCCACGCAATACACAGGGATCATGGGTTGCTCTGACCACCGGTCCGGACGGCACTCTCTTTGCCTCAGACCAGGGCGGGCAGGGCCTTTATCAGATTTTTCTACGCAACGGATCCGTTGTCGATGTGGTGAAGCAGAACGTGGACATCTCGGGTGCCCAGGGGCTGGTCTGGGCCTTCGACAGCCTCTACGCCAACCTCAGTGGACGGGGACTGTTCCGCGCCTATGACTCATCCGGTGACGGGGTCCTCGATGCGGTCGAGCAGCTGCCCGGTGCCGGCGGCGGCGGCGAACATGGCAATCATGCGGTTATCCTCACCGAAGACAGGGAGAACCTCTACGTGGTTGGAGGCAACCACACTCGCCTCCCGGACTTTGTGGAGAATTCAAGATTGTCCATGAACTGGCAGGAGGACCTTCTTCTTCCACGTCAGTGGGATGCCCGGGGCCACGCCCGGGGTGTCATGGCACCGGGCGGATGGATTGCTGAAATGTCCCCCGAGGGAAAGAACTGGGAAGTGATCAGTGTCGGTTACCGGAACCAGTATGACATCGCCATCAACCGCCACGGGGAAATGTTCACCTACGATGCCGATATGGAATGGGACATGGGAATGCCCTGGTACCGGCCCACCAGAATCTGCCATGTCACCTCCGGCAGTGAATACGGATGGCGTTCGGGAACCGGAAAATGGCCGGAGTATTATGAAGACTCCCTCCCGCCGGTCGTCGAGATCGGTCCGGGCTCACCCACTGGCGTGGTCTTCGGGACCGGGGCCAGCTTCCCCGCAAAATATCAGGATGCCCTCTACGCACTCGACTGGACCTTCGGCACCGTATACGCCATCCACCTCATCCCGGATGGTGCCGGATACACCGGGGTCAAAGAGGAGTTCATAGCCGGGAGTCCATTCCCCGTCACCGACGCCATCGTCGGTGAAGACGGCGCACTTTACATTTCCATCGGCGGCCGCGGAACCCAGTCGGCTCTCTACCGGGTGACATACCGGGGCACGGAATCCACTGCCCCCGCGCGCGGGGTGCGGGACGCCGGAGCAGCCAGGGCAAGGGCTCTGCGCCGGTCGATTGAGGTCTTCCACGGCAAGGAGTCGCCGGTGGCCATCGCCCGTTCATGGCCCTACCTTTCCTCCGGGGACCGGTTTCTCCGCTACGCAGCCCGTATCGCAGTGGAGTCCCAGCCCGTCGATACATGGAAGGAAAAGGCATTCCGGGAACCCAATGCCCGGGCCCGCATCAACGCCATAATCGCATGGGCCCGCAGCGGCGCGGAGGCGGACCGCCCCGAAGCAATCGCGTCTCTCCTCCGCATCAACCCGGCCATGCTCGACACCCAGGACCAGTTGACTCTTCTCCGGGCCTACGCACTCATCTTCATCCGCCAGGGCAGGCCTTCCGGGGACGCCTCTCAGGCCATTCTCAATCAGATCAACACCATCGACCTCAACGGAAGCCGTCCGCTCCAGGCGGAGTGGACCCGTCTCAGTGTCTACCTCGACAGCCCGCTTGTGGTCGAAAAGGCCCTGTCCTTCATGCTCGATGGAAAGCCTGAGGAGATTCCCGAGTGGGGGCAGCTGATAGCCCGCAATTCCGGATATGGCGGAACAATTTCCAGCATGCTCAATGACATGCCTCCCACCAGCCGCATCCAGTTCGCACTCATGCTCCGCAATGTGCCATTCGGATGGACACTCGAACAGCGCCGGCAGTATTTCTCTTTCCTCAACGAAGCGGCGCGCCATCCGGGTGGCGCCAGCTACACCGGATTCCTTGAAAACATCCGCAAAGAGGCGCTCGCCAACTGCACTGAATCCGAGCGCGTCGCCCTCGCCGACCTCACTGGAGAGGACCTCGCCCAGAGCGTCGATTTTGACATCACTCCTCCCGAAGGCCCCGGAAGGAACTGGTCTCACGAGGAAGCCCTCGCCGCCGTTCAGAACCCCGGGACAACCCCCGATTTTCAAAGCGGCAGGAATCTTTTTCACGCCACCGCCTGCGCCGCATGTCACCTCTTTGCCGGCATGGGCGGAGCTATCGGTCCGGATCTCTCCTCCGTCAGAAACAAATTCTCGGTCAGCGAACTCCTCGAATCGATTATTCATCCCAGCCGTGTCATCTCGGATCAGTACGGATCCTCCATCGTCACCACCAGAGACGGTGATTCGGTGACCGGCCGGGTACTGGAAAAACGCAGCGATGATGGACAGGCATACCTTGAGGTCTACACGCAGGATCACACCGCACCGCCTGTCAGGGTCCCCGAATCTTCCGTGGCATCGGTCAAACAGTCACCGGTTTCGCAGATGCCGCCGGGCCTTATCAACGCCCTCAACGCCTCCGAACTCAATGACCTGGTCGCCTATCTCATGTCCAGAGGCAATCCGGATGATCCAATGTTCAAAAAACAGGGCGAATAAAAAGAATACCAATCCGGACTGACCCCGCGGCGGCACCAGAAATTCCCCGTATGCCGAAAGACCGCCACATGTCACGAGCCGGTGGACGGACGGGGACTCCCGCCGGCTTCACCCTGATCGAACTGCTGGTGGTGATTGCCATCATCGCCGTGCTGGCAGGCATGCTGGTCCCTGCGCTGGCCCGGGCCAAGCGATCCGCGAAATCAGCAGCCTGCAGAAACAACCTCCGGCAGATGGCTGTCGCACTGACCCTTTATGCGGATGAAAACCGTGACAAGGCACCGCCGGTGGTTCACCAGGTCGGACGTTACTGGTTCCACCAGGTGGCCCCGTATCTGGGCGACAGGAAATTCCAGTCCGACCCCACCCGCTATCAGCAGGGAGTTATGCGGGTTTCCTTCTGTCCTGAAACCCGCCGACCGGAGATGAATCCGGGCCGCGGCGACCGGTGGTGGGGCACAGACAAAACCACATGGAGGTCTCTCGAAGCCGAGGGGTCCTTCGGAATGAATCTGTGGTTTGATGACCAGGGCGCCTTTGTCGCTGACTTCCCAAAGGACTATTACTTCTCAAAAGTCCACGAGGCCCGGACGGACTCTCCAATCTTTGCGGATGCCATCTGGGTGGGATCATGGCCGGAATCCCGGGACCGCATGCCGCGCGACCAAACCGGAAAGGGATATGGGTCCCAGGGCGGCTACCCGCACCAGCGTGGTTATTTCATGGGACGCTTCGTCGTTGACCGCCACCTTGGAAAATCCAATGTCGCCTTCATCGATACCCACGTCGAGGCAGTGAACATTCCAAACCTCTGGCGCCTTTCATGGCACAAAGGCTACAGAGCATCCTCCCCAAGGCGCGTCGAATAACTACCGGAAACAAAGCTGGCCAAAGCTGGTGCTGGGAGCCGATGAGCCCCGGGAGCGCCGGCGTCCCCGCCGGCCTGCTGACCAGCCGATTGTCGGTGCCAGGCATGCGAAGTGCGTGGCACCAACAGATGAGCCGGGAACGAGGAGATAAAGCCGTCACGCCGACGAGCCCCCCGGGAGCGCCGGCGTCCCCGCCGGCCTGGCTGACCAGCCGATTGTCGGTGCCAGGCATGCGAAGTGCGTGGCACCAACAGATGAGCCGGGAACGAGGAGATAAAGCCGTCACGCCGACGAGCCCCCCGGGAGCGCCGGCGTCCCCGCCGGCCTGCTGACCAGCCGATTGTCGGTGCCAGGCACGCGATGTGCAGGCACGCGATGTGCCTGGCACCAACAGATGAGCCGGGAGCGAGGAGAAAAAGCAGTCCCGCCGACGAGCCCCCCGGGAGCGCCGGCGTCCCCGCCGGCCTGCTGACCAGCCGATTGTCGGTGCCAGGCACGCGA
>JAUIAG010000384.1 GCA_030425355.1 Verrucomicrobiia bacterium
ATGGAGCAGAGATCAGTTACGTCGCCTATAACAACAACGGGACTTTTAATCAGGTGGCCAGTGAAACAGCCATCCTGACCGTCATCACCGACACCGCCGGCCCGGAGATCACCGGTCTCAAGGCCAGTGCGGGAGGCGTCAACCGCATCACAGTCACCTTCGATGAGCAGCTCGATTCTGCCAGTGCGACAGACCCTTCCAATTTTTCCATCTCAGGGGGAGTGGCTGTGAATGCGGCAGCACTTCAGACAGACGGCAGGACAGTCATCCTTGAAACCGGGGACCTGATCAAGGGGGAGTCATACACGGTCACGGCGACGGGTGTTCTGGATACCAGTGAAGCCGCCAACGCATCGGACACCTCCATGCAGGTTGAAGCCATTGCCAATTACTTCGAAGTGGTCATGAGCGATGAGCCGGTGCGTTTCTACCGCTTCAGCGAAGAACCGGATGCACTCACAATCATGGATGAAGCCGTTGCCGGGGGCGACGATGAAGCACTTCGAACCGGCACGGTGGTCAGCGGCATCACCTTTCAGGCACCGTCTCTGATTTTCTCGGATCAGGAGAATATGGCAGCCGCTTTTGACACTCAGGCCGTGGCCGAAATAGATATTCCAATCGCTCCCGACCTCAATTCCGTCAATGGACCATGGAGCGAAAAGACTGTTGAGCTGTGGTTCAGGGCGGATGCCTTTCCTCCCGTGGGAGCCACCGGGCCGGCAGCGGCCATGGGGCTTTTCGAGCAGGGAGGTAATGACCGGGCTCTCGGCATGTTCATCTGGCGTCTCCCTGAAGATGCGGATCCCAACAAGGCCCGCCTTGCCTTCTTTGTCTTCAACCGTCTCAGCGACGGTGCCGGATCACCATGGTTCGAGCCGGCAAATGGCCCCGAGGGCATCTATGTCAGCCACGAAATCAACCTTGGCGAAACATATCACGCTGTCGGCGTCATGAATGGCAGCAGCGAAACCGACGGATCAATCAGCCTCCATGTCAATGCCGAGGAAGTCGACCGGATCGGAGGCGTCGGGCTCCTCTACAACCACACCGGTGATGTCAATGTCGGCAAAGGTGACATGAGACTGCCCGATAACAGCACAGGCGTTTGGACATCTTTTGACGGTGTCATCGACGAACTGGCACTTTACAACTCGGCATTGAGCCAGCCACAGATTCAGAGACATTTTGATGCCGCCAATGAAGGGCTCGGGGATGGACCGGCAGCATTGAGCAGTGCGCCACAGCCGGCAACAGTGCTCGAAAGACAGATGGCCGGGTTTTCCGCCACCTTCAGAGGGGCACCGCCAATCACCGCAACATGGACCGTGGGAGGTGAAGAAGTTCCGGGGACCATTGAAGGGAACCGCGCCATTCTCAGCTTCCGCACCGGGCTTGATGACGACGGGGCGGAAATCCAGGTCACTGTCTCCAATGATCAGGGATCCGACTCATCCGATCCGGTTGTGTTGAGCGTGACTCCCGAAACCGACGCGCCGCAGGTGCTGTCCATCAGTGCCACGGCAGGCAATGTCAATCAGGTGGTGATAGTCTTTGACGAGGACCTCGATACAGACACTGCCACCGATACGGCCAGTTACAGCATTGAGGGACTGGACATCACGGCTGCCGCACTCAGCGCCGATGGGACGACTGTGACCCTGAACACTTCGCAGCAGACAGCGGGCGAAGAATATACCGTCAGCATCACAGGCGTGAAGGACGGCTCGGCAGCCGGTAATGCCCTCGACGCGAGCACAAGCGTTTCCTCCTATTTCGACTACACTCTGGCTGTGCTCAGTGATTCTCCGGACGGTTACTGGAAATTCGGTGAACTCGATGGAACCACTGCAGTCAACGAGGTCAATTCCAGCTGGAATGGCACCTATGTTGCGGTCAACGCGGTCGAGCCGCCGGCGCTGGGAAGCGAAAGACTGGTCGTCGGTGCCCCGGACTCATCGGTGCATTTCGCCAATAACCGCGTGAACATTCCCGACAACGCCGCGATGAACACCGGAGGCCCTTACAATGCCCGATCCATCGAACTCTGGTTCAATGCCGACACTCTTCCAAGAGCGTTCGACGATGGCACAATTCCGGAAAAGGCGGTTCTCTTCGAATCCGGAGGCGCAACCCGAGGGGTCTCCATTTACCTCTTCGGTACAGAAACATCGGACACTCCGGAATCCGCCGATCTGTACCTTCACATCTGGAACAGAGGAGCCACTGACGGCCCCGGAGCGCCGTGGGGATTTAATCCGGGTGAGCCGGTGGCAGTCAGTGCCGCCATCGAAGCCGGTCAAACCTATCATGTCGTCATGGTGATGGATGGGAGTGAAGAACCGAATGAGGACTTCACCGCGTTCCTCGGCACTCTCACCGGCTATCTGAACGGTGAGGAAGTCGCCAGCGTTCCGGGACCGGGGCTCCTCTACAATCACGGGGATGACGCCGGAGTGGGGCTTGTCAGACAGAATGTTGTTTTCCATGACGAGGTTCTCGGCTCCACGGACGGCACCTATCCGTTCACAGGAAGGATCGATGAATTCGCCATTTACAACACGGTTCTCTCCAGCGAAACAGTGGCATTCCATTACGAGGTGGGCACCAGTCCCGTGGACGCCATCAACCCGCCATCGGACGCCGCGTTCACCGGTGTCAGCACGGCGGAAGGCAGTCTCACCCTCGAGTGGGAAGGCACCGCCACCCTGCAAAGCGCGGAAAGTGTCAATGGCCCGTGGGAGGATGTGACCGGGGCAACATCGCCACACACAGAATCAATCGATGCCGACAGCCGGTTTTTCCGACTGGCACCCTGAGGCCATTCCCGACACCGCCGGCTGAATCGGCGGTGCCTGAAATCGGACATCCAATCTCCCAATATGAATACGACAGGGCCTCATCTGTGGGGCCCTGTTTTTTTCTACGCTCACCGCACAAAACATGAGTCTTTCAGTCGGTTACCCGCCATGGTATTTCTGCCACCATGGACTGGGATGCAATGTATCGACGGGATGAAATGCCGTGGGACCACGGTGAGGCCTGCCCCGGGCTTGTGCAATGGCTGAAGCAGAACCGACTTTCGGGACGCGTTATTGTGCCCGGATGCGGCCGGGGCCATGACGTCCGGGCCATTGCCAATGCCTGTCCCGAAGCTGAGGTCATCGGTCTGGACATCTCACCAAGAGCTGTCGAACTGGCTCAGGCCATGAACAACCCGGACAACGCCAGCTTCATGTACGGCGATCTCTTTGACCCCAACTCACATCCACTGAATGGAACAGCCGACTGGATCTGGGAGCATACCTGTTTCTGCGCCATCCCAATATCTCAGAGAAAAAATTACGTGCGGTCTGTGCGCGGACTTCTGAAGGGCTCCGGGAGCGGCATCCTCGCCATCTTCTACCTCAATCCCGAGATGGACGATGATCGTGAAGGCCCGCCTTTCGGCTGCACCCTGGATGAACTCGATCAGCTCTTCACGCCGGAATTCAGGGTCTGGGAGACATTCGAACCGCCGGCCGCTTACGAATCCCGGATTGGACGAGAAAAAATGCGACTGATGAAAGCCGTCTGATGATGGCTTCCCCCCCGCGGGAATCCGGTCTGGGTTTCGCGGAACGGATGCGCCGATTGAGGGCAGTTCCCTGTGAGGGAAATCCCGCGACAATGGAAGAGTGTGAGCAGGAATCAACCGCTTCAGCGGGCTTCAAAAGGGCCGGTGAGGCACTCTTCGTGGTCGGTCGATGGGCGGGTGGCACACCAGTCCTGAACGCGGCGGGCGCAGTATCTCCCGATCTCAAGGAATGGCATGGCTTCCTCATCGCTGATATGACCTCTGGTGGACAGCATCCAGAAGAGCCGCTGCCGCTTCCTCTCCCCGGACAGGCCAGGCATGACGACATTGTAGAGGCTCTC
>JAUIAG010000030.1 GCA_030425355.1 Verrucomicrobiia bacterium
AGGCGCATCCGGCGGATCACCTCCTCATCGGGAATTTCCTCCGGCTTCTGAGGAACGAACAGCAGCAGATGGAAATGGTTGTCCATAATGCACAGACTCAGGACCTCAACTCCGGTGAAGCCTTCAAATCGGCGGAGGGTGTTGAGAAAAAAGCTCTTTTCCTGCTCACCGAGGATAAGTGCACGCCCTACAATCCGGCTGATCACATGAAAGTACTGGGGCCGGCCGCCCAGCACCAAGGCACTCCTTGGAGTTCTCATACTGGAAAATCACATACAGGATATAGGAATAAGTGTAAAGCAGAAAATTAAGAAAAAAGAGGCTGGCACCGGGCAGGCGACAGGACATGAAAAAGGAGGCTGGCACCCTGTTGGGTGGTGGGCATAAAGAAGCCGGGACCCTGCCTGGGGCAGGGCGCCGGCTGTTAAGTGGTAAATTCCTGGGGAGGCTCCCTGAGGGAGACAGGCAGGAGGTGAGGGGCCGTGGTCGGGATGGCCCCGGGCTATGTTACTTCTGCCAGGTGCGCTTCTTGTGGCGGTTGGCCTTGAGCTGCTTACGGCGTTTGTGTTTGTTAATTTTCGACTTCCGACGTTTTTTCAACGATCCCATAGAAATGTATCTCTTATCGACTAATGATTCAGTTCGAGTCTGTTTTGGTTCAGTAAACCACTTTATTGAGTGGATACTCAATAATTCCCTCGGCTTGTGCCTCCTTGAGCAGGGGGATGATCTCACGAACAACAGACTCGTCGATTACAGTCTCGACAGCCACCCACCCTTCCATACTCAAATGGGAGATGGTTGGATTACGCAATGCTGGAAGTTTTTGCAACAAAATAGAGAGATTTTTTTCTTCGATATTGAGTTTGAGGCCGACTTTGGATTCGGCTTCGAGGGCTCCCCGGAGGAGGAGTGCGATGGTGTCGATCTTCTTTTTTTTCCACGGGTCGCGATAGGCATCCCTGTTGGCGATGAGTCTCGGGGTGGATTCGAGGAGGGTATCGACGATGCGCAACCTGTTGGCGCGGAGGGACGAACCGGTTTCGGTGAGTTCGACGATGGCGTCGACCAGTTCATGGGCCTTGAACTCGGTGGCTCCCCATGAGAACTCGACATTGGCCTCGACGCCATGGCCCGCGAGGTAGTCGCGGGTGATCTGGACCACTTCAGTGGCAATGGTTTTTCCCTGGAGATCGGCGACAGACCTGATGGATGATTCTTCCGGCACCGCGAGCACCCAGCGCGAGGGCTGACTGGTGGCGCGGCTGAACCGGAACTCGCCGATCTCTTCGACATCGGACTGGTTTTCACGGATCCAATCAAATCCTGTGATGCCGCAGTCGAGATAGCCATGATCGACGTAGCGGCTGATTTCCTGGGCACGAATGAGCCGGATTTCGAGGTCTTTATCATCGACGGACGGGACATAGGACCGGCTGCTGACCGATATCCTGAATCCCGCCTTTTCCATGCGGGCGAGGGTTGGTTCCTGGAGGCTTCCCTTGGGAAGGCCGAGCAACAGTTTATTTGAATTATTCATGCTGGAAAATATCTGGAGATGGGATTAACGCTTCCAGAAGGCGTTGCGGCCCCTGATGGTGATTCGGCCTGAGACGAGGGCCTTGAGGACAGCCGGGTAAAGGATCCATTCAGACTGCTGAATTCTCTGATGGAGGCTGTCGGGAGTGTCATTATCGAGGACGGGGACAGGCTCCTGCGCGAGGATTGTGCCGGTATCGATGCCGCGATCCACCATATGAACCGTGCAACCGGTATATTTGACACCGTAGTCACAGGCCTGTTCCCAGGCTCGCAGGCCAGGAAAGGACGGGAGCAGCGAGGGGTGGATATTGACAATCCGTTCGGGAAAGGCTTCGAGGAAGGCCCCTTTGAGCACGCGCATGAACCCGGCAAGGACGACCCACTGGGCCCCGTGTTCAGTGAGCAGACGGATACATGAAGACTCGGCCTCCTCGTCGAGTCGTGCACGGAATTTTCCCGGAGCAACAAAATGAGCAGGAATATTGTGGGCAGCTGCGAGGTCGAGAATTCCGGCGCCTTCGACGTCACTGATAACCACTGAAACCTGTGCCGGCAGGTCACCGCTCTGGATTGAACGGAGTATGGCACCAAAGTTGGACCCTTTGCCGGAGCCCAGGATGCCTATTTTTGGCAGAATTTCATCACCCACGGGGTTTGTCCTACCAGACTCAGGGGCTGATGACAAAGCTATTTCAACGGGTCGGGGAGGGAGAAGAACGGCCGGCAGTAAGCTGCGGGCTCAACCGATGAGGTATTGGAAAAAAGGCCTGTAGCGGGGGTCTCTGGCGAGTTGATCGGGATTGAAATCGAACCATCGGACGAGGATTGCGAGTGCCTTGCGTGCCATCTCGAAGTTCTGTGAGTCGCATGCAATCTGGAAGACAGCCATCCATGCAAACCGGTTTGAGGGTTCAATCTCCACAAACTCCTGTGCGGCATTCATGGCCTTTGTGAAATCCTGCTGCTGGCTCCAGAGAATCGCCCGTTCTAATGCGATGTAAGGGTCGGAGATGATGATCTTTTCCAGATTGTCGAGGGCCTTGTGAGCCGCCCTGAAATTCTCTTCCGCACAGGCGAGTCTGTAACCGAGGATGTGGGAGGCAGGTGAGTCCGGAAATTTCCGCCGGAAGTCACTGACGGCCTTTTTCCATTCACCGGCCGGGTCGAGGGGGCCGGGGTCGGCTGTCAGCAGGGAAATGCCCGCCAGCAGCACCTCGGGATGATTTTTGAAGGCCTCCGGTATCTTGCCCAGCTTTTCACCGGCTTCGGCGAAATACCCCCGGAGACGCAGGGATTCCGCCTGGGAGATCAGGAGTGCCGTGATGAGCTCCTCTGCCTGCCCGGGGTTTTCATGGAGGAGCGAGGCGATGAACACCTGATCCCTGATCTTGACGGTTTCGAGCACCATGGCAAGGAGCTGTCTGGAAAAGAATTCTGCATTCGAATGGCGGAAAGTATCGATGATTGTCCAGTCCTCTGATCCATGGCGGGCGAGAATCATTTCAAGGTATTCGAAGCTGTCCTCGACATGATACCGGAAGAGTGCGGTGGGCTTGTCATCGATCAGCCCCGGGCGGATGAAACGGGGATTCCCGTGAAAAAATGCTTTCAGATGGCTGCGCTTGAGCAGGTCGGCGTTGTAACTGACATCCTGGAGAACTTCGGCCCGGAGCGGATATTCGGCAAGATGGGTTTCCAGAATTACGGGCAGGCGAAATGCCTGGACCAGTGGATTATGATCCCCGTCGGCGATGGAATCCTGAAGCAGCTGCCCGAATTCGCGGATATTTTCCTGATCCGCCGCCGTGATCTCATCCGAGTTCCGGTCGGACTCGGGCTGCGATGCCGTCCTGGCTCTGACCTCCTCCGTACTGCACCCGGTGAAGGCAAGACCCATCAGAGTCATCAGGGCTGCGAGGACAAGGATAGCGCCGGCCCGTTTTTCAGTTTTATTTGTAGTGTCAATCCACACCGACTTAGGCATTACCTCTGGCAAGTAGCTCGTGATAGTTTTCCACTGTTGCCGGGTGCACTTCGACAAAGTGACCGGGTTCCACTTCCCTGAACGCACCTGGCTGGCGGGCCTGTTCGTCCGTATGAGGCAACCAGCTGCGAGCCGCAAATGCGCATCCCTCTGGTGGATTAATCGGAGAAGGCGGGTCTCCCTGAAGCACAATTCTGCGCCGGTTCCTTTCGAGTTCGGGGTCGGGGTGAGGCACTGCGCTGATAAGTGCCTGGGTATAGGCGTGCAGCGGCCGTTCCATGATTTCAACGGCTTCCCCGAGTTCGACAATTTTGCCGAGGTACATGACGGCGATGCGGTCGGCAATGAACTTCACCACCGAAAGATCATGGGAGATGAAGATCATGGTCAGGGACATGTCTCGAACCAGATCGAGAAGCAGGTTGAGAATCTGGGACTGAATGGAGACATCGAGGGCGGAGACCGGTTCGTCGGCGAGGATGAGGCTTGGTTCGGGGGCCAGGGCTCTGGCGATGGCGATACGCTGTCGCTGGCCACCGGAGAACTCGTGCGGGTATTTATTCATCTGGTCGGGCTGGAGACCGACCTTCTGCATGAGAGCGGCGACGCGATTGAGGAGATCGTCGCCTTTGACGGGATGACGGACCCTGACGGCTTCGGCCAGGGTATCGAAAACAGTCAGACGCGGATTGAGGGAAGCGTAGGGATCCTGGAAGATCATCTGAAAGTTCGGACGAATGGTGCGAAGCTCGGCATCGGAGAGGGCGGTCAGCTCCTGTCCGTTGAGCAGGATGGATCCTGATGTGGGACGAATCAGCTGCATGATGGCGCGGGACAGAGTTGTCTTGCCACAGCCGGATTCACCGACCAGTCCGAGGATTTCGCCCGGGCGAATGCTCAGGCTGACGCCGTCAACCGCCTTGACCACCTTTTCCGGTTCACGGGAGAAGAGCTTTTTTCCCAGAGGGAACCACATGCGGACATCCTTCAGGACGAGGAGATCCTCCGGATTGGATGCAGGGGACGGACTGGTGTCGGTCGGAGCGGTCATGCTGTCAGGTAATCGCGGTAGTTTTCAACAGTGGAAGGGTGAACCTCGACCCAGTGCCCGGGACTCACCTCAACAAAGCGGCTTTCCATCGCGGCTTCCTCGTCAGAGAAGGACAGATCACTGCGGGGCGCGAAGGCACATGGCGGTCTCTCCCCGACCAGACGGGGCGGAGCACCGGGGATGGTGTAGAGACGTTTTCCCTTTTCCTGGGTGGAAGGGATGGACTTCTTCAGGGCCCGGGTGTAGGCGTGGCGCGCGTCATAAAAAATGTCATCCGCGGTGCCGGATTCCACCACCTGCCCGGCATACATGACATTGATACGGTCACAGAAACCGGAGACCACACCGAGATCGTGGGTGATGAGGATCACGGCCATGCCGATCTCGCGCTGCATGGCCTTGATCAGTTCAAGAATCTGGGCCTGGACGGTGACGTCGAGGGCGGTGGTCGGCTCATCGGCGATAAGCAGATCCGGCCGGGCGATGAGAGCCATGGCGATCATCACACGCTGCCGCATGCCGCCGGAGAATTCATGGGGATGCAGCCGGATGCGGTTGCGGGCGTCGGGGATCCCCACGGCGTCCATCATCTCGAGAGCCTTTTTGCGGGCTTCATCGCGCCCACAAATCCGGTGAATCAGCAGTGGTTCAATCAGCTGGGTCTCGATCCGCAGGTAGGGATTGAGAGATGTCATGGGGTCCTGGAAGATCATGGAAACCTTCCGGCCGCGAATCGAGTTGATTTCGCGGTCCTTCATGGTGAGCAGATCACGTCCCTGAAAAAGTGCCTCGCCGCGGACAATGCGGCCGGGCGGCATCGGAACCAGCTTCATCATTGAATAGCAGGTGACAGACTTGCCTGAGCCGGATTCACCGACAATGCCCAGAGTCTGCCCTTTCTGCAGCGAGAAGGATACGCCGTCCACGGCCCGCACTGTTCCCAGACGGGTATCGAAGTAGGTGGTGAGGTCGCGGACTTCAAGCAGCGGGGATGCAGGTGTATTATCCATGGATGTCAGCCCTTTCTGGTTGTTTTCGGATCGAGGGCATCACGGAGGCCGTCACCGAGGAAATTGAAGCTGAAAAGAGTGAGCGCGAAGAAGGCTCCCGGGAAGACCAGCATCCACCATGCGACAGCGGTTCTGTCCGCACCGTCCTTGATAAGCGTTCCCCATGAAGTCATGGGAGGCTGGACCCCCAGTCCGAGGAAGCTGAGAAAGGACTCGAGGATCATGACGGCGGGTATGGTCAGTGTGGTGTAGACAATAACCGGGCCGAGGATGTTGGGAACCATGTGCCGGAAGATGATCCGGGGGGCCCTGAGCCCGAGTGAGTGACAGCTCTCGATAAATTCCTGTTTCTTGAGCGAGATGACCTGACCGCGGACGATACGGGCCATGGTCAGCCATTCCACTGCCCCGATGGCAGCGAACATCAGGAGAATATTGTCGCCGAAAAGCACCATCAGGAGTATCACGAACATGGTGAAGGGCAATGCGTAGAGGACATCGACGATACGCATCATCACCCGATCAGTGCGGCCTCCAAAATAGCCTGAGATCGCGCCGTAGGAGATCCCGATGGTGAGAGAGACGAGGGTGGCCGCCATGCCCACCAGAAGGGAAATCCGGCCGCCGTAGAGAATCCGTGCAAACTGGTCCCGCCCAAGATGATCTGAGCCCATCAGGTATTCCTGGCCGGGAGGGGTGAAGTATTTTTCGGACTGGATTCCCTTGTAGTCGAGGTCTATGAAGAGCGGGAGTCCGAAGCACAGCATTACGAGCAGCAGGATGAATGCGGCACTGAACATGGCCATCCGGTTCTGACGGAGGCGGTACCAGGCCCCGACCCAGAGTGATTCACCCTTTTCCAGATTCTGCAGCTTGGCGGGATTGACGAGCCGGGTCATGGGAACTCAGTCCTTGAATGAGAGTTTGGGATTGAGAAAAACCTGGGCTATGTCCACCAGGAGGTTGAAAAAGATGATGAGAGATGCGTAGAACAGCACGAGGCCGGTGATGAAGGTGATGTCGCGGTTGCTGACGGCCTTGACGAACTCCTGCCCCATGCCGGGGATGGCAAAAACGGTTTCCACCACAAAGGACCCGGCAATAAGTCCGGCAGCAGCGGGGCCCAGGAAGGAAACCACCGGGAGCAGGCCGCCCCTCAGTGCGTGTTTGAAAATGACCGAAACCATGCTGGCGCCCTTGGACAGGGCTGTTCGGATGAAATCCTGATTGAGGACCTCCAGCATGCCGCCGCGGGTCAGGCGTGCCACATAGGCGGCGTAGTAGAATCCCAGTGTCAGCGAAGGCAGGATCTTGTCGGATGGATTTTCCCAGCCGGTGGCGTTGAGCCATCGCAGCTGCACGGCAAAGATTATCACCAGCAGCGGTCCCATCACGAAGGTTGGCAGGCAGATCCCCACCATCGACAGGGAACTGGGCACATAATCGAGTGCCGTGTTGGGTTTGAGAGAAGCAAGAATCCCCGACGGGATACCCAGGGCGAGCGCCACGATCAGCGCATAGGCACCAAGCTCGAGAGACACGGGGAACTTGCTGGCGATCATCTCGCCCACCCGTCGGTTGGGGAACTTGGTGGAAGGAAGGGAGGGAAACTGGAATGTGTAGGTGAGATAGCGTTTCCAGTCCGGCTCATCCATTCCGAAGTAGGCCTCGAGTTGTTTTTTGACAGCCTCGGGGACCTTTTTTTCCTGATCGAACGGGCCGCCGGGTATTGCCTTGGAGAGGTAGAATGTGATGAGCGAGACGCACAACAGCACGCCTACGGACTCCAGGGCTCGGCGGAATATAAACTTCAGCATGGATCCATCGAGTGATCTGTGGCCATCGGAACCGGTGCAGTCCTCCGCACACGCAGGGCCTCAGGGCTCCAGATAAATGTGTTTCCAGGGATGGTGATCCAGATGATTGGAATACCATCCCTTGACCTCGGGACGCAGGGCGTATACCCGGGTGTAGAAATAAATCGGCATGACAGGCATTTCATCGGCGAGAATTTCCTCGGCTTTCTGGAAATACTCGTAGCGGGTCTCCGGATTGAGCTCATTGGATGCTTCGCGGATGAGGCGGTCGTATTCCGGATTGGACCACCCTGTCTGATTCTGTTCACTCCATGAGGTCCACATGTCGAGGAAGGTATTGGGATCGGGATAATCTCCGGTCCATCCGGCCCTCGAGATGCCGTAATCGAGACTCCTCTGGGAATCGAGGTAGACCTTCCACTCCTGATTATCGAGGGTCACATTGATATTGAGGTTCCTCGACCAGATCTGCTGGATTGCTTCAGCGATATTGCGGTGGCCCTCATCGGTGTTGTAAAGCAGCTCAACATCGGGAAATCCTTCGCCATTGGGGTATCCGGCATCGGCGAGAAGTTTCCGGGCCTGCTCGATATTCTCCTCGATCCGGGCCCGGGATGTATATCCGGCACAGTCGGGGGGCACCATGGAGAGAGCCGGGGGCTGCCCCGCCTTGGCGACATTGTCGACGATTTCCTGCCGGCTGATGGCCATTGCCAGAGCTTTGCGCACACGGGGGTCATTCAGCGGTTCGCGGGTGGTGTTGAAGCGGTAGAAGTAGACAGCCAGATGCGGGTCCATGTGGAGCACCTCTGGAAAGTCCCGTTTGTAGATGGCAATGAAGTCCTGGGGGAGGTTGTAAATGTTATGGAGCTGCCCGGTGCGGAAAGCGGCCTCAGCCGAAGTGGACTTCTCCATGGGTCTGAAGACAATGCTGTTGAGGCGGGTGGTGTCACTGTCCCAGTAGGTGTCGCTTTTGACCACCACCAGTTTGTTGTTCTGCTCCCATGATTCCAGTTTGAACGGGCCGTTGCCGGAAAAATTGCCGGGGAGGGTCCAGCGGTTCCCGGGAAGGTAGGGATCGCCATGCTTTTTGACCACGTCCATGGGGACGGGAAACCATGTGTAGTGGTTCAGGAGGGAAAGGAAATAGGGAGTCGGCTCCTTAAGGGTGATTTCGAGATTCCGATCGTCGATGGCACGGCATCCGACCTCGGAGAAATCAGTGATTGTGCCATTGAGATACTCCTCGGCATTCTTCATCGGGAAGAGCATGTAGGAATAGGTGGAGCCGAGAGAAGCCGTGAGGATGCGGCGAAAGGACTGAACGAAATCATCAGCGGTGACGGCGCGGCCATGCGTCCACATGGCGTCGTCCCGGAGGTGAAAGGTGTAGACGAGGCCGTCTTCTGACACCTCCCATGACTCGGCGACGCCGGGAACGACATGAAGGTCCCTGGGATCCTCAGCCACCAGTCCTTCAATCAGCGAAGTGATGATATGGTGTTCCGGAACACCGGAAACGACATGAGGGTCAATATTCTCGGGTTCAGCTCCGACGGTGATGTAGAGGGTCTGATTTGCATTTCCTTCGTCCACGGCAGTGGTGCGGGGCCCGCAGCCGGGAAAGGCCAGAACCGCGATTATCACCAGAGCCATGGACAGGATCCATCTGCAGCTATGCTTGGTTTCGTCCATAGTCGTCGAGAGTTTCAATTTGGCAAAACATAGGCAACTTTACGCCCGAGTAAAAGCCCCGTCGGGGATTTTTATGAGAATGTCGGTGAATCTCAATTGTCGGCGGCCGCTCCAATCGACTCGAGGAACGGTTTGAGGCTGGATGATCTGCCGAGGAATTCCTTCACAAGCTCGTTGGGGTCACGAGAGCCCCCCGGTGCAAAAATGCTCTCCCTCAATCGCCGGCCGTCACCCGGGTTGAGGTACCTTTTGCTGCTGTCCCGGAAGACCGTATCGAGGTCGGCGGCGATGGCGTCAGCCCATGCGTAACTGTAGTAGCCGGCATCATAGCCACTGAGGTGACCGAAATAGGCCGCAAATGCGCCGCCCTCGGGCTGGGGAAGAAAGACGTCGTTGAGAATGGCATTGGCTTCATCGATCGCATCGACTGTCTCGTCCCTGTTCCGGTGGCGGTGAAGATTCATGTCCAGCAGGCTGAAGGCAACCTGACGGGTGTAGTGAGTTCCTTTCACGGCCTTGCTTGCGTCCTTCATTTTGTCGAGAAGATCGGCGGGAATTGTGCGGGTGTCATCCCGATGATCCCGGGCGAACCGGTCCAGCACCGCCTTGTCCCAGGCCCAGAATTCGAGAATCTGCGAAGGCACTTCGACAAAATCGTGGTCGACGCTGGTGCCCGAGAAGTGGTTGGTTTCCGCCTGAGTGAGGATACTGTGCATGGCGTGCCCGAACTCGTGAAACAGCGTCTCCACCTCGTTGTGGGTCAGAAGAGACGGTTTTCCTTCTTCTGGCAGGGCAAAGTTACAAATGAGGGCCACCACCGGGCACTGGTAAAGGCCGTCGCGCCTCCGATGACCGGGAATCAGCCCGAACTGTGCAAAGTGATTGAATTTCCCTTCACGCGGGAACATGTCGAGATACATAGCCCCGAGAGGCCGTCCGGATTCCTCATCGCGAACCATGTAGAGTTCAAGGTCGTCCACCCATTTCACGGGCGGGTCTACTCGCTCCAGCCGGATACCGAAAACCAGCCCGAATATGTCGAACATCCCCTGCAGCACCCGATCATAGGGGAAGAAATTCCGTAATTCCTCGTCATCCACCTGAAACGCCTGCTTTTTGTAGAGATTCTGGTAGAAACGAAAATCATGGAGATGGATCTCTGCCCCGGGATTTCCGGTGGATTCGGCCTTTATTTTACGGAATGACTCGATTTCACCGAGGAACTTCTGACGGAGGCCGTTGCGGAGTTCGTTCAGGAACGAGTGAACCGCACTGCTGGTGCCGGCCATCCGCACCTCGGTGCGGTAATCGGCCCAGCTGTCGTAACCAAGTATGGAAGCGATATCCTGTCTCAGCAGGAGGATGCGGTTGAGGATCGGACCGTTTTCCTCGCGGCATAAACGGAGCCGCGTTTCATTGAAGCGACGGCGTGTCTCCTCGCTCCGGGCATAATCCATGACCATCATTGCATGCCAAGTGATATTGGCCTGAACGACATATGTCCCCTTTTCAGTGCGGATACCCGGCGAATTCAGGAATGACTCCGGCACACCGGCCAACTCCTCAGCAGTAAATTCCAGCTCGGCTTTCGCCGCGGTGATGTTTGAGCGGAAATCGGTTTCCAGATCGGCAAGTTCCTTGCGCAGGGCCTCAACGCGGGAACGATCGGCCGGAGGCAGGGACATACCGCTGCGACGGTAATCTCTCATGACATCCCCGACGAATCTTAGTGCCTCGCCTTCCAGCTCCGGCTGTGAGTCAACATATGCCTTGAAAGCCTCGTAGACATCCTCCCGGTAATCAATGCCCACCGCCCACTGCTGGAATTCCTTGATGGCCTCCGTGGCCGCCTCACGAATTGATGAATCGGGGTGGACTTCCTTCAGCAGATAGATCCGGCTGGCCACCACTCCGGAATCGCAAAGCAGCCGGTCGAATGCGGCGGCAGTATTCTCAAAATTCCTCGTTGAGTGGTCAAGGGCAGCCAGTTCGTCCATGGCGGAATCAGCCCGGCTGATAGCCTCTTTCACCGAAGACCTGATTGCTTCAGGCTCGATCTCAAATGGCGGGAGTTCAAAAGCAGCCCCGAATTCTGACGCAGACTTCCCGATATCTCTCAGATTCAAATTCATTTTTGCAACACTGAATGGATTGGAAGGAAACCATGGAGGATCAGGCAATCGATTTGACTTGCCCAGGTGTCAACCATAGATTTCCCCCGATGTTGGCCACCGACTCTGATGCCACCCGCAAGAAGCCAGCAGACGGCGTCCGGACTGAACTGAAGCAGTTCTGGGACCGTCTGTCCAGTCCGCTGCGTCCCTTTCTGGACGAGGTATCGGACGACCTTTCGGGGCAGGTGGGTGTGTTTGAGCCGGAAGTTGCCGAGTTTGCCCGCTATGCGCTTGAGAATCAGGGAAAACAGCTGCGACCTCTGCTTGTCGGCCTATCCGCCCTTTCAACCGGTGGAATACGGCGGGAGCACGTCCAGGTGGCTGTCATCATTGAAATGATTCATCTGGCAACGCTGGTTCATGACGACATCATGGACCACGCGGACATCCGCCGTTCGCGACCGACACTTGCCAGTCGGTGGGGCAACGAGATAGCCGTCATGCTGGGCGACTGTCTGTTTGCACATGCGTTAAAACTGGCCGCCGACTTTCCAACCGTCGAGGTCTGCCGCTTTGTCTCCGAGTCAACCAGGACTGTCTGCAGTGGCGAAATCATTCAGAACTTTCGAAAAAGCCAGATCAAGGACGCCCGCGAGAGGTATTTCAAGGTCATCGGCATGAAGACTGCGGAACTTTTCGGGCTCGCCTGCGACCAGGGCGCCTTCCACAACCAGTCCGACCCTGCAGTCAGAGCCGCCCTCCGACAGTTCGGGATGAGCTTCGGGACCGCCTATCAGATCTTCGACGACCTCCTCGACCTCTTCGGCGATGAGAAATCCGCCGGCAAGTCACTTGGGACTGATCTTGAAACAGGCAAACTGACCCTGCCGATCATTCATATCATTGAGTCCTCGCCGCCTGAGCAAACCGATGATATTCTCAGCGAACTGCATGAGAGTTCCAGAAATGGTCTTGTGGCGTTTCATCGTCTGGCGACCCGGCACAAGACCGTGGCACATTGCTGCTCAGCGGTCGACGATGAGTTGAACAAAGCCAGAATGTCCCTGAAACAGCTCAATGGGGAGGCCGGTAATCTCGGGGAACTCATTGCATTTATTTCGCAACTGACGGAAACACATTTCCCCAGATAGGCTATATTAGTCCGCAATGACCGACTCTGTGGCAGAAAACGTCCTCAGCCGGGAAGAGGAATATGCCCTCATAGACAGGGCTGTGGCCGGCGATCATGAAGCATTCGGTCAGCTGGTCCGCACCTATCAGGTGAGGGTCTACTCCACAATCTTCCACATGGTCGGCAATCATGAAGATGCCGACGACATCACGCAGGACACCTTCATCAAAGCCTACAAGGCCCTGAAGTCCTTCAAAAAGAACTCGGGTTTTTTCACATGGCTGTACCGCATCGCCGTCAACCTCACCATCAATTTTCTCAATTCCAGGAAGAAACGGCGTTTCATCAGCTTCGATCACGCTGATTACGATGCGGAAAGCGACGCTGAGATTTTTCAGTTGATCTCCGACAAGACACCGAGAAAAAATGTCGATATTCACGAACTCAGAGAGAAATTGAACGAAGCCATTCAGCAACTGTCTGAAAAACATAGAGCAGTCGTTGTCATGCACGACATTCAGGGGATGTCGCATGAGGAAATCAGCGAGATCCTCAAATGCAGCAACGGAACGGTGCGTTCGAGACTGTTCTATGCAAGACAGCAACTCCAGGCCGCTTTGAACGATTATCTTCAGAATGAACAACAAGCTTGACGAGAAGGACATTCAGAAACTGCTCGCATGGAAGGGCAGCAATCTTCCTGATGCAGCTTATTTCGAAAAGCTGACCGATGACGTCATGGACCGTATTCGTGTCGAATCCGCACAACCGGTCGCGTCGGGAAGCCGTTCCCTGATTGAGAGATTTGCAGCACTGAGTGATGCGTTTGGGACCTTTGGCAGACTGACCGCTGCGGGTGCATCGGTTGCGGCGCTGATCATGGTGGGAACCATCCTTCTGCAGCCAAACCAAAAGCCTGCTGACGGGACACTGACCGCGGGACAAAGCAGGAATGAAGTCACCACTGTAGTGGTCCGCAACGAACCGGCACCGGAAAGCCGTCAGGGGCTGGACATCCAAAGCGCCTCGCTGGCCAGTCCTTCTGCAGCCGACATAATCCGGTCACCACTCCCCAGCTACAAAGTGGACAAAAACGATCCCCGGTACCCATTCGGAATCAGTAATACAAACAGTAACCCACTGGCCACATCACCCTGGCCGCATCCGGACCAGCCATCTCGTCCCTGATTCCTTCTGTCCCGGAGTGAGTGAACAACTTGCCACTTCATCGGTAGCGGTGCTCGGAGCATCTCCATCAAGGCATCGCTTTTCCAACAAGGCTGTTCGCGCGCTCAACAAATCGGCAGCGGCTGTTTATCCTGTCCATCCCACTGCATCAGAGATCGAGGGCTTTCCGTGCTATCAATCCGTGTCGGATATCCCAGTCCGACCGGACATCCTCTCCATTTATCTGAGTCCGGAGAAACTGATGCCCCTGATGGATGCGATCGAGGAAAAGGGTGCCGGCAGCTACTGGCTGAACCCCGGGGCGGATTCACCGGAAATCGTCCGTGAATTCATGAAAAGAAATCTCCCCTTCCGCCAGACCTGCACCATTATTGAAGCTGGCTTCTCGCCTGCTGATTTCTCCGACTGATCCCCGTCAGACGCGGCACTGGATGCACATTCATTAAGGGCCATGCCTGCATCCCGCCGGGTATGGAGCCATGCTGATGCCGCGTTCCCTCCCCTTCTTTCCCCCACGCCATTGGTCAATTGAGGTTTCACCCTCTTTTCATCAACTGCCCCGGGCCGTCACGATATTTTTCAAGACAGGTTCAGGGTATTGCAGCGGTAATCTGGTATATCTGCGGGAAGCGAGCCTGTGATGTGATGATTTTCGTCAAGAAAAGGAAAGCTTTCCCGAATGGATATTCTACCGGACATAAAATGAAAAAAAACCGATCAGGCGCTATGCGGGCATGGAGAATTATCCCGGTTGCCCTCGCTCTTCTTTTCACCCCATTTTTCGGGGAGGCAGCTATAAGGAAGTTCGTCTTCCGTGGTGAAGTGATTGATCCCTATAAATTCTGGGACCAGCAGCCATCCGGAAGGCCATGGCATGGGACCTATGAAGAGATTCAGGTGGGCGACAGCTTTGAGGCTTCTGTTATTTTTGATGATGCCGTGGAAGACATAAATGACATCAGTTTCTTCAGCGGCGGCGGATTCGGGGACTATCCGGGAGCCATACATGAGATGGAAATCAATCTGATTTCCCCAACGGGTGAGCAGCGGTTTCTGATGATTTATTCCTCAGGCGGGGGCATTTCAATTACGGATCGTTTTACTGCAGCGAATGTGCCCGGGGCCGGCGGACAGTATTCAAGCATCAGCTTTCTCTCGGGCGGGATTAAGACAGGGTTCTATCCCCGGGGACAGACTCTTGAAGGTCTTCCTCTTCTTATGAACGGCATTGGCACGATCGCGATTTTCCTGACCCATGAGCAGCGTCATGTGTTCAGCGGAGATGTCAACGGGCCGGTCGGAACCGCGCCGGGACTGCCACTGCAGAGGGCATTGCCCCAGGAATCGGAAAAACTCAATTTTCTCCTGCACGATCCCAACAACACTACAGATGACAGCCGGGGGAGGTCCTACATATACATTACGCAATTCGCGCCACAGGGTGTTGACAGCCAGTCCCCGGACTTCACTCTGAAACAATCCATTCTGGATATCACTGAGGTGGAAGAAACTGAAGTGGAAATTGACCGGTCCACACCATGCCTGAGAATCAGGCCTGTCGGCAGAGTGACGGATGTGACCCCGGGATCACCGATTGAACTGGAGGTGATCCTTCCTGAGCCTTCGCCAGCAGGTGTCACCACCGTCGTGCCTCTCCGGTCGTTTCCGGCGAGCATGCTTGATCACCCGACTACAGTGAGTTTCACGCCTGGCCAGCAGCGTTCAACTGTGACCGCAACAGCTCAATCTGGCCAGTCTGCCAAATCGGCCGTTGTGTTCAGAGCCAGTCTTGAAGAATGCCATGCCTTCATCGAAATTACCACCGCGAGCGAGGAGGAGTTTCCTGAATTAACAGGTCTGCAACTCCTCCCTTCAGTGGTGGAGGGCGGCCGGAACTCAATTGGTCTGGTGACTTTTGATACCCCCTACCCTCAGGGGCCACTGGAAATCGAAATCATGATCTCTTCGCCGGATGGCACGAATGACGATTTTCAGACAGCGATTCTGACTGAAGGGGCCACCGGTGCCTTTTTCAATGTTTCGACAATCCCGGTCCAGGAAATCAGTTCCTACCGGGTAACCGCCGGATTCAACGGGGACGTGCTTGAGGCGGAGCTTACAGTCACACCTCCAGCCGGAGAGTCCATCCTCGAAAGTATAAGCCTGTCACCAGAATCAGTCACCGAATCCGGAGAATCAACCGGCACTGTGTATCTTAACCGACCGGCTCCGGAAGGTGGAATAACGGTCGATGTCACCACAGACAACAGTACGGTCACAACTCCGCCAACTCTTCACATACCCGGCAACCAGTCCAGCGCGCAATTCACCATCCAGACCGGGGACGTGGATGCTGTGACGGCAGTGACAGTCAAGGCCTCCTACGGAATGGAATCCGTTTCCGCCACACTGGGTGTTTTCCCGGGGCCATCGGCACCTGTCCTGAGCAGCCTCACTGTTTATCCAAGAATTCTGACGGATGGGGCCAGTGCAACAGGAGAAGTGCGGCTCAATGACACTGCCATGGTCCCGACAACAATTTTCCTGAACACTTTCAGCCGTGATCTGAGTCTTCCCCGGACTGTGACGGTGGAGTCCGGCACCGACCGGGCCTTCTTCACCATCTCCTCGCGACTCGTTTCGAGGGAAACGCGCACCCAGGTGACTGCATCGGCTGGAGGTGTGGAAAGGACGGCGATCGTCGACCTCAACCCGTCTTTGCTGCCGCGGCTGGCCTTCATCACGGCAGATTCCGGCATTGTCTCACAGCCGGCACAGATGAATGTGCGACTGGTGGCTGATCGCCTGGCAACAGAAGGGGGCCTGACTGTCACATTAAGAGGGGAACCGGGTGTGAGAATGGCTCTCCCATCAACTGTAACAATCCCTGAAGGATCGGACAGTGTGGAATTCCCTGTCAGCTTCGGTGAGGACCCTGCGGATGCAAGCTACAGAGCCCGTATCATCGCCACTTCATTCGGAGAATCCATCTTCAAGGATTTCCTCATCACCGGATCGGATTTCAGCAAACGCGGGGTGTATTCCCGCTACGCGGAGATGACTTTTGGAGCTGATTCCGGAGCCCCGTCGATTGCCGGTCCGGATGTGATCCAACCCGGCAGCAGCGTGCCGAACTTCATCCGCTATGCATTTGGTCCGGAGGCATCCGTCGCGAATCCATCTTACTCGCGCCCCCGACCGGTCACTGATTCACGGGGCAATCCCGCCATCGCTTTCCGGTTTGCATGGCCAACCGACGCCATGGATCTCTCCTTCCGTATACAGAGATCAGGTCCCGGAGCTATTGGATACTGGACAGACCTTGCTCCGGATCAGGCTGCCATCAGCATTTCCGGAATCATCGAGGATGGTGCATACGTGGAAGCTGACTGCATCGCCACCATTCCTGAACAGGGAAGTGAAACTTTCTTCCGTATCGTGGCCGACCTTATCAGGCCATAATCAGAATTTGAAATGTTGTCAGGGTGTCTGAAGGCTTCTGCACGTTCTGTTGTGCATGTGGCCTTAAGCCGCTGCAGGGAGAAAATCCGGATAATCCTTTTTCAGGGGCTGAGAAATAACTCTCGGAGAAACCACCTCATTTCCCGATGCAGAACTGGCTGAAGATGCGGTCGAGCAGGTCCTCTGTAGAAGTCTGTCCAACGACTTCTCCAATTGCATCGACGGCAATACGAAGTTCCATGGCGACAATTTCCAGCGACCACGCATCGTGGAGCGCCGATCGGGCCTGCTGCAGAGCATGCAGCGCCCGGTGAAGCTGGGCCTCATGGCGTGCGTTGATCATCACCTGATCCTGCGTACTGTCGACCGAGTTTTCCCAGAACATCTTTTCGATAGCCGCTTTCAGATCATCGATCCCGTCACCATTTTCACAACTGACGCGGACCACGGGCCCTGAACCCGCGATAGTCGCCTGAGTGGGAAGATCGCATTTGTTGGCGACGGTTATCTTTCGTCGATTCTCAAATTCGGACGCGAAGAGCCTGTCGGCTTCGCTGAGAGTTTCGGACTGGTCGATGATATGGAGAATCAGGTCCGCATTGGCGAGCGACTTGCGGCTGCGGCGAATTCCCTCCATCTCAATCTCATCCTCCGTTTCACGCAGTCCGGCAGTGTCGATAAAAACTATTGGAATGCCATTGATTGAAGCAAATTCCTCGATGGTGTCGCGGGTGGTGCCTGCCGTGGCACTGACGATGGCGCGATCCTCTCCCAGCAGCTGGTTGAGGAGACTGGATTTGCCGGCATTCGGCCGGCCGACAATGGCGGTGCGAATTCCCCGCCTGAGAAACCGCCCGTCGTTGGCGGTCGCGAGTAATTTCTCAAGAAATGTCACCGAGGCGTCCATGCGCCTCACGAGCTGATCGGAGGTTTCAGGATCTATGTCCTCATCCGGGAAATCGATGTGGGCCTCCACGTGTGCGAGGGTGTTCATCAGGTCATCCCGGACTGTATTTATCTTCCTGGACAGTGATCCGCGAAGCTGTTCGGAAGCCGCTTCCATCGCCCGTTCGCTCCGGGCGTGGATCAGATCGGCAACCGCCTCGGCCTGCGCGAGGTCAATGCGTCCATTCAGGAACGCGCGGCGGGTGAATTCCCCGGGCAGAGCCAGTCGGGCACCGGACTGCAGCACCGCATCCAGAACCTTGCGGGTGGTCAGCAGGCCGCCATGGCAGTTAATTTCCACCACATCCTCCCGGGTGTAGCTGCGCGGGCCTCTCATGAGCGCAACCATCACTTCATCCACCTCCCGGCCCCCGTATCGGATGTGACCGTAGTGAAGCGTATGCGATGGCTGCTCCTGCAGCCTTCCCCGGCTGCCTCGCATGAAGAAAATCCGGTCCGCTATCGCGACGGCATCGGATCCGGACAGACGGATGACCGCCAGTCCAGCTTCACCCAGTGGAGTGGCAATGGCTGCTATGGTATCGTCGATCATTGATGCCGGACAAAACCGTAAACTGACCACAATCAGTCACGAAGACAGCCGCCATTGGCATTTTCAGCATCCCGGCCCTCGAGAAACAGCCGCGCCTTCTGGTAGCTTTTCTTGTGAAGATAATGCAGCAGCTGAGGGTCCGTTCCGGATGGCAGCTCTGCCGTCAATTGATCAAGACGGCTGAACAGTCCCTGAAAATCAGGCTTCGTGCCGTTTTTCTGCAAATCGGCAATACTGTCTTCAAGGTCAACCAGTGCCTGATGAATCGATTGTTCAGTCTGTGTCATGGTCTCAGAATAGAGGGATCCCCTGTCCCTGCAAGTGTGAGCAGGCAGAAATCGGGGCCATCATTCCCGATCCCTGACGGACCAGATATTCTCGAGGCTGTTGCCGATGATTTCGGGAACATACATCGCACTTCCCACGGCCGGAAGGGCATGGAAGCTCCCGGGAACCTGGGTGCGCGCGTCGTACTGCAATTGCCAGACGCCTTCAGGCAGCCTGTCGATGAAGAACGCCCCGCGGTTATCGCGCCACTCGGCGTATGCCCGGATACTGGATCCTGCCGGGACCCAGTTCCCGCGCCTGTCCTGGCGCATCTGCCGCAGTGAAAGTCCGCCACCTGACTGCAGCGTCGTGAATTCCATGCACGCCGGCTTGAAATCCTCAATCACAACATATTCCAGATCCATGCGGGCCTCGACCATCAGACTGACCCTCAGGGCGTCCCCGGACACTGCCACGGGTCTGTCGCCAAGGGCTATCCCGCGATTCTGAAACCCTTTCAACAGCGTCTGAAACGGCTCAAGCTTCTCGACAGCACGCCGCACGAACAAAGTATTTCCCGACGGCTGAATCGGCTTTTCCAGTGAAAAATATTCCGCCTCGATGGAATAGTAGACCGGTGCCCTGGATTCCTTCCGGCTGAGGAGGATCCTGAACTGTGTTTCGTCCTGAAGCATTTCAGCGGGCACTGTCACTGCAGCGGGGGCATCGAGAATACTGGCGCGATCGAAGGAAAGACCGGCAATCTCACGGTTATTGAAGGAAACCGTCAGGTCAAGTGGATGCATCAGCTCGCCGGACTGTCGCAGGTATTGATTCAGTGCCAGCACTGTCATGGCGGTGTCGCGGGTGTTGTTCCAGCTGGCGGCGCGGCGGTTGGCGAGAAGCCAGTTGACAGCCGGCTCGAGAAGCGGATTTTCCGGATCGATCCGACTCATGGCTTCCACGGCCATGGCAGTGGACTCCACAGCGCTCTCCGACCAGCGGAAGAAGAGTCCGTCACGGCCCCAGTGCACCATGGATGGTCCACGCTGCCCGGCGCCCGGATTCACAGCGGAGAGACCATCCACAGCGATCACTCCATTCTCAAGATTCCGAACAAGAAGCTTTGCCTTGTCCATTTCACCATGGACGGCTGCCACGACAGCCAGCAGGGACCTGGTGTAAGCATTGAGCCGGGTATGCCCATCCCATGCCTTGTCAAAAGCCTCAGTCTGCAGAGGTGACAAAACCGAGCCGGCAAAGACCTTCTCGTGACATACAGCAAGGCACCTCAGCACCCAGATCAGAAGGTCCGGATTTTCATGGAGGGTTCCAAGACGGCTGATAAGAAAATTCGAGCCCCGCTCGAGAGCGGCGATATCAACACCCCGCCCCGCGTCATGCGACATGGCGAGACCCCAGACCACATAAGCCGTCATGAAAAGATCTTCAGGACCCTCTTTCCACCAGCCCCAGCCACCGGATGGCTTCTGGAAATCATAAATTCTCTTCAGAGAGCTGTTTATCACGTCATCCAACCGGTCCATCCCTTCACCGGGACGGATCTTTCCAGACTCGCGGAATGTCTCATCCATGCCGCCAAAGATCCGGTCAGCCACATCTGAACCATCCAGTCCGAGATCGGTGAGTGTCCGGCTCACCACCACCGCCGGCATAAACCGGCTCATGGTCTGCTCCACGCATCCATATGGATACTGAATCATGTAGGGCAGTGCATCCAGCATACTGACAGCCAGTGACGGAGTGACCCTGATTGTCAGATGCGTGGAACCGGGTGCCCTGCGGGCCGGCAGGGTCAGCTCTTCCAGTACGTTGCCACTGGACTGCTTTCCGGACCGGAATACAAACTTTTCCATACCATGCTGATAAACCGGGAATGAATCGCCCGTCGAATCCTGGAAGCCCCTGCTGCGCACCGTGGCAGTGACATCAATTGTCCCTTCGGCATTGGCCCGTGTCCTCAGTTCGAAGACTCCTTCCTCACCGGGACCGAGAACCTTCGACTGCCGGGAAGATGAATCCAGCACAACGCCGGATCCCTCGAGGTCCCATGCGAGTTCAACCGACCGGGATTCCTCAGTCTGATTGAGAACAAGAGCCGTCAGCACGGCCTCGTCGCCTGCTATCATGAATCGGGGCAGTTCTGTGCGGACTGATAAGGGCGTTGAGGTGATGACTTCAGTCTGGCTTTGCGCAACAGCCGTCTTACCGTCGATGAATTTGCCCAGTGCGACCCACGTTGTCAGCGAGTCGGGAAGGGCGAAATCCACCATGGCCCGACCATCCGCATCGGTTGTGATTCTGCCGTTCCAGTATGCTGTCTTGCGGAAATCGGTCCGAACCGGAACCGCGGGCAGGTCGACTGCTCCCTGGTCCCGCGGGGCTGCGGGCATCACTCCATCCGCAGCGACAGCCATGCTCCGCATCGCGACAGCTTCGGGAGCAACACCCCCGGACTCGAAATAGAGCTGATTCTTGGCGCGGGTCTCAGACAGCATCCTTCCCGAACCCGCTCCACCCATTGCAAGGCTTCCCTCTCCATCCGGGTCATCCGACACGAAGACCCCGAACGCATTCATCGATCCGTACCGCACAGCAGAGTAGTATTTATCTCCATAGAAGAAGGACTGGATCGGCTGACTCGGGTCAGAGGCTATGGCTTCGATGGCTTTATCGAAGACTGCGAGTGACAACTCACCCTGCACGGGTTTCCCATCCCGGTCGGTCACTGTGAGTTCCCAGCTGGAAGCCCCGCCGGGGAGATACTCAAGGCTGGACGGTTTAAGCTCCATGGTGAGCATTTTTGAGGAAGGAGGGACCAGTATTTCCTTCATGTCCCTGAAATGCGAGTGGTCGCGGACAAGCACGGCATGGACAAAGAAATTCCGGGCGACATCACTGTCCACATCAAAGCGCATTACCCGGGCGTTTCCGGTGATGTGCACCACTTCTTCAATCCATGAATTGCCGATTTCATACCCAAGCCACACATGACTGTCCGGCCGGGAGGGTGCCAGTACAAATGTGAAGGCTTCACCCGACTCAGCCGATTTCCGGTCGAGGACAATTTCAATTCCGCCACTCCGATAGCCGACCGTTTCCTGGTCCCCGGCGAGCACCCAGGCAAGAACGGACGTTTCCGGATCAAGGTAGGCTGGCAGTTTTTCATCAACCCAGAGAAGCCGGTAGACACCGGGTTTCTCAGGTCTCCATGTTGTTTCAGCCTCCCCGTCATCTCCTGAAATCACATCCAGTGTTGTGAGGACTTCATACTGGTAAATATCCGTGTCGGGCCGGGGCGGCCCCGGGTAAATCATCCGTCCCTGCCGCATCGGGCGTGGCTGGGGACGAAGCGGTGGATCTGGCCTTTCAATCACATTCTGGAGAGCCACCTGGACCCTCCCGGTGACTTTGACGGGATTGCCGTTGGCATCGCGGAATTTCCATGCCACACGGATCGGATCCCCGGGCTTGTGAATGACATGATCCATGGAAGCCGATACAAAATATGGTTTCTCAGTCACCTTCACTGTTCCCGTCCCCAGCACCTGAACACGCGAACTGTCCGTCACACGCGCCTCAATGGTGAACTCATGGTCGGAACCGATCTCGAGGTCTCCGGTGTCGAATGATACGATTACCCTGCCGGAGACATCGGTGCGCAGTGTTTCCCGATAGACCTCCTCTCCACCGCCGGGAAAACGGTCGGGAACCGCGATTCTGCCTGCAAAACCGCCGGAAGGACCACTCCGATACCACGGGTAGTCGACCGGCTCAGGCCACCGGTAGTCCCATGATGCCCGCCGCACCACAACATCAACCTCCGCATTCTGCACAGGAGCCCCGAAGTAATACTCCGCCCTGACTTCAGCCTCAACCCGGTCACCCGGCTTGAATACTTTCGCTTCACCGGACTCCTCATCCACCGGAACATCCACTTCGACAAAAAAGTCCGGAAGCTTGTATTCCTCCATTCGAAAGAGTTCATCATTGGCGACCCAGTACCTGTCCCCGCTGGTCTTGAACTGCACTCGGTAGGCCCCCAGAGGCTGATCCTCCCCAAGTGTCAGACTTGAAACCGCGGTCCCGAAATCATTGAGCATGAGGGTTCCTTCCTCAACACTTTCCCCGCGCGGAGATACTATGCGGTATTCGACCGGGGTTCCCGAAAAAACCCTGTATCCCCCGCCATCCGGTCTGCGGACAATAACTTTCCAGTGAATCTCATCACCCGGTCTGTATGCAGGCCTGTCGGCATAGGAGTAAAATTTAAGACCTTCCCCTCCCAGCTGACTGTAGGGAATGGAACCCGAATCAGTATAGATTACCGGTCCCGCCGGCGTCCGGGCCAGGACCAGCAGTTGGCTCTCGGCCAGACGGTCCACATTCGATGGGGTCAGTTTGATAATACCGTCCTGACCAGCCCGGAACTGATACTCGCGATAACTCCACGAGTTATTTCTGCCTCTGAGTCCACGAAGGATTCGCACGGTGGTATTGGCCAGGGGCGCTCCACTTTCCGCGTCGGCAAAAAAGAGACTGACGCCCTGACCGTGATTCTGATTGACCGCCATGGCGCCGGTGACAACCAGAAGCTCCCGTGACGTCTCCTGACCGGACCGGACTTCCACCACATAAAGACCGGCATCAAGACCACTGTCCAGTGTGACTGTCCGACTGACCGGACGGTGATCCTGATAACCTTCATTCCGGATCATCTGCTGATGCACCGGTACTGACGTGAGGGAAGTGAAAATATCCCCTGCGTTGCTCCGGCGGATCAGATCATCTCCAGGGCGTAGCCGACTGTTCTCTGAAACAGCCCGGATGGTGAGAGAGATATTCTCCAGATTCCTGAACCATGTCCCGACCTCAATCTGCTGCCCCGGCCGGAAGAACCCCGGAACAATAATACGCATCTCGGCCTTCCTTATATCCTCAATCCGCCGCCGGGCGTTCTCCACCAGACCGGACTGATTATTCCTGTCACCCTGAATGATCTGTTCGAGCGCGTCTATCGCAGCCGTGAAATCGGATTGATAGATCCAGTTTCCATCCCCGTCCCTTGAGGGAATTCCCGGACTGGTCAGTAAATCGGCCTTCTCGTTCAACAGCCTCCAGCGATGTATCCCCGGGGCGACCCTTTCCAGTGCTCTGGAAAGGTAGCGGTGTGCCCTGTCTGTCTCTCCAGGCCTGCCCTGACGCCGCAGCCACTGAACCAGAGATCTGGCCATGAACGAAACATCCTCATCGGTCACCGCTATTTGGAGACCGTTTTCGGCAACCCGGCTCATTTCTGAACTCTGGACATTGCCGGCCTCAGGCAGTCTTCCCGCGCCCATTGATCCGGGAGACAAAAGCCGCCGGGCAATATCCAGATACTTCTCTCTGGTGCGTTCCGATGGCTCGGTTCCAGCCCAGTAATCAAGAGCCCTCTGGTAGTGCGGAGCCCATGCCTCTGAATCCCATGGTCCGCTTTTTATGACACCAAGATCGCCCTGGGATTCCAGGATGTGCGCACGGACAAATGACTGTCGGTCATCCCCCGTCTCAACACGTATCAGTGACTCCAACGATGCATCCGCCTCTTCCATCCACCGGCGATCTCCCTGATTCGTGGAGGCCTTGGCCCTCCATCCGGCATCCGTCGTACGGAATTTCGTCCACAGTGCCTCAATTTCGGTCTGCTGCGGCGACTGGAGGCTGCTGTAGCGTGCGGCTGCTCTCTCAAAACTGCCCTGCCCAAAAAACCGCTCACCCTCTGCATCCATGAGCTCCCATCCTTCATCAGCACCAGCCGTCATAGTCATCCCAACCGTCAGCATCATCAGAATAATCCGCATTCCAATACCCGCGTTCATCAATACTTTCATGTTCTGCTTCCATTCGGACACCGGTCTCAGCATCAGGGGAAATCCATCACCCGACCGCTCCGGCACTCCATTCTTCAGTGTTCCTTTCCAATAAAACACAGCCCGCCGCTCTCTCTTAGATTTTTAATTAAAAAAACTACAAATTTTTTCTTGCCATCCGACATGTGCTGGTTTAAGGAAATAATCACTATAGGTTGTCAGTCAGGCCGTTGTGAAAAGTGTGTGTCCACCTTGTGAGCCGACTGATATCCAAAAGCCAGTTCAGTGAATAATATCAAACGATCTGGATGAATGTGTCCCAGAGCAATGTGATGAGATGTGATTGAGATGAATGCTTCAGAAGACTCGTGAGTATCCGGGCGACGGAACAACTGTTTCGATGCCGGTCCATTCCGGTTCCTGATTTCCGAGGTTTTCAGCAAGCCATACCCCACAAAGACATCCGTTGCACTGACCGTCCTCCCGATCCGGTGAAAGGAATGTGTGTGCCATGACCATGAAAAAAAGAATAATGGAATGTGAAAATGTGTGTGTTTCCCCAACATCAACATCAGGGGGAATGATCAACGCCAGGCCGGGGGCGATCCCCATCCTGGCAGCCGTGTGCCTCATCGGAGCCTCCTTCTCCCTGCATTCTGCAGCCGCAGTCACGCAGCTGGTGGAATGGGATTTCGAGAATGAAACCGGTCTGGCACTGGACGGACTGGACTTCGGATTCAGCGAGGTCTCATCTGTGAGACTGGACCTCGTCGCCATCGGCGGGAGTTTCAACCTCACCGGGTCGGGATTCGGAATCGACTCCCCAGGAGCAGATGACTCGGATGCCTTCGACGGGATTTTTTCTCCCGAAGGACTGCAGTTTTCCTTCAGTTCATCCGGCACCCTCACCGGCCTCAAGTTCGACAGATTCACCGAGTCAGCCAATGACGCCTTCAGCCTCAGCCTCGGTGGTGGACCGGGAAAAACCTACACCAAGGCCGATCTGACATCGGATAACTCCCTTCTCCTCAACCAGGATTTCCTCGCAGGTGAAACATTCACTCTCACATGGGAGTCCGGAAACGGATTCGGCCTCGAATCAATTTCAGCGCAGATGACACCGGTCCCGGAACCGGAAGAATACGCCCTCATCGCCACCGGGGGACTCGTGCTCTTCGCCGCCATCCGGCGACGCCAGCTCCAGCGGAAGAAAAATCCGGATCCGGCCTTTTTCTCCTGAGGTCTCTGCCTGAGTTATCCCTTTCTCCCCCGGGACCACACATCAAAAAACAACTGATCCACTGAATCCCTCCCACGTCAAAAAGAAAAAAATGGTGTTCTCTCGCAAACAGCAATGGTCCCGGGCGGAGATTCTTCCAGTAGCGACTAATACAGATCCACAATCGGACACCGCAATGGCGTCCAGGACAGGCCCCCGCTAGCCTGTCCAGTTTTACAGACCAGCTGACCAGGATTTGCCCCCAGGCAAATCCTGGTCTTTTTTTTCTCCCCACCCACCGGGTGACAGGCTCCTTTTTCCTGCAGTCAAATAAGGGGACAGGTACTTTATGCCTGATCCCGAGCCGCCACGAACATAGTACCTGTCCCCATTTCTGGTAGAAATAAAGGGCCTGTCCCTTTGGCGAATCAGAATAAAGTATTCTCAGTGGGCTTCGGAACCTGTATGAATGGAGGGAGCCTGGGGTTAATCAACTGGCGGAACGCCGGACTGATAATGTCCGCATATGTTCCAGATCAGGGGCAGGATCAGGATGAGACCTCCGGTGAAATCAGATGCGGCAACTGCGGGAAATGATCGGATTGGAATCCTGGGGAATGAATGTGTTCCTGAGGACGTTTGTGCTATTGATGATCATCCGTGCCGGTGGACTGCTGGACGTGCAGGGGCAGAGTCCGAGCACGGTGGACGGGGCCGGTGAGCCACCGCCGCTGGAGCACCTGCATCTTGGTCCACTGTTTCAGGCGGGTCAGGCGGGCAATGTGAAGTTTTTTGATCTGGCGCCCTTCTGGGTGAGCACCCATGACAAGGGAGCCGATGCGACTGAGCAGAACATCCTTTATCCGCTGTTCACCCGCAACCGCTTCGGGGAACATTCACGGAGCCAGCTGCTGCAGTTTCTCAACATGACTGAAACAGCGAACGACCCGGAAAATCCTGAATCGCCCGAGCATCCAATAGGGGTCACGCTGTTCCCGGTATTTTTCTACAAGCAGCCGACCACCACGACCGACGGCTACTGGGCCCTTGTGCCGATATATGGCAACCTTGAAAACAGGCTGTTCAAAAAGCACATCCATTTCGTGCTCTTTCCACTCTACGCGCGCACGGAAAAAAAGGATTTCCAGACGTGGAATTTCCTGTATCCGGTATTCCATGTCCGCAGGGGCGATCAGCTGCGCGGATGGGGCATCTGGCCACTCGGCGGCTATGAGAGCCGGGATCAGAGGCAGGTCATCAATTCATGGGAGGAAGTGGAGGAAGTGGATGGATATCACAAGGGATTTGCTTTGTGGCCATTCATTTTCTGGAGTGGCCGCGAGGACGAATCAGGTCCATTCGAGCGCGATGTTGCCGTCCTGCCTCTTTTCAGGGCTCTGCGATCGGAGGATCGGGATTCCACCACAATCGGGTGGCCGTTTTTCACCTACACAGAAGACCGCAGGGAGGAGTATCGGGAGTTGGGACT
>JAUIAG010000385.1 GCA_030425355.1 Verrucomicrobiia bacterium
TTGAGGCGGGTGATCCGCAGTCGGACCAGCAGCTGCGGCCTCTGGCGTTTTCTGACTTCACCGGTCAGCCAGCCGTGAAGGAACGACTGGATATTGCCATCGAGGCGGCACTTCATAGACGCGAGCCTCTGGATCATGTTCTGCTGCATGGCCCTCCGGGTCTTGGGAAGACCACGATTGCCTCAATTCTCAGTCAGGCGATGGGGACCGGGTTGAAAGTGACCAGCGGCCCGGCTATTGAGAAGGCAAGTGATCTCGCCGGACTCCTCACCAACCTCGAACCGGGAGATGTACTGTTCATCGACGAGATCCATCGCCTTCAGCGGACAGTCGAGGAATACCTGTATCCGGCGATGGAGGACTACCGGCTCGACATCCTCATCGACCAGGGACCGAATGCCAGAAGCATCCGCCTCGATCTGCCCCGGTTCACCCTGGTGGGTGCAACAACCCGGAGCGGCCTGCTCACCTCCCCAATGCTCAGCCGTTTTCCCATCAAGGAGCGGCTGGACTATTATACCGGCGACGAGCTGAGTCTGATCGTCATCCGGGCCGCCGGCATCCTGAAGGTTTCCATTGAGCCGGAGGGGGCGCTGGAGATTGCCAGGCGCAGCCGTGGAACGCCCCGCATCGCCAACAATCTGCTGCGCCGTGTCCGCGATTATGCACAGGTTCGATCCGATGGCAGGATAACCGCCGACGTAGCCGATGCCGCTCTGCGAATGCTGGATATCGATCCGGACGGACTCGATCAGATGGACAAGAGAATCCTCGAAGCCATTGCCTTCAAATTCGGCGGCGGTCCGGTCGGCATCGGCTCGCTGGCCGTCGCAGTCGGTGAGGAACGCGATACTCTCGAGGAAGTCTATGAACCCTTCCTGATCATGGAAGGCTACATCAACCGCACGCCTCAGGGCAGGGTTCTGACCCCCAAGGCGCTCCAGAAGGTCAATTCCGGGAACTAGAACCAGTGCAGTGAGTCGGTCCGCGTGCGGACTTGAAGCACGAAGGTGTAATCACGATTATTGGCCATCATGGACAACGGCAGTGGCAGCCTCGCAATCCTGATCCCGGCGTATAATGAGGAAGAGCGTATCGGGAAGACACTGGAGGATTACCTGGATTATCTGGAAAGCGGATATCCCGGTGAATATGTTGTCGTCGTGGTGTTGAACGGCTGCCGTGACCGGACGATGGAGGTGGTTCGCCGATACCAGGCCACGAGCCGGCATCTGGAGTTCATAGACATTGCGGCTCCAGTGGGAAAGGGCGGCGCTCTGATCGAGGGCCTGCGGCGATATCAGCATTTTGACTACGTGAGCTATGTCGACGCGGACGGGGCAACCGCAGCTCCGGCCCTGTTGAAACTGGTTGAGAAGATGAGCGCTGGCAGCACCCCCGATGTTGTGATTGGCTCAAGATGGATGGCGGGGAGTGTTCTGCACCAGTCACAGACGCGGCTCCGACAATTTGCCAGCAGGGTCTTTCACGCCATCGTGGAGTTGTTTTTCGGCCTTCGCATAGCGGACACGCAGTGCCCGGCAAAGGTTCTCAGGGGCCGCATCATCGATCAGCTTCTGCCAAGGCTTTCCATCGCCGATCTCAGCTTTGACGTGAATCTTCTGGTTTCCGCCAGGGCCCGCGGCTTTCGCATTCTTGAGTGTCCGACAGAATGGACCGACAAGGAGGGATCCAAGGTCACCCGTCATCTCTTCCGCTCATCGCTGGTGATGTTCCTTTCGATCGTGCGGCTGCGTCTGATCTATTCGCCCTTTTATCGGATGCTTTCTCCACTGCGTCCGCTGGAGCAGTGGATATATCTCAGGCTTGGTGCGCCTGCGCCGGTGAGGGACCCCAATGAAAATGCCTCCAGCCCCGGTGACCGGTAATCTCAAAAACAATCAGGGCCCGGTGAGAGAACATCATCGTGCTGCATCATGCCGGCTCATTTCAAATCAGTTGGCTTTGGTGTTTGAATATATCCGCCTGTTTCATTCTGCGGGTATATACCGGAGAGATCCGCGAGCCGGTAAGTTTATCTATTCCGGTGATGGCCGGACTCAGTCATCCTGAATCGAATCCTCGGCCGAGAGGTCCTGATATTTCTGGGAGACATCGAAGATGTACTGCCTTGTGGTGGGGAAGTCCATGAGTTCGAGGAACTCAGCGGAGTTGGTGTTACTGAGACTCTTGAGCCATCGGAGGACATTTTTCCTGCCGGCATTGTAATCGGCGAGGGCATAGACCAGCGGTTCATCCATCGATGCGTATCGGTCGAGCATTTTGCGCAGATACCATGTGCCTGCGAGAGTGTTGGTGCGGGGATGGAGCACATGTCGATGCTCAAACTGACGGATGTTTTCCGCTTCAGCCCATTCACTTGCGGCAAGATTTCTGATCTGCATCAGACCGAGTTCACCGGCAGCGCCTGTTGCATCGGGGTAGTAGCGGCTTTCTTTCCAGATGACGGCCGAGACGAGATTGCTGTCCACATGGTAGGTTTCCGACGCCTCAAGAATGAAAGCGTTTATTTCTTCCATGGTCCATGAAACGGGGCGGCGCCATGTGTAGGCGATCAGCAGAATCACGATAATGGCAAAAAAGCCTGTAAACACACCTGCTTTTCTGAGCATGGAATTCATTCAGCGTGGTCTCACCTGCGGACGACATGCCGCCGACTGACAGGTGTCGTCCATTTCCCCTGAAATGTCTCACCGAATCCAATGAGAAAACCCTGCGGCTTAATCATACCGGCAATAGTGGCGTGCTGCATTTCTTCAGTCAAGAAGTTGGAGGTACGCGATGAGGTCGGCGATCTGCTGTCCCTCGAGTCCAGCCAGGAGTCCTCCGGGCATGATCGAGAAATGTGCCGGTGCAGCAATGTTGATGTCATCGAAGCGTATGCGGGCGGCAGTGTCGGCACCCGCGGTGAACAACGCCGATTCAGAATTTCTGCTGACGAGGAATCCCATGAACTGGAATCCCTTTCCCTGCACCAGCCATGTCCGGTAACCATCCGTAATATTCCTGTGTGGGAAGAGAATTTCCTCGGCGAGCTTCCGTGGTGCCATCCTGACAGAGGTCGTTTCGGCGAGATCCGGACCGAAGAAATACGACGGACCGTGACATTGCGCACATCGCCGCTGATTGAACACAAGTTTGCCGAGAGAGGGGTTCCCGGCTGACCAGTCGATCGATTCGAGAACCGGTGCCCACTCTGCGGGGTTGTCCTGCGGATCGACTTCCAGGAATCGGATGTCCTCAGGATAGCGCTGCTGAAACTGCTGATGCAGGAACAGTCCAAGGTCCCTGAAACTGTCTCCCTCGAAGTCACGCGCGCCGGTGAGGCCTGGCGGTTCGGAGGACACCAGCCCGATGACAGTGTTGATCTTCTCCCGGGTGGGTGATTCGCCCTGGTGGGCCATAAGATTCCGGACAAGTGCCCCTGTCTGCTGCAGGTTCAGAGCGGGGGCCGGCGAGGCTTTCAACAATGCATCAAGAGCGTGGTTTCGAATGGCCGGCGACGGGTGATCCAGTGATTCAATAACTGCCGGCAGCATCTCGGGCACAGGGGACTCTGCCAGGAATTCCATCACCGGCAGCCGCAGATTGTGAATGCTCCAGAGCTGAATCATGATCCGGATACTGTCCGGACGATTTGATTTCGCCAAAGCGCGAACCAGCGGGATGCTCCACTTGATTTCCGGGACTTTCGCCGCGGCAGGTCCCTTGTCCCCGGGATCGAGGAGTTGGGACAGAAAGAAATCAATCTGTTCGGCCTCCAGCAGCTGAAGAATGAGGCCATCGCGCTCGGAAGGGAAATCCGGCAGTGATCCGAGTGTTTCCGGAAACCATTCCCACTGATCAACGGCCTGAGTGAGGAGGGTGTTCAGAGAGTCGGAAAG
>JAUIAG010000386.1 GCA_030425355.1 Verrucomicrobiia bacterium
GATTTGAGGAATGGGTGACTCCCGCGGTGATACCTCTGAGTGAATTGCGCCGCACCGGATACCTCAAATCCTTCCCGCATCATCTCGGTTTTGTCAGTCACCTGCCCGAGGATATGCAGGTGATAAGGGATATCCAGCAGCGGGTGGACGGGGGTGTTGCCGAGGATGTGTTCACGGGGGGCAGAGTTTTCGAGGCCACTCATGAGGTCATGTCCCCGACGGTTTGCTGTTCCATCTTCTCTGCGTTGAGTGACACCGGACTGGCTTCTTCATCGGATTCGGTGAAAGTGACGGCACGCCAGTCCTGCTTCCGACACGAGGGGCGCTCAACTTCAGGACTGCAGCGTCTTCGGGAGTTTCATATGCGTGAGCTTGTGGTTCTCGGAAATGCGGGAACTGTCCGGAATTACAGCCAGTGGATGCAGCAGGAAATGTGTTCACTGCTTGAGAATCTGCGGCTTGATGGGCGAATCGAATCGGCCACGGATCCGTTCTTTTTCAATAACTCGGTCGAGAAAAGGCTTTTCCAGACCAGTTTTGATCTCAAGAAGGAAATGCGCCTCCATGCTGATGCTCCCGATGGGACTATTGCCGCAGCCTCTGTCAACATCCATCAGGACCATTTTGGGCGATCCATGAATATCCGCTGCGAATCTGAACCGGCAGTCAGTTGCTGTGCCGGCTTCGGTATCGATCGTCTTTGTTATGCTCTCTACTCCCAGCACGGGACCGACATGCAACACTGGGACAGCGGTCTGAGGGCGTTCATAAAAAGCGGGGGAGTCTCACCGTGAATAATTCACACATCGATCCGCAATCCAAAATGGCTGGCCTGCACTTTTCCGAATCCCAGTTCCGTGAATGCCTCGATTCAGTCGGCATCGGCCGTGGCGACCTTGTTTACGTTGCCGCGTCGATGGCTTCTTTCACACAGTGGAAGAAGCCGGAATCGAGAGTGGTTGCCATTCTGGAAGACGTGGTGGGGCCATCCGGCACACTGGTCATGCCGGCTTTCAACTTCGGTTTCTGTCAGGGAGAGACCTTTGACATTGAGCGCACGCCTTCCTGCACGGGAAGTCTCAGTGAATACTTCCGTTCTCTTCCCGGTGTCAGCAGGACCAGCTGCCCTCCATGGCACAGTGTCTGTATCCGGGGCAGCATGGCGGAGGATCTGAGTCAGTTCAAATCCGGATCCAGCTTTGGAACCGGGTCCGTCCTCAACGAAATAGTCCGGCGTGACGGCAGACATCTTTCCATAGGCTGCAGCTTTCATGACGGCGTTGTCCACATGCATGCACTCGAGGAGAAGCTGGAAGTGCCATATCGATACTGGAAAAGATTCGAAGGGGAGATAAAACTGCACGGGGAATCAGCGCGAAATGAGTTTTTCATGTATGTGCGGAACGAGAAAATGAACGCCCGTGTCGACAGCGCTGAGACCGGCCGCCGGTTTTCTGAACTGGGGTATGTGCAGTCCGCCACTGCCGGGCTCTGCCGGGTGGAGAGCTTCAGGCTTCAGGATCTCTACCAGGTGGTGGAGGAATGGATGCGTCTGGACCCGTGGCTGCTTGTTCCCGGAAGAGATAAGATTGCCCATGGCGGGACGGCCGGATTTGCAGATAGTCCGGTTATGGGAATTGATCATATCGGTGTGGTATCGCGCTACTCGGACCGCATCTCTGAGATATTCTCGATGCTCGGTCTGGCTCTGCGCGAGAGCGGGACTGTCCCGGATCTTGGGGTGCGTTGTGATTATTACAGATCAGACAATATCCGTCTTGAGATTGTCGATCCTGTCTCGGAGGACAGTCGGCTCAGCACCTATCATCAGAGGCACCCGGCACATCCGATACATCACATTGCCCTGCGGGTTGGAAATCTGGGTTTCGCGCTGGAGTGGTTCCGCCGTCACGGCATTCAGCCCCTGGATGGAGATATATACCGGGGGCCACGTTCGGGTGAATCTGTCTGCTTTCTGTCTCCGGTGATGACTGGAGGGCTGCTGATCGAGCTTGTTGAAATCAATGACCGGGATGAGGCTGCCTGCCTGACTCCTGTGAGCCGGAAGGATTTCGACAAAAACATAAAACATAAACAAAAGAATATCGCTGACAATGTCCTCGAATACTGTCCTGCATGAAGTTCGTGAAGTGCTCGCCAGAGAATGGAATATCCCCGTCGGGGATGTGCCGGATCAGGCACGCCTCGGCCACTTTGAGCCATGGGATTCCATGGGGCATGTCCAGGTCATCCTCGCATTGCAGAACCGCTTCGGCTTCGACCTTTCCGCCGAGCTGCTGCAGGAACTTGTTTCAATTGAAAAAATAGTCAGTTTTGTGACGGGAATCGCCGTGGCCGATCCACAGCATTGATAAAGGGCAATAGATGAATACAGCTATGAATATCGGGACAGTCAATGAAGAGCAGTCGGTGACTCCACTGGTGCCGGACCGCGACGGGTGGCAAAGTACATGGGAGGACAGGATTTACGGACAGGGACGGCACCTGAATCTCTATCCACACCACAGTGTCGTGAGCTACCTCTTCAGGGCATGGCCGCGACGCGGTGACAGGCACGGTATCCGCATACTCGAGATGGGCTGTGGAGCCGGAAATAATCTGTGGTTTGCCGCCCGTGAAGGTTTTCAGGTGGCGGGTATCGAAGGGTCCACTTCCGCCGTCACTTTCGCCAATCAGCGTTTTCAGGCAGAGGGATTGACCGGGGATATCAGGGCCGGTGATTTTCAGGATCTTCCCTGGGATGACGGCAGCTTTGATATGGTTCTTGATCGTCAATCCATACTCTGCAACACGCGCGTCGTCATCGAAAATGCATTTGATGAAATAGTCAGAGTTCTCCGTCCCGGCGGGCGGTTCTTCTCGATGATGTACTCTGACCGGCATCCCGAACGGATCAACGGGATGGCACTTGGAGATAATTCCTACGATAATTTTGAGCGCGGGTATTTCAAGGACTGCGGGATTGTCCACTTCAGTCCCCGTGAGGAGATAGATATGCTTTATGGATCCCGGTTCAGGATTGAATCCATCATCCACGTCGGGGAATCCGACTGGACCACGAACCGGGAGGAAGGGAATGCGGTCAATGGATACTGGCGGATTGACTGTCGCAGGCGGGGCTAGCATAGACTCCGCATGGAGACTGATGGGTGAGGTTGCCGGTCTTCCACGTCACATTGTTTCGCCTGGCTATGACGAGGCAATGTCGATGCTTTGTGCCCGGTTTCCGCTGAGGGTTCATGATTTCCGGTCCGGCCGAGAGCATTCGGGATGGGTGGTTCCCCCGGGCTGGGTTTGTGAGGAGGCCTTTGTTGAGAACGGGAAGGGCGACTGCCTTCTTCACACCGACTCACATCCGCTGTGCATCGCCTCCTATTCTCCCCCGTACGATGGGTATGTGGATCGTGCGGCACTGTCCAATTCTGTCATCAGGAATCATCGGCATCCCGAAGAGCCGCCCTTTTTGTTTTACTACTACGACCGCCAGTGGAAATTCGGGGCAGGGTACGGGTTTGATGAAGTGCTGGCGGCTGACTCATCGGAGAAATTCCGGGTCAACATCCGCAGTCGTGACTACGAGGGAAACCTCAAAGTGGCCGAGTGGTTTCTTCCCGGAGAGACAGGGAAGGAATTCATTATTTCCACGCATCTGTGTCATCCTTTTCAGGTGAATGACGGCCTGAGTGGCGTGATTACCGGATTGCTTTTGATGCAGTGGCTTTCCGGACTGGAACGTCGGCGGTATTCATACCGGCTTCTCATCGGGCCAGAGACCATCGGTTCAGTGTGCTGGCTGGATAAACATCGAAGCATAGCCAACAATGCCTTAGGGGGCATTTTTCTTGAAATGACCGCATTGCCCCAGAGGGCTGCACTCCAGCGGT
>JAUIAG010000387.1 GCA_030425355.1 Verrucomicrobiia bacterium
GGAGTCATATTTCACTTTGTTGATGTCGTATTTATATCCAAGTGCAAGATTGATATATTTTTTCAATCCATGAACAGCGTCCTGAGTATCAAACAGCTTGCATCCATACATCTCTTCAAACCACTTTTTGTGGTATGTGAGAATCACCGGCCAGTCCATTCTGGAAGCTCCAATCTTCTTGATTTCGTCTGGGTAGTTCTCCCGGAAGTAATGAACATTCCATGCCATTGAAGCAGCTATTTCAACATACAAATCCATGACTCCTGGATTGGATTTTGCAGCATCCATCATACTGGAATGCAGCTCATTGAATTTGGATCTGAACATCAGCTCTTCAAAGTGCATCCCCACAGATGAATCCATGGTCTCTGGCTTTCGCTTTTTCTCAGCTTTCCTCGGCATTGCTTCCTCCGGGTCTGATGTTCCAGAACTGTTCTACCGTCGAACGGTCCACTCTTCCTCTGTAATTCTTACGGATAATGCCCTCAGAGTTGCCCATGATCTCGGCAGTCCTTCCAAACTCACCGATCTTTTCAAACAGGAATGAAATGGCCGTGTGCCTCAGAAGGTCCTGCGTCCATTTTTTTATACCTGCTGACTTGTAGACAGCTCGGAAGTGCCTTTCAAAACTCGGCGGGTAAATATGGCGGTCATGATATTTCAAAAGCCATTCGGCCAGATTGTCTGGTATTGGAATGGTCCTTGGCGTTTTCGTTTTCGCTATTGATTTCCGAATATGAATCTCTTTCGATGCCAGATCAATGTCATCCCAAGTCAGCCTTGAAAGCTCGCCATTTGGGCGTATCCCAACGAAAAGGGCCAAGGCATAAAATGGCACCATCTTCCCTTCCCGGTAATCCTCTGCGGTTCTCATGAGCTTCTCAGCCTGCTCGGCCGTCAGAACGGTGATGTCGTCGGACCGTTCAGGCTTCCGGATCCTCACCGGATCAGCCGGGTTGGTCTGGATGTATTCCCGCGGGATCTCAAGACACCACTGGAGGAATGTCCGGAGACACCGGCGGGAATTGTCCTGGGAAGCCAGTGACTTCTCAACTGCCTCGAGTCGTGTCAGGATGAATGCCGGGCTCAATTTCTTCAGCTGCATGCTTTCACAGCCATGGAAGAAGCGGAGCAGACGGTTTTTTGTGCCCTTAAACGTGGCCTGTCGCATCGTTTTCCGGACCACGCGCATGTCCAGCTCGTGGAGATACTCATCGAGAGCCTCACGGACAGTCGTCCCCGGCGACTCGAGCTTGTTGTTCTCCATGTAGAACCGGGCAGCCTCTTCCAGTGTGGCGCGGCCGGCCAGCAGCTTCAGTGCTCTCTCGGCGTCGATCGCTTCATCTGCTCCGAACCCGGCAAGGACTGGCCTGAGTGATCTTTGAACATTGAGCCTTTCCCGGTTCAACCGGTCACACTCCTGCTTTGCCCAATCGCGGTCCTTGGATCTTTTTTTGATCTGCTTGCCGTCCAGGTATCCACGAACGAGGTATGTGGTGGTTCCGGTGGGGTATTTTTCCCGCACGATTTTGAAGCCTCGATCAGCCGTCATTTTACGCCTCCGCGTTGAATCCATTGGCAAAAAGTCTTGTTTACGCAAGCCAGTTTGGATTTTATGGATGCAAAACTCAAGAATTTCAGCACTTTGCTTACGTCCTTAAAAGCCTCCAGAGGTAGCCGCGTTCCCTCATCCGGGGTCCCATACTCCTGTCAGCTGTTTCGCCGGGTTCCTCCGTCCCTTGACAGCACGGACGAGCCCCCGGGGAAATGGCATCCTCCTTTCTGTTCGAGTATTTTCCAATCACATGCATACTGAATAAAGTGACATGACTGAAAACCGCACTGACTACCGAAACAGTTTTGTAGAGGTCTTCAATAACCTGCCCTTTGAGAGACTGCGGGAAATCGCGTCGCGCGCCACCGAGGCGGATGTCCGACGCTGCCTGTCCCGGGATGCGCTTCGGATTGAGGACTTTGCCTGTCTGATCTCCGATGCCGGTGAGAGGATGCTGGATCAGCTGTGCGCCCGGTCGATGCAGCTGACCCGCCGCCGCTTTGGCCGGGTGATCCGACTTTTCGCCCCGCTGTACCTGTCGAACGAGTGCATCAACAACTGCAAATACTGCGGATTCAGCCGGGACAACCCGATTCTCAGGCTGACTCTCAGTGTCGAGGAAGTCCTGGCCGAGGCAAGGGTGCTTCATGAGCAGGGTTTCCGCAATATCCTCCTTGTCTCCGGAGAGCATCCGAAGTTTGTCACCAACGGGTACATGGAGGAATGCATCCGAAAGCTTCGGGAATTCATTCCGACCGTCGCACTGGAGATCGGTCCGATGGAGTCTCCGGACTATGAGCCACTGGTCCGGGCAGGCGCCGAGGGACTGGTGGTTTATCAGGAAACCTACGACCGCCCAACCTACCGCGAGATGCATACCGCCGGTCCCAAGAAGGATTTCGACTGGCGGCTGGCCACACCCGAACGCGCCTATGACGCCGGATTCCGCCGTCTCGGCATTGGCGCTCTTTTCGGACTTGCCGACTGGCAGTCCGAGGCCTTCTCGCTGGCCGCCCATTCACATTTCCTTCTGAATCGCTGCTGGAAATCCAGTCTGACGGTCTCATTCCCCCGCCTCCGTCCGTGTGCAGGAGACTTTCAGCCCCGCCATATCCTCAGTGACAGAAAACTGGTTCAGCTGGTCGCCGCCTTCAGGATGTTCCTGCCGGATCTGGGAATTGTGCTTTCAACCCGTGAACCCTCGCAGCTCCGGGATGGTTTGATGCCGCTGGGAATCACCCATGCAAGCGCCGGCAGCCACACCGAACCCGGGGGTTACAGCGGAGCAGGCCGACAGAATCTTCATCAGACCGTCCGCGGGCGACAGCTGGCCCTGAGTCATGAGAATGATCCGGCACCGGCAGACCCAGGCCACCCGTCCGGAGCAACGGGCCAGTTCGATATTGCGGACCATCGCGCACCCGGAGAGGTCGCCCGCTTTCTGCAGACCATCGGCTATGAACCGGTATGGAAAGACTGGGACTTTGCACTTGGTGAATAGGAAATCATCATTCCTTCCCCTGAAGATACAACCCGATGAATGTTGAAATCCTTTCAATCTGTGATGCCGCCACCACTTCTCCGGGTGGAAAGCTCAACGTCCTCGGCGCTTTTGATGCCCTGCATATGTCGCGGTTTCCGTCGGCGCATCCGCAGTGCACAATTGCCATGCGGATCCGTTTCAGCCGCATGGAGGAGGGGCATCACAAGGTCGCACTTTCCTTCGTTGACGCGGACGGCAAGCGGATAATGCCCGATGTTCAGGGGGACCTGAATGTCCGCATTGCCGGCGACGAGCCTTCCATAGTCACCAATCTGGTTATCAATATCCATCAGCTGAAAATACCGCAGCCCGGTTATTACAGCATTGATCTTGCGATCGACTCACGCCATGAGTCATCCCTGCCCATCGTGGTCCGGGAACTCCCTGCATCCAACAATCAGAGCCAGGGCGAGGATCAGCCCGGAGATAATCCCTCATCCACCTGAACATCGCGGTTCCACATTATTTCCTGCTGCTTCACCCAGCCGCATGGACCCTGCGGCTAACGCATCGTCGCATATTCGAATCCATTTCTCTGCCCATCTGACGGATCCATGCCATTCGCTGCGTTATTTCTTGCGATGTTCTTCTGGGGGACCTCATTCTCCCTCACCAAGGAAGTGCTGCTATTTGCGGACCCCATATTTGTCATGCTGGTCCGGCTTGCCGTTGCCAGCGCGGTGTTCCTGCTCGCTGCGCCATTCTTCCCGTGGAAGTCCATACGGGCCAATTATCGGAAAGGTGAATGGAAACTGCTGTTCCTTCTGGTTCTGAGTGAGCCCTGCCTTTACTTCCTGTTCGAGACC
>JAUIAG010000031.1 GCA_030425355.1 Verrucomicrobiia bacterium
CCAACTCGCTTCCACCTTGGTGACGATAATATGCAGGTTCTGCTCCTCCGGAAAAACCACAGCAACATTTGAATCGGGATATTCAATAATATTGTACAAACTGGGTTCGCTCTCAGAAACATCCGCTTTTATGACTATCAGCCCTCTTTCACCCTCCTTCAATTTCAATCCCGGTCCGCACTCGTGGCCCCAAGCGCTTCCTGACCACAGCATCGCCAGAATCGCATATAAATATCCAGGAAACAGTCGTCCCTGAGAATGCCTCCAGCCCCTGTCAGAATAAAACCCTTTCAACATATCTGTCCCTCTTTCATCCTGCCTGTCCATGACTATCCCGCTTTCCAAACTGAGATTTTAATCCGGAAATCACTATTGAAATCTCACTCTGAAGAAGAGCGCCTCATCCGCCTCTCCCGGAGTGATCGGCAGCCGCGCCGTTCCTGTTCCCGAACTGGTCTGTATCACCTCCCATATTGAAAGGTCCTGACTTCTCAGGACTTCATACCTGCCCTCGATTGGTTTCTCAAAAACCAGTTCGAGCGTCGCACCGGATTCCTCTATTCTGACCTGTGGCTGAAACCCTGCCACCTGCCGGCGGGTAATATTTCCTCGACCGTCATATTCATAGCTGATCAGGAGACCATTGTCATAACTCACCCCGGTCAACTGCCCGTCAGCATCGTAGGAATAGGATTCCCCGACACAGACCATTGAGGCCATAAACTGAAAACAAAGTAATAGTGCAGGAAAAAATTGAAGGAAGGGGGTGAATCCTGAACTGGGAAGGAAAGAGTGGCAGCCGCGGCCGCCAGTGATCCCACCGCTCCGTAAGGAAATGCGCGGCAATTTCATTGCTCACAGGAAAATCCCGCCACCCGGCGCTGTCAATTAAAATCTAAAACCGAATGAAAGGTGTGAAAAAAGATCAATGAAAATATACCGGGCCTGGAGTTGCCTGCGTCGCGGGCGGTGCCTATGCACATGGAAACAAATAACCGTGTTTAAAAACAGGACACGGCAGGCTGGCGATCAGGCGACTTTCATTCATCCATAATGCCGTCCAGAATAACCGATTGATAGTAACCGGCGAGTTCGAGCAGAATAAACAACTGCGCCTTCTGCATGGATTCCATGGGCATCTCACCCTGGATCAGCTCCTCCAGGGCCTTTTTCTCATCGCCATCCGGGCAGCCAAGCAGACGCCATGCACTGATTCTCAAATCATTGAGAACCTGTAGAAGCCAATCAACCCGATCCATCGGCAGGCGAAGAAAGTCCCCCTCATCGCTGCTCTGAAAAATTGTTGGTGAATCCAGAAAGCGCTGCAGCCCCTCCGCCATGGCCTCTCGTTTTTTCTCAAGTGTCTCTTCGAGAAACTGCCTGTCCTCCTCGAGTTCACCATCCGGATCATTGCGGGACAATTCAACGTCCCACTTCACTGGCAGCGGATAACACTGCAGCAGACTCACCAGCTGCGCCCGGCCGTTCTGGTGAAACCGGAAAACTATCCTCCCGCTGGTTTTCTCAATCAGTTCCAAGTGTGTCCTTCTCCATCTCCGGAACTCCGGATCATTCCTTTTCGAGGGTCGCCTGCAGCTTGTATTGCTGCAGCAGGTGAACATAGTGCTCAGCCCGTTCCAGTGTGTCCCGCACAAGAACACTCCGACCGTTGTTGTGGACCTCGAGCATATGATGCTCGGCTTTCTTCCTGTCCCATCCGAAGACCTTCTGGAAGACATAGGTCACATAATTCATCAGATTGACCGGATCATCCCAGCAGATCACCAGATAGGCCGGAGCCTGCTCACGCTCCTCCTCAGTCAGCACACTGGTGCTTTCCTTCGGGTTCGACCACTGGCCCGATCTGTGGGCTCCCGCCCCACCCGGAAAGCTTCCCTCAGCCGCGCCCGCGCATGACGGCTCAGCACAATTCACGCCCCCACAACCCGGCTCACCTGTCTCCGACTGCACCAGATTCATCGTCTGCCATTCTTCCTTCAAATCTGCTCATCATATCATAGCGGGGTCCAGGACGCTCATTGCGCAGAATCCCCATCTCCGGCTTTGGCCATCAAATACCGACCCGCCGATCATACGAATTCCGTATTTGTTCGTCCAGCGGCCAATTATACAGGCACGGCACCGGCACTCTGCAGAAAGCGGAAATCCCTCCGCAATCGACTGATCCGTGGCCCATTTCGCAAAAATTGTTGCCAATAAGCATGTTAATAGCTTGTGAACGATTTAAATTTGTACCAAAATCCGGCCTGACGAGTAGATTTCAACCGCTGGTTCCTTAGTCGGGGACAGCGGAGGGGTTTACATTTTTAGATATCTCCAACCTCGTACCAGGTTATGGTTGCTCCTGTATTCAACAACTCGGAACCCTTAACGGTCGACGAAATTGAAAGGCTGCCCCGATGGGCAGCTGTTGCCCTTGCGGCTCGTTGTGCCATGCGTATCGCGCCGATTGCCGGACTATCCGGTAAATTTCAATTCTGGCGCACCGAGGCTTCATCCAATGTCCAGGCCATGGACTTTGTGCCTTTCCTTGTGGCCTTTTCATCCGTTTCCGGGACGGACCAGAGTCTTCATCTGGTCAAGTCTCTGGTGGCAAGGGCTGGCGAGAAGGCCGAGTCGGCGGGGTCAATGGCAGAGGCTGCGGCCGTTGCAGCATGCTCCCGGGCCGCTGCCGCCTCGATAGCTGCTTCCGGCAAGGGAGCCGCAGTCACCAGAGCCGCCACCGCGGCGGCTGTCCGCGCCACGGATGTCCGGGCCGCCACCGCGGCACGCGAAGGACTCGCTCATATCCCCGGTATCGACAGGCGGGTCGCCGCAGCTGCCGCCCGAGCCGTCCAGGCGGCAACCAAATCAGACTGCCAGCTCATTTCCCGCATCATAGGTGACAACCAGAATGAAAACTGGTGCACTCCTCTGGATTTCTATGAAATGCCGCTCTGGCCTCACGGAAATCTTCCGGAAGGCTGGAACCAGCTTCTTTCGCTGTGGGAGGAGGCCCTCACCCATCTCAACCACCAGGGTATTTACGAGCGGCATGTGACCATGATCCAGGGAGGACCGATCGCCTGGGACGACATGGAAAACCGCCTTCAGGAATGGGTTGATTCACTGACACGCCACGATGTCGAGGACGCCCCGGCTCCGGAATCCGCTTCCCGAAGAATTTACGACCAGGATGAGGAGGATGCCGAGGAAAGCCCATCCGCCACCGGCACTCAGCAGGGCGCTGCATCGGGCGGCAACGCCCCGGAAAGGCAGGCAGGCCGGCAGCAGTCATCCGGAAAATCCGGAGCTGCCCAGGGGTCGAAGACCGGCGAGGCCGCTGAAAAGTCGCGCGCCACCGGCACCGCCCTGCCATTGACTGACCGGGTAGCCGGAACGGATGTCCTCGGCCGTGAAAGCCTGATCTCCGCCATTGGTGCCATGCTGGCCTCCCCCCGGCAGAGCAGTCCGTTCACTCTGGGAATCTTCGGAAACTGGGGAAGCGGCAAGTCATCTGTGATTCAGCAGATCCGTTCAAGGCTTTCGATGGCCCCCTACGAGGGGCAGTTTGACTTCGCCACATTCAATCCGTGGGAAAACCGTCATGCCACCAGCATCCAGGCCGAGATGGTCAAGGCCATGGTCCGCGGGCTGACGCAGGGCCTCGACCGCCGTCGCCGGCTCAAGCTGATGTGGGAATTCATTCGCAGGGAGCCGCGTCAGATGGTTTACAAAACTCTCATCGGTCTCTGCTTTTACCTCGCCGCGTCCCTGATGCTCGGAATCATCGCACTGGCCCTGAATAACCCTGTTATCCACGCCGCCTACGGTATCACCTTCCTCGCCGGCCTTGCCGGATTCATCTGGAGCTTCTGGAGGCAGATTCAGCCGGCTGTTGAACAGACCCTGCCTTTTCCGGTTTCCCTCCGCGTCGACCTGCCGGAAAAAGACGATCCGCAGACCACATCCTCCTCGGAGTGGAAAAGCCAGCTGGCGACATTATGTGAATTGCGGCTGCGGTCTGATTCTCCCAACCGTCCCCGGCGCCTCATCTTTGCCATTGATGACATCGACCGCTGCCCTTCAGAGGTCATTCTGGAAACATTTGATTCCATTCAGCTGCTTGCCGACCTGCCGGGCGTCGTCACCATCGTCGCCACTGATGAGAGGGTGGCACTGCAGGCCATAGCCGACCAGTATGCCGATGTCGAGGACTCCGAACGGTCGGCCGCCGTCATCGCCCGCGAATATCTCGGTAAACTCTTTCAGGCCACCATCGCATTGAGCAATCCCTCCCGGGCCACAATCCGCAAATTTGTCGAGCGGTGGCTTTTCCCGGACCTCAGCGACGCTGCCGTCGGTGTTGCAGCTTCTGAATCATCGGGCACCCCCAGAGTTGTGGCTCCGGCCCCCGGTCAGGCTCCAGCCGCCCTGACTGCCGGCACTGAATCCTCCACTCTCTTCAACAAAGTCGTTGAAGATCCATCTCTGCCGCTCGACGCACAGAACATCACCATTGAACAGGTGCTCCAGATCGACATGAAGGACACCAATCGCGACAAGGCCATGTTCATCGATCTCGCGGATCTCTTTGAATTCACCAATCCGAGACAGTTGATACGCCTCCGGAATGCCTATCGCCTTGCCAAGGCCTTCAACAGGATCCGCCGCTATGACAGCGAACTCCGGGAATTCGGTCTGAGCAAAATCATGACCCTGCTTTTCTGGGAGGAGTTTCTCCGCACGCAGCCCCAGCAGATGAGGCAGTTTGCAGGAATCGCCATCTACACCAATGATGCCATTGACCGGGCATCTCTCTCCGCTCCCCTCGTCGATGGCATCAACCGCATCCGTGACGTATTCGATCTGTCAGTCGCCGAGGAGGAGGACGGCAGGCGTCAGCAGTTCAAGGAACTCAATGATTTCGTCAATCAGTTCCTTCTGCCTTATGTGCTCGATGCAGACCCGCAGATTCACGCCAGTGACCGCTCTGACAGAGCCGAGGAGGATGACGAGGATGCCAGCCCCGAAGCAGTGCAGAGAACCGTCAGACTCATGTCCCGCGGCTGAGACTCCAATTTCACTGCGTTCTGCATCAACACGGAAACCCAGCCCCCACCCAGTCAGGGCTTCCTGTAAAACCGGCACACCTGCCGGTTTTTTATTTTCTCGATACCATGAACGGGAAAAGATATTTTCCTGCAGATCAGCACCAAGTCCGTAAGTCCACGAAAAACTGGTTCTGAATTCAACCCCTCACTGGAAGCGATGCATCCGGAAAGACCCCACATTCATCAATGCCATGAGGATGACTTTCCTGTCGTCCCTTTCCTGAAACGGATGCTCGCCGGATTTCTGGTGCTTCATGCATGGTTCAGCCATGCCCCGACCGCGCCCGCATTCACAAGTCTTGAACCGGATGTCTCATGGCGGCGGATTGACGCAAGGGACGGGCTGGCCGAAGGGGAAATTCTTTTTCTCACGCCCGGATTCAAGGACCGGGTCTGGATGACTCACCTTGGCGGGGAACTGGCTTCCGCCACTGATGGTTATCAGCTGGATCTCATCCCCTACCCGCCAGGGCCGCCATTCCGGATCCATGAAAGCCGGACCGGCCAGGTCTGGACGACTAATTCACGCGACATACTCCTCTTCCGCAATGGCCGATGGAACGCCCTTTCGCTTCCGGATCCCACCCTCTTCGATGATGGCCAGATTGTCGGGATACTGCCGGCGGAGTACAACCATGTTCTCGTCATTTTCGAAAACCAGTTGCTTGAGTTCGATATTCTCAACAATGAAATGGAATCTCTGATCGCCGAGGACGAAAGCCGGATCGGCAAATTCCTCGATATACGCCTGGCAAGGGACCAGGGGGCATGGATCCTTGGCGAAAAAGGCATTGCCCGGATTCCTCCACCGATCCGGAACCTCACGCGCGGCCTGAACATCGTCATGATGCCTCTGCCGGATGCAATGGATTGTCTGCTCTCCGATCGGTTTTTCGAAATCGAACCCGGATTTGTGCTTTTGAGCGCTTCATTTGGAGATCAGATCCCTGCTCAGGAAACGCTGCTGGCCTGGACCGGCTCGCAGTGGAAGGTGGCCATAGAGGACTTCCGGGGCTGGGAGCAACTCATTCCTCACCGCAACAGACAGGCCGTCCTCAATGGCAGGAAGGTCGAATTTGACGAGGATTTGCTTTTTCCGGATGGAAGCCCTGACAAGCCGATACGCGATCTCGCCGCCCTTCCGGACGGAAGCCTCGTCGTCGCCCGTGGAGAAGGACTCTACAAGGAAACGGAAAACCTGTGGAAAAAAAGAATTCCACAGCCCGCCTTCCACATCCTCGACATCGATGAAAGCAGCCATGAGTTCCTGATCCTCACCGACCGGGGAGTGGAGTCAACCTCTGGCTCTGGTAGTACGTCTACACTGCTGAGCCCATGGCCAGGTGGACCACAGCAGTTTCCTGAACCATCCGGCGAGTCATCCAAAGCCACACGGGCAGTCCGGATTCGAAAACTCAGCGATCATCAATACTGGATCCAGCACCACAGCTCCGCATGGATCTACGAGACACTGAATCATTCATGGAATCTTCAGACTCTTCCGGCAACCACCACCTCCCAGTCAACGCGTGTTCCCGACCTGCCGGTGCTCAATGATAGCGGGGAGTTCACATGGCTGTGGACTGAACAATCCGAGCGCACCACTCGAATCCGCGGCAAATCCGCGGAGTCCACCCCGGTGGATCTGGGCATTCTCACCAACTACTGGGCCGACAGCCCCATCATCACCGACATCGCCTTCCGGTCCCCCGATCTGCTTTGGATAGCCACCGGATCCGGCCTCGCCTGGTTTGATTCAGTCAACTGGTCATTTTTCGATTTTCAGATGGCCGACATGCCGTTCCCGATTCTCGATGTTCATCTGTCCATGAGAGGTCCGCCCCTCTTTGCCTGCCGCGATGGGATTTTTGAATTCAATGGCCAGAGTTTTGAACGGTCGCTGGAATCCCGTGATCCGGTCACCCAGATCCTTCAGACCCGCAACGGCGGCCTCTGGGCCCTCAGTCAGTCGGAGGTCTTCAGACTCTATGAATCCACATGGATTTCGTATGGCATGCCTGAAAATCTCAGCGCAGACCGTTTCTATTCGCTGCACGAGGACAAACGCCGGCAGATATGGCTCTGCTCGGATGAGGGACTGTTTGTCTATTCACCGGCGGCGGACTACGATTCTCCGGAAACGGCTATTCTTGTCACTCCGCCGGAAGTCATCCCGGACAATTCAGGAGTCGTCACCACGACTCTTTCGGGAACAGACAAGTGGAACCACACCTACTCAAGCCGGCTGCTCTTCAGCTATCAGATCGACGGACGGGACTGGACCCCGTTCCTCGATACCAGAAAACTCCTCATCAACAACCTCGCCCAGGGCAACCACACCCTCAACGTCAGGGCCATGGACCGAAACGGGAATATCGACATGTCCCCAGCAAGCTGGGAATTCAAACTTGTCATCCCATGGCACTACGATACCCGTGTGGTCATCATGGTCGTCATCACCAGCTGCAGCCTGCTCTTCCTGGCATGGCTGGCACTCGACAGACACCTCAGCCTCCAGAAGAGCTACCGCCGCGTCGAACAAATCGTCCAGGAACGCACACGACAACTCGAGGAAGCCAATGAACAACTCCTCATGCATCAGAAAATGCGGGCCATGGGAGCCCTCGCTTCCGGAATCGCCCACGATTTCAACTCCATCCTCTCCATCGTTCAGGGATCCGCCCAGATCATAAAGGCCAACCTCGACAAACCGGACAAGATACAAACCCGTGTCGACCGCATCGAGACTGTCGTGCGCCAGGGATCAAGCCTCGTCAAAGCCATGCTGGGTTTCGCGCGTGACAGAAACCTGATTCTTGCCCCGATCCGCATTCCCGAACTGATCGATTCAACTCTCGAAATTCTCAATGACCGCCGCCCCCGGGAAATCAGTATCCATGTCGAGGCCGGTGACGACCTCCCCCAGGGCAGTGGCAACCGCGAATTCCTTCAGCAGATTCTGGTCAACCTCCTCCTCAATGCCTTTGACGCCCTTGACAACAAAGGGGAAATCAGAATCATCGCGACCGCTTCCCCTGTCATGGATGATAAACTGCATATTCGTGCCCTCAAGGCCCGACAGGCACCGGCATATATTTATGTCTATATCCAGGACTTCGGATGCGGCATGAGTCATGAAATCATGGAACGTATTTTTGAACCGTTTTTCACCACCAAGGCCCTGTCCACCAAGAAAGGCACCGGTCTCGGGTTGTCAATGGTCTACGAACTGGCCCAGCAGATGGAATACGGGCTCGGTGTCGGCTCTGTCGAAAACCACTTCTCCATCTTTGCCATCCAGATCCCAGCTGCCTGACAGGACAGGACAGGTGCCCGGCTCTCCCCCCCTGAACAATATTCACCCGATGGAGGATGGTCCGATCCCGCTTGCCTCCATCCACTCACGCGGATTCAATACTGCAGCACCATCTGCTCAATACCATGCAAAGTGATAACAGACTCACATCCACGGGCGCGCTTCTGCCATCCTTCATCAGGTCCGCCATTTTCGCGTCCGCCTTCTTTCTTATCGTACCCACTCAGAAGGCACAGGATAGCCCGGCATCCATTGCCGAAAAGGCCCTCGGACTGCTGCATTCCTCAGTGATCGATTTTTACTTTCCGGACTCAGTCGATGAACAGTATGGAGGCTACCACCAGGACCTCGATGAGACAGGGAAATTCAGGCCTGGGAACAAATTCCTCACCTTCCAGGCACGACAGCTGTGGTTCACAAGCCACATGGCTGCCAACGGAATCCGCCGTGAGGAAATGCTCGCCGCGGCCGGAAAAGGATTTGAATTTCTCACCGGCTGCTTCCTCGACACCCAGCATGGCGGGTATTATTCCATGGTTTCACGGGATGGATTCCCGACGGATCCCCGCAAACACACCTACCTCAACGCCTTCGCCCTCTACAGCCTCGTCGAATTCCACCGCGCCACCGGAGACCAGTATCCGCTTCAGCTCGCCATTCAACTTTTTCACACCCTCGAGGAAAAAGCCCGCGACCGGCAGAATGGCGGGTATTTTGAATTCTTCCTCTCCGACTGGACCCGCATCACCACACCGCAACCGTCCGCTTATGTCGGCGCCATCAATTCCAAGACCTACAATACACACCTCCACCTGCTGGAAGCATTCACTTCTCTCTATCAGGAAACCGGCCTCCCCGAAGTCGGAAACCGTCTCGGCGAACTGATTTATATCAATACATCCACGGTCCGACATCCGGAATTCAACGCCAATATTGACGGTTGGCACAATGACTGGACTGTCATCAAATCGGAAAGAAATTTCAGGGCGAGTTACGGCCACGATGTTGAATGCGTCTGGCTGGTGCTCGAAGCCGCAGAAGCCCTCGGCTGGCCCGCATCGGTGATCCTGCCATGGGCAGAACGCACCTGCCAGTATTCGATACAATACGGCTATGACGCCGAAAATGGTGGATTCCATGACGCAGGACCATTCGGTGCGCCGGCTTCATCAACCGGAAAAATCTGGTGGGTCCAGGCAGAAGCGCTGGTTTCCATGCTCACCATGGCTCAGATTACCGGCGAGCCGGCCTACCTTGAAGCCTTCACAAAAACATTTGATTTCGTCACCGCGCACCAGATAAACCCTGACGGCGGCTGGTATGCCACGCTGGAGGCGTCAGGGAATGTTGAAAACAGCTCGATCACCAGTATGTGGCAAAGCGCCTATCACGCAGGGCGGGCCCTGCTCCGGGTCCATCAACTGCTCCGCAATGAAGAATAATCAATGCTTCCAACCCTGCAGAACTCAGTGCCGGGAGAAAAACCGTTGGGCATTAAAGTGGCGATGAGGTTCGCCTCGAAAGCCAGAGCATGTCGGCATTGTTCGGCGAGGCGATGTTGAGAGGAATGAGGCCATTGATGACCCGTGGCCGGGTCCTTGGATCACGCCATTTGCGGATGTCCGAATGCCCGTCGGCAAAGGCCACATTCGCGGCACCGTTGTGATAGCTGGCAGGGTAGTCAATGATCCTCGTGCGAACGACCGACTCAACCATCTGGTTGGCAAAACCACCGGCATTGATGCTCGAGGGATGCTCATCCATGATAACCCACAACATCGCCGGACCGGGGTTGTTGAAATCAGTCGTTTTGTGAAATAACCGGTATTTGGATTTGGGCAGCCAGAATCCGGAACCGGACCTGTCCGGATCCCCGATGGCACTGAATGCCTGACTCATTCCGTAACTGCGCACGCGGTCATGCCGGCGCCCGCCGATGGTCACCGAGCTCCGATCGGAGGGACATTTGTAGATATTCGGATTCGAAACGTACGGCCCAAGTGCGGAAACCTCCGGATCCACCAGCTGCCAGATATTGGTGTTGTCGGTGTTGCCGCCATTGAAATCCAGCCACCCGCCAACCCATGAATGCTGCTCAAAGCGCGAATTCCCGGGATTAGGCACCACTTCCTTGTTGTCACCGGCATAGGTCACCCACGCGGTTATGATCTGTTTGGTGTTGCTCAGACATTTGACCTGTCTCGCCTTTTCCTTGGCATTGGCAAGGGCGGGAACCAGCATCGACGCAAGAACCGCAATAATCGCAATGACCACCAGCAACTCAATCAGCGTGAATGCCTCTGCTTTCCGATTTGGACTCTGACTCCTCATGGTTTCCCACATTCTAATACCCGCAGCCCCACTGATCAATCGCCATTAAAAAAACAAGAGCCCGCGGGCCCTTGTCAAAAACTTCCGCAACATTCAAATGCTGCGCCGGATTGAGAAAATCTTTCCTGCCACGTCAGTGGATGCGACGCAGATGAATATCCTTCACCTGAAGCAGCATCGGGGGACCGGCGTGCAGCTGGAGAGCCAGAAGGCCGGATTTCCGGCTGCCGGCATCATGCTCGTCGATGGTGATCGAACTGACGCGGCCGTTGATGACGTGTGTCATCTGGTTGCCATTGGCGATGATGGTGTAATCATTCCATTCCTCCTGCTTTATTACAGCCTGGATGTCCTCGGACTTGCCGACAGACCCAACCACTTCAACCTTGTGCCTGGAAGGATTTTCAGGATCAGCAATGACTTTGGTAATCTGTCCACGCTGAGCCAGTATGCCCCGGCCTTTCTCGTGATACATGATCCCGGAGTAAGTCGTCCCGCTGTCAATGTCAGCCTGGTAACCGGAGATAACCCACGGAGCCACTTCAACGCTTCGATACTGAACGCCGGAGTTGCCGCCCACGATGCGGTATTTGAACCGGAGTTCGAAATCATCGACTGAATCACGGCGGTATACCAGGAATGTGTTGCCGCGTGTCGGGTTGTCGCTCGTGGTCCGTCCCGTGATAGCTCCGTCCTCCACGCTCCAGAACTTGGGATTTCCGTCCCAGCCATCGAGGTTTTCCCCGTTGAAGAGATTCTCAAAATCAGCACCGCTGAGCGCTGTCATGGACAGCGAACAGGCCACTGCCGCCAGAATGACGTAAGTCCGTTTCAGTTGATTTTTCATAGTGATCAGAGGAACCATATCCGATCAGGAACCCGATGGGAACACCAATCAGAGTGTCTTCTGCAGGAACTTCAGGCCCTTGGTGGCGATCTCGTTGCGGGTCTTCTCCATCGCACGCCAGATGGAGGCGGCCTTGGCGATGACTTTCACATCGGTGGTGAATGACTCAATGACCACGTCGCCTTTATATCCGACGGCATGGAGCGCCTTGGCAATTCCCTCCCAGTCGATATGATCATTGCCCGGGGTGCCGCGGTCACATCCACAGGCATGGAAATGAGCCAGGCGCCTGCCCGCCTTGCGTATGGCCTTGGCCTGATCCTTCTCCTCAATGTTCATATGGAAGGTGTCAAGGTGCAGCTTGAGAACCTTGCTGTCCACTTCCTTAAGCATCTGAAGCCCCTGATCACAGGTGTTGATGAAATCCGTCTCAAAGCGGTTCAGCGGCTCAAGGCAAATCTGCACGCCCTTCTTCTCCGCGTACCGGCATACCTGCTTGAGGTTCCGGACCACCGCTTTCCAGTGCGCGGCCTTCTCCTTCTCGGTGTATGCGTCCGCACGGCCGACGGCGGAGTAGACCGGCCCGATCAGACTTGGGCATCCCAGAACCACCATCTGGTCGATCAGTGCCTTGAGGTATGCAACCCCGGTCTGCTGCTGTTCCTTCGTGCCGCGGAGATCTCGGTCCGGCCCCATGCACGCACAGACACTGCCGCATGCCAGCCCCGCCTTGTCCAGCTCGGCTTTCACATGAGCGGGATCAATATGAGACGGATCCTCGATCGGAATCTCGACGGTCTCAAATCCCCACCGTTTGATCTGCTTGAACAGAGAGGTGCTATCGTTGACAAAGGGTGATACCAGCAGAAATGTGTTTAGTCCAAGTCTCATAATGTCTTACGGGTTAAAACAAACTATAGATTTCCAACACAGCGGTCAAAGGCTTTTCAGCTCATATTCATTAAAAATGCACTGTTGCCGGCAAGGGGTGAATGCCCCGCCCGAAGCCGCCCTCAACCCCGGGCGCGTTTATTTTGATGACGCTCGTCAGACCCCTCATTTATAGTCCTGATCAGTTCCGTTCATGACACTCCGGGCAGCAGTCACCCAAAGGATCAGTTCCATCACATGAATACCAGCAGCAACTCCACTCAATACGCCCTTGGCCTGGACTTCGGCACGCTCTCCGCGAGGGCAGCAGTCGTCAGCCTGCAGGACGGCCATGAAGCCGGTTCCGCCATCTTCGAGTATCCCGACGGCGTCATCGACTCCCGCCTTCCAGGATCCGGCGTGGCCCTGGAAAAGGATGCCGCACTGCAGAACCCGGATGCCTATCTGGCCGCACTGGAGAAAACCATACCGGCAGCACTGCAGAAAGCGGGTGTCACAGCCGACGCCATCGTCGGCATCGGTGTGGACTTCACTTCATGCACGACGCTGCCTGTCCTCAGGGATGGCACGCCTCTCTGCCGTCTGGATGAATTCCGTTCAAATCCTCATGCATGGGTCAAACTTTGGAAACATCACACCCCTCAGCCCGAAGCCGATGAAATAAATGCGCTGGCCGGATCCCGCGGCGAGGAGCTTCTCGGTATCTATGGCGGAAAATATTCCAGTGAGTGGTTCTTCTCCAAACTGCTGGAGACGGTCAGGAAGGCTCCTGATGTTTACGGTGCCGCCGACAGGTTCATCGAAGCAGGAGACTGGCTCGTCTGGATGCTCACCGGGCAGGAAAGACGATGCATTTCGGCAGCCGGCTTCAAGGCCATGGTCGTCTACCCGTCCGGAAATCCGGAATCTCCGTGGACTTGTCCGCCCGATGATTTCTTCCGGAGTCTGGATCCGGCACTGACAGGAGTGGCGGACACAAAACTGGGTCGCGAATATCTGCCGCTTGGGGCATCTGCTGGCGGACTGGCCCCTGACATGGCTCAGCGCCTGGGACTGAACCCGGGAACACCGGTTGCCGCCGCCAATATTGATGCTCATGTCGCGGTCCCAGCGTGCCGGGTTTCCGGTCCCGGGACCATGGTCATGATCATGGGCACCTCGACCTGCCATCTGCTGGTCTCCGGGGAAAAACACCTGGTCGAAGGAATGTGCGGCGTCGTAAGGGACGGCGTGCTGCCCGGCTTCTGGGGATATGAGGCAGGCCAGTCGGGAGTCGGCGACTCATTCGCGTGGTTTATCAAACACGCCTGCCCGGCGGAAATACACGAGCAGGCACGACAGCAGGGATCCGATGTCTATCAGCTCCTCGCTGATCAGGCGTCAGAACTGAGAGTCGGTGAAAGCGGCCTGCTTGCCCTTGACTGGTGGAACGGCAATCGCTCGGTCCTTGTGGATGCAGACCTCACCGGATTGATCCTCGGCCTCTCCGTCACCACCAGACCCCATGAAATCTACAGAGCCCTCATCGAATCCACCGCCTTTGGAACCAGAAGAATCATCGAGGCGTTCACTTCACAGGGCGTCGACATCCACCAGCTGGTTGCCTGTGGCGGACTCGCCAGGAAAAACCCGCTCATGATGCAGATTTATGCCGACGTCACCGGTATGCCAATCCGCATAGCCGCTTCCGACCAGACCTGTGCTCTCGGCGCCGCCATGTACGGGGCCATGGCGGCCGGTCATTTCTCATCGATTACCGAAGCCGCTTCAAAAATGGCACACCTTGAGCCGAAAGCCTTCCACCCGGATCCCGAAGCGAATCTCCGCTACGGTGAACTCTATAAACAATATATTCACCTGCATGATTATTTCGGACGCAGCGCCGACAGTCCCATGAAAACACTGAAATCCCTGAGACGCCGGACGGACCACTCCTGACTGCCTGACTGCCCCGCAAACCGCATCCGTCCCGGATGGCGATGGACATACGGGGCCGGGAGGGGAAGCCGGGCAGCTGAATGTGAATTTACCGGGGGCGGCTCAGGTCGGCGGCAAGTGCCATGGCTTCCGGCTCGGTGAACCTCCCGGTGATGACCGCCATGCCGCCGCTGATTCGCGATCGGACTATTGGAGCACTGACAAGTTCACCGTCCACGAGAATCGCCAGAGGCTGGTTGAGGTGCACACTTGTGGCATCCGCAAGTTTCGCCGCGCCATCCGGAGTGAGGGTGAGTTCCACCTGCCATGTATCCCCGGCAGGCCTGACTGAGGCACTTCTCACATCGCTGTCATTCAGAATCAACTCCCTCGACAGATAGAGGGTCCTGCCAGTCTGGGTGTCAGAAACAGCCTCAAGGCCGTCAACTGCTTCTGAATATCCATAACGGAATTCCAGCCGCGGAGAGGACACTGCATTCTCATCACTGACTGTCGAACAACCGGAGAAGAATACCGGAAACAGGAAAAAAAGCAGAAGTCGGCACTTACCTGCGTTGATGAAAATTTTCTGCATGCCCACACTCTGCCGCCGCGCTCAGTCAATTGGAATGACAATCCGTAGCAGGCGGGACTTCACGGTCCGGAACTATCGGAGTTCAACCAGGAAGAATCCATTATCGTCCCCGGAGTTTATGGGGACACGGAGGTGATAAACACCGGCTGATTCTCCTTCGGTCATCGATATCCCCTGCACCTCCGTCCATGGCCCGTCCACCGACATGCTGGACCGGACCAGCAGATCTCCCTCGGTCAGTGTTCCGCCGCTCACAACAATATCCAGGGTGTCGGGATCCAGGAGGGAGAGACCGTTAACGGCTATGGATACCGGTCCGGATTCGATTGGATCAGTCGTTGCCGAAATCATATTGACAGTTCCCCACGGAAACCACCGGCCGCTGATGAATGAACGACCGCGAAAACCGAATTCGCCGCTCTCTGGCGAAGTGACCTGAAAACTGGTGCTCCCACCTGTTTCTCCAGATGCCTTGACGTCCATCAGGATCGCTCCTGTCAGGACCACATCATCGAAAAACCAGCCTATACCCGGTGGATCAGGAAAGCCTTCCATTACGAAAAAACTCCCCACGGAAAATTCATAGGAAAACCGGAACCGGACTTCCTGGCCGATAAAGTCATTCAAAGGCAATTCCACAGTCTGGAATGACTGGTCGCCTATCTGGCCCTGTCCCGGATTGCTCCAGAGAACCCGCCACGAAGACTCCGTGCTGGATTGTATGTAGACACGTGCCACCTGGTCCTGTGTCGCGGCCATGTGCTGACTCAGAAAAGTCAGTTTCGCCCCTTCCTGCAGAATGAATTCCCTCTCCCAGACCAGATGCTGGTTCGAAGGCGGTCTGGTGTTGTGAAAAAGATGAAATCCCCGTGAACCACTGCCGGGGTTGATGCGTGTCACGGTATTATAGCCATCGCTTACTTCTGCAGCAAACGGGTTGACCCCGCTCTCGGCATTCTCTGAAAACGGACCTTCGATCACGCTGCTCAGCTGCCACTGGTAATCACTCGCACCTGCCATGGGCGCAATGCCCACCTCTGCTGCACTCACCGTCGAAAGCCTGGGCGGTAAATTGAAAGCAGGCCCTGCATAATCGAGCACCAGATCGAATTTACTGTTCAGTCCCCCCGAAACCGATACTCCTGAGTCCTCAATCGGTATGGAAACGCCCCCGGTGGTGAACTGCATGGTGTATTCACCATTGCCGTTCGCCGGCAGTGCGTAGCCTCCGGATTCAGCCGTCTCGGTCCACCAGGTGCCCTCTGCTGTCTCGACCCGCAGTCCCTGGATACCCTCTCCAGGTTCGTAAAAATTATTCCCGTTCAGATCATAGTAGGCAACGCCGGTAATGTATGGTCTCTGATCCGGACTGGCGGCCAGAACCTGTGTCACAATCTGAGGACCGACGTCCTGCCTGCTCGGATCATTGGGATTGATGGAAGGTTTTGAGTCATTCAATACGGCAACACCAATCTCGCGGAAGTTCGTGTTGTGTATCGTCACCCTGTGGCCCGGGGGATTCTGTATGCCGAAAGGGCCGTCCCCCCAGTCAATCTGGAAACCAGCGTGGCCATAGATGTTGTTTTCCGAGGTCGAGAAAACGTTTTCCCCCCAGGTGTTCCAGACATATCCTTCAGCCTCTATCCTGTGCTGCGCGGTTTCACCCTTGTCGTTCACATGACCCTGGTAGGTGTTCTCAAAAAGATCGTCATTATGGATTTCGGCCGCCCGCCACAACCGGAGATTGGGAGCCAGCGGCTGGCCGACGCCGAAGGTCTGAAAACCGTAAACGTCATCCCCAAGCAGCCGGGCAAGATCCGTGTTGAAAAAATCAAGCGCAGATCCGATTTGCGGCTCATCCGCAAGGCCAATAAGCCACTGTGCCTCCTCCACCGGATCGCGGCGCGCCCGGTTGATCAGCTCAATATAATGCTGCTCGTCCGGACTGATCTCACCAAAATCGTATCGCTGCGTCGCAGTCTGAACCCGCGGAACCACCCTCTCCACCAATCCCCCCTCCCGAACCACATTCGGAATCTCATTCGGCTCAGCCTTCCCCGGTTCACCACCGGATACAGCCCCCAGACCAGCCAACACCACCACCAATAGGGACAGACCCTTTTTTCCTGCTTCGTGCATCGATTTGCGTTCCTGTGTAAGTCAATCGGCCTTTACCACTTGGCCTTTACCCAAACTGCTCACCCCTTCATACCACCCGGCAGCGAAAACCTTTCAGCATAAACACTATGGAACAAATCCCATGCCCTCCCGGGCTGAAACCCGAAATGGAACAGACCAGAATAAGTCAATGCGCTGCTGGACAACTCCGCCTGCCTCACATGTGGCCCCGGTTTGGTCGAATTCCGGCCTGATCCGCCGGACTTTCTGAGCCCATGCCGGGCTCGGGGCCTGGACGACAACCATCAAAGAAGAACTATTCCGCGAAAGAACGTCGATGGAACAAAACCCATCGATTCCCGCTCACCGAAGCAACAGGCCAGGCAGTTTGTCAATCCGACTGTGGAATCACTTCACGGTGCGCTGGCCGCGATCCACCGGGATCAACACCTGCCCCCGCTGAGCTCTTAATCCACATAATCCACGGCTGCCGTCCATCTCCCCCGGAAGTGGATTTCTCCGGAATCCCCGTTTGCCTTTCAGATGTTCACTTATTCTCGCATATAGTTCCCTCAGAAAGTCGGCACTGCCGATTGCCAGCGCATCAATCAGCGGCCGAATCTCACCACGGTCCAGATTCTCCTCAAGCAGCCCCGGCGCGCCTTCGTTGGCCGCCTGGCCAAAGCTCCCTTCCCGGGAAGGCTCATCCGGGAGATCGGAGACCACGTTCACTGTATCTCCATCATCCGCGGACATCAGATCCGGTTCAGCCTGGGCGCAGACAACACTTTTCCGATACTTCAAATATTCACCGTAGTGAAGCAGTCCCCTGGTGATATCCTCGTCATTGAGATGATGGGAAAAAAGGCTTTGAATTCTGGCAATGGCATGAGCATCCCCCCGCAGGGCCTCACCATAGCCATTCCATGAATAATCCCGGGCATCTCCCACGATCCCGGCTCTGACCGGGTTCAGGTCGATGTAGGCTGCGACCATAAGAAGCGCCCGCAAATCGCCCTCGACCACCACGCTCTTGAATCGCTCTTCCCACAGCGTCCCCTTCCGTTCATGTTCCAGATTATACCACCTGGTGAATTTCTGTTTCAGATCCTTGATAAAGCAGGAAAGATTGAACATTCGGCGGCGCATTCCCTCATAAAACGCGGAAATCTCATCATCCCTGCCCGATTCAAGATACTGACGAAGCTGCTGCTCATAATGATCCATGCGCTCCTGGTTGTAGATGAACTTCATCCGGCGCCATACCTCCTCATCGCTGATTTCATCAGGCCTCACCGGCACCCGCACCAGCAGATGAAAATGATTGTCCATCACACAATACGTCACCACTTCGCATCCGGAAAAATTCTCGAATCCCCGGAGCATCCGACGAAAAACGACCTTCTCGGCCCGGCCGAAAACCATCCGACGATCCACAACCCGGCTCATCACATGAAAATACTGCTCACGGGTCCCATCTATAAAAAAACAACGCGGCACACGCATAACACCACCACCATGCAAATAACCACCGCACAAAGCAAGCAAAAAGGGTCTGTCCCTATTATTTATGGGTTGCAAAATTCTGGGGAGCGGGTAGAAATCCCCTTCGATTTGCGGGCATGAACGACGGAAAAGAGCAGAAAACTGGCAGAATTGAGGTTTACGATACGACTCTCCGGGACGGGAGTCAGGGTGAGGGTGTGAATTTTTCAGTGGCGGACAAGCTTCGAGTGGCGGAGAAGCTGGATCATTTCGGGATGGACTTTATTGAGGGCGGATGGCCCGGGTCGAATCCGAAGGATGTGGAATTTTTCCGTCAGGCCAGGGACCGGGATTTTCAGCATGCGAAGCTGGCGGCGTTCGGTTCGACCCGCCGGAAGGACTATGGGGTTGAGGATGATCCCCAGGTGAAGATGCTGATCGACGCCGGCACTCCGGTGGTGACCATCTTCGGCAAGTCATGGATTCTGCACGTGAAGGACATTATCCGGACCACTCCGGAGGAGAATGTCCGGATGATTTTCGATACGGTGAAATATCTGAAGAGTCACGGGATTCATGTGATATACGACGGGGAGCATGCATTTGACGGCTATAAGAATGACGCGGAGTATGCCCTGTCGACTTTTGCTGCGGCTGCGGAGGCGGGAGCCGACTGTGTCGTCCTGTGTGATACCAATGGCGGCTGTCTGCCGGAGGAAGTGGCCGAAATCACAGCGGTGGTCAAGTCCCGCATCATCTGCCCGGTGGGAATTCACACGCATGATGACTGTGGATTGGGAGTGGCGAATGCCCTTGCCTCAATCCGCGCCGGGGCGGCGCACATTCAGGGGACAGTGAACGGCTATGGTGAGCGGACCGGCAACTGCAACCTGACCAGCGCCATTCCCAACATTGCCTTCAAGATGGGGATTCCCTGCATCCCGCAGGAATCGCTGCGTCATCTGCGGGAGATATCCAATTACGTGGATGAGATTGCGAATATACGCCACAACCCGAGGCAGCCGTGGGTCGGTTCGACCGCCTTTGCCCATAAGGGAGGCATGCATGTCAACGCCGTTCACAAGGTTCCGCACAGTTTCGAGCATATCGACCCGCATGTTGTCGGCAATGAACGCCGGATTCTCGTCAGCGACCTTTCCGGGAAGAGCAACATCCTCATCAAGGCGCGTGAACTTGGCTTTGATATTGATGACTCCACATTGGAACTGAAGGAAATCCTCGACAAGGTCAAGGAGCGCGAACACGAAGGTTTCGAGTATGAAGCGGCGGAGGCGTCCCTCAAGCTGCTCATTCAGAAGATTCTGGAGCATCGCGATCCGCCATTCAGCATCCGGGGATATCATGTCTCGATGAGAAGGGATGAGGGGCACTATTCAGTCTGTCAGGCGACGATCAAGGTGGAGGTTGACGGGCAGACGGCACACACCGTTGCCGAAGGTGATGGTCCGGTGAATGCGCTGGATGAGGCATTGCGTCTGGCCCTGTCCCGATTTTTCCCGCAGCTTCAGTTTGTCAAGCTGACCGACTACAAGGTCCGGATTCTTGGGGGAAGCCAGGGCACAGCAGCCACAACCAGGGTTCTGATTGAATCAACCGACGGCAACGACGAGTGGGGCACAGTCGGAGCCAGCGAGAATATCATTGAAGCCAGTCTTCAGGCGCTTCGGGATTCAATGGAATTTGCCCTGATGAAATAGGTGACTCCGCGCTGTTTTATCAACTCAATTCCTTCTGTCGCGGAATTACCCGGCATAAGGGATTTTAACTTTCAGGATTGTCGCAGAGACCCGGGCATCCCCAGTTATCACTTCGATCGACCTGAAGCGTTTTGTTATCTTTACATACATTGACCTGATCCATGGCAGAACTACCGAAAACATATGAGCCCGGAAGTGTTGAAACCCGCTGGTATCAATACTGGCAGGACAAGGGCTGCTTCACAGCGGATGCCGACAGTTCGCGGCCTCCCTACTCCATCGTCATCCCGCCACCGAATGTGACGGGAATCCTCCACCTCGGCCACGTTCTGAACAACACCATTCAGGACATTCTGGCACGGAAGGCCCGCATGGACGGATTCGAAGTCCTGTGGCTTCCGGGGACGGACCACGCCGGCATCGCCACGCAGGTGGTGGTGGAGAAGAAGCTTAAAAAGGAGGAGAAGAAAACGCGTCATGACCTGGGCAAGGACGAGTTCGTCAAGCGTGTTTGGGAATGGAAGGAAAAGCACGGCGGTATCATCATCGAGCAGCTCAAGAAGCTCGGCTGTTCGTGTGACTGGACACGGGAAAGGTTCACGATGGACGAGGACTATTCCCGGATGGTCACCGGAACCTTCATCGATTTATACAACAAGGGGCTGATATACCGCGGCAAGCGGATGGTGAACTGGTGCCCGGTGTCCCTGACGGCACTTTCCGACGAGGAAGTGGAAATGAAGTCCCAGAACGGGTTCCTCTACCACTTTCACGTCAGAATCCACGGAGAGGACCGGACATTGAAGATTGCGACCACGAGGCCTGAGACCATCCCGGGTGACACCGCGATAGCCGTCAACCCGAATGATCCCCGATACCGGGACCTGATTGGGAAAAAGGCTATCCGTCCCCTGCCCCGCGAGATGGACGAATCGGAGCGGCTGATCCCGATCATCGCCGATGAAGCCATTGATATCGAGTTTGGAACCGGTGTTCTCAAGGTCACCCCTGCCCACGACAAGGTCGATTTCGAAATTGGCGAAAGGAACAGCCTTCCCATTATCGACGTGCTCAATCCCGATGGAACGGTCAATGAACACGGCGGCCGGGAACTGCAGGGACTTGACCGCTTCGAGGCACGCAGGAAAGCCGCAGAGATCCTCGAGGAAATGGGGCAGCTGGATGAAAAGGAGCCCTACTCAAACAACGTCGGATTCAGCGAGCGTGCCGGGGTCCCGATCGAGCCGCGATTGTCGGAGCAGTGGTTTCTCAAATACCCGAGCGTTGAGAAGTCCAAGGAAGTGGTCCGCTCAGGTGAGCTTCAATTCTTCCCGGAGCGATGGGCCAGAGTTTATGACCACTGGCTGGAGAACATCCGTGACTGGTGTATCAGCCGACAGCTGTGGTGGGGTCACCGCATCCCGGTCTGGTATCATCCATCCGGTGAAATTCGCTGCCAGGCCGATTCACCGGGACCGGAATGGGAACAGGACCCGGATGTCCTCGACACATGGTTCTCCTCATGGCTGTGGCCCTTCGCCACCATGGATGAAAAGACCAGAGCCAAATTCTACCCGACCACGGTGCTGGTGACGGCCCCTGAGATCCTCTTTTTCTGGGTGGCCCGCATGATTATGTCCGGTTTTGAGTACACCGGCCGGAAACCATTCCGAGATGTTTACCTGACCGGTATTGTCCGTGATGCCAAAGGCCGGAAGATGTCCAAGAGTCTTGGAAACTCTCCCGACCCGCTCGATCTCATCAGCCAGTACGGTGCGGATGCACTGCGTTTCGGAGTCATGCGGTCCGCACCCCTTGGTCAGGACCTCCTCTTCGATGAGAAACAGGTCGAACTGGGGCGCAATTTCTGCACCAAGCTTTGGAACGCATGCCGGTTCCGGCAGATGCAGGGTGGTGAATTCGAAGGGGAGATCCGTCCGGAATTACTGACCGCCGTTGACAAGTGGATTCTTCTCCGCCTCGACCGCGCCATCCGCGATATCGACCAGGCCTATGAGGAATACCGATTTGTCGAAGTCACCGGCACACTCTACCGCTTCTTCTGGACGGAATACTGCGACTGGTATCTGGAGTCCTCAAAGGCAGCCCTTTACGGCGACGACGAAGCCACCAAAGCCAACACTCTGGCCGTGATGGATTTTGTCCTTTCCCACATCCTCCGCGTTTTCCATCCGTTCCTTCCATTCATTACGGAGGAACTCTGGCAGGGCATGGGATTCCATTCGGATCTCCCGGCCGGACAGGGCGGCACGACCATCATGTCCGCAAACTGGCCGAAGCCGTTTGATGAACAGTTCCTCGGGTTCTACGGGCTGGATGAATCGGACGAGAAACTCGAGGAATCCCGACACGAACTGGTCGGCCAGGGCCGGTCCCTGCGCAGCACCTATAACATTCCCTCCAACAAAAAGGCCCGGTTCATATACAAGCCGCACGCGGAAATATCCGACCAGGACCGTCGGGTCATGCAGATTCTTCTCAACGCCGACCCTCTGGAGGTGGATACCGCCTACTCGGCCCCGAGAGGGGTGCCGTCGGTAGTCGGCCCCGCCGGACGACTTTTTCTGCCGCTCGAAGGCCTCATCGACTTTGATGCCGAACGCCAGCGCATCAACCGCGAACTGGACAAGCTGAAGAAAGACTTCGACAAGGTCGAAGCCAAACTCTCCAACCCGTCCTTTATGGAAAAGGCTCCCCAGGAGAAAATTGACGAGCAGAATGACCGTATGGCAGATCTCCAGTCCCGTCGGCAGCATCTGATGGAGGCGCTCGACAATCTTGGCTGACCCCGGCCGGCGGGCATTCCAATGCTGCCCTCAGGAACACAGGCTATCACATGAAATACAAGGATCTGCAAAAGGCTCTGGAAGTGACGCAGAACGCCGCCGGAAAGGCCGGCGATCTGATGACACGAAACTTCCGCCGCTCGAAGATCATCAATGAAGCCACAAGGCATGATATCAAACTGGAACTTGATGTCCTCTGCCAGAAAGCCATTGAAAAGACCCTTCTGCGTGAATACCCCGCTTTTGCCATCCTCGGCGAAGAGGGCACCCAGGGGGATATCCAGTCCGAATACCGGTGGGTGATTGACCCGATCGACGGCACGGTGAACTTCACCCATGACGTGCCTCACGCCTGCACATCGATTGCGCTGCAGAAACGCATCAGCAATGACGCCGCCATACCGGACCAGAATTACCAGACCATTCTCGGAGTGGTGCTGGACCCGTTCACCAATGAGATGTGGACCGCCATCCGCGGCCGCAAGGCACGTCTGAATGGCCGGCCGATTTCAGTCAGCCCCCGGACAAAACTCGGAGAAAGCATGGTCACCATCGGCTTCGCCAAAAAACAGTCCAACATCGCGCTGATGATGCCGGTCTTCGAAGCCCTCGCCCACCGTGTCCGCAAAATCCGCATGATGGGCGCCGCCGCACTTTCAATGACCTATGTCGCCTCCGGGCGATTCGATGCCTATCTCGAGTCCGGCGTGCGGCTGTGGGACATCGCCGCCGGGGGCCTTATCCTCGAATGCGCGGGCGGCGATTTCGGCCACAGACCAATCGACAACAATCACACCTACAGGCTGGTCGTGACCAACGGTCATATCGGCCGGGCTGTCAGGCGGTATTTCCCCGACGATCCCGCCTGAAGCAGGCAGTCATCCAGACTCCCAAACCGCACCATGGCCGGAAGTCAAAGTCATCAACCGGGCACACCCCCGGAGAAATCCGTCAATGATTCCCTGCCCCGGAGATTCCGCATGAAGGCAGGCATTATCGGAATGGCACTAGCTGCCATGCTGGTGGCGGGGGGCGCGTTCATGGCCTGGCTGCACTTCACCAATCCTGTGGTGGATGGCCGCCGGATGGGAGAATGGATTGCTCTATTCTACCGCAATCGTGAGAATGCGGATGAGGCTGCAGGGACCATCTTTGGAATGGAGGATCGGGGTGTCAGGCTGCTGCTTGCCAACGGTCTTCAGAAGGACAGCCTGTTGCAGAAAAACCGCCTCCGAATGCCGGGGTTCCTCCAGGATAACATCCCTGATATACCCAGCCAGCAGTCGCGCACCCGGATGATCGGCACTGCTTTGATCACCCACGCCGATCAGTTCAGACCCCATGCCCGAATGATCGGGATGTGGCTCACGTCCAATCAGGAACCCGCAGAGCTTCAGGGACTGAGAATCCTCCGCTACTTTCCGGAAGCCGCCAGCGCACTGCACGAGGAAATCTTCCGACTCTTCGAAAAATCCCCGGTGCATTTTTCAGCGGGTATCGAACTACTGGAGCAGCTGGATTACGACCGGGAAAAAATAGGCGGTGTCATCCGGCGGAGGATGAAAGAGGAGGATTTCCGGGTCCGGGTCCGTGCCGCAAGGGAAGCCATGGACCACGGCATCGACAACGAATCCATCGTCGACTGTCTCACAACAGTTATTGAAAAAGGTCCTTTCGACGCCGCATTCCAGGCTCTGGGGATGGCGGCTGAACTTGGTCCGGAGGCCGGATCACTTGCACCAGTCATTGAGAAATTTCTTCCGACTGTTCCCGACAGTGCGCGGATGCCACCGGGGCTTGGCCAGCGCGCACTCCAGTCAATCTCCGCCTCATCGGCCCCGGATTTGGAACAGTGAATGAAAAAGACACCGGCCAGAGACCGGTGTCGGAAAATTCAGCAGATCGACGAGCCTTGCGCAAGTATGTTGACTGCCGTCAGGTTGGGATGTTGTAGGCCTTGATTTTGTTGTAAAGTGTCTGTCGACCAATGCCAAGGCGACGGGCTGTCTCCAGCTTGTTTCCGCCGGTTTCCTTGAGAACCTGCTTGATGGTGTTGTATTCCATCGCCTCCATCAAAGTGAGATTGGATTCAGGAGCTTCCGGTGTGTGATTGGATTTGATGGTGAGATCGGATGCATCGATGTATTCACCTTCACACATCAGCGCGGCACGCTGGATTTCGTTCTGAAGCTGGCGGACATTGCCCGGCCAGTCGAAGGCTTTAAGCTTCTCCTGGGCCTGGCCGGTGAAACCGAGCACCTGGCGTCCTGCCTGTGCGACATAGCGCTTGAGGAACATTTCGCTCAACGGGATGATGTCGGCTGTGCGTTCCCTCAGTGGCGGGATGTTGATCTCAATAGTGCCAATCCGATAGTAAAGATCCTCTCTGAGCTTGCCTTCCCTGATAGCGTCATCGACCTTGCGGTTGGTGGCGGCGATGATCCGGCAGTTGATCTTGTAGCTCTTGCGTCCGCCAACGCGCCGTGCTTCACGTTCCTGGAGAACGCGCAGAAGTTTGCTCTGTGTCTCCACCGGCATTTCGCTCAGCTCGTCGAGGAAGAGTGTCCCGCCCTCGGCCTGCGTGAAGAGACCTTCGCGATCGATGGCGTCGGTGAAGGCACCTTTGACCGAGCCGAACAGCTCACTTTCGATGAGGTTGACCGGCAGTGCGGCGCAGTTGATTTTCACCAGCGGACCCTTGTTGCGGTTGCTGGTGTTGTGAATCAGATCGGCTATCACTTCCTTGCCGGTTCCGCTCTCACCGATGATGAAAACGGAGACGTCGGTCGGTGCCACCCGCTCAATTGTCTTGAGGGCGGCCTTCATGGCCGCGCTTTGGAATACCGGGGACTCGCCGCCTTTGAGTGCTGAAATAGCCTTTTTGAGATTGGCGGATTCCTCAATCTGCACCTTGCGCTCCACCGCTCTCTCAATGTGAAGCAGCAAATGATCCTGGCTCTTGGCCAGGGTGTTTTTCTCCAGAAAATGGAAGGCGCCTTTTTTGACTGCATTGACCACCTTGTCGGTGGAGCTGTTCCCTGTCAGAACAATCACTTCACTGGACGGCCACTGGCTTTTGATATCCGGGATGAGATTCAGTCCATCCGCATCCGGAAGCCCGAGATCGAGAATGATGATGTCAACCGGCTCACCTTTCAGTCTCGCTTCCAGCGCGTGCCCGGAAGAAGCCTCCTCCACCTGATAGGAGGCCATCTTCAGGACATTCCGCAAATAGTCCCGAATCGATGCCTCGTCATCCACTATTAAAATTCTTGCACTCATTACAATCCTGATGAGCTGTCAAAGCTGTTCAGTTACTCCTGAAACCATTGAGATTCCTGCTTCTTTCATCCCTTAGTTCGGACAGATTGAGGAAATTCCTTACCTGCAATTGAAACTTCCAATCAGCCCTGATGTGTCTCATCGGATGACAGGGTGCCCTACTTGAGTAAAGAGTGTTAAATTTTGAGGCGGTGCCTAGCGGATCGGCGGAGGAAGTTCTGTTCCGGGGAACAGTTTGAGAATGTGTGCTCTGAGACGGGTGCTGTCCTGGGGTTTGCACAGCCGGCGGTTGACGCGGCGGTCGACTCCGTCGAGGAGTTCAAGCCAGTCGCCCAGACAGGGCTGGTCCACCCGCTGCCAGTTTTCAAACCGTCGTTCCCGTTCAAAAAAGGCCCATCCATCCCCTTCCCTGTGGGCATAGACCTGCCACTTCAATCCGTCCTCATCGGTGCGGCGCCAGCTTATTTCTCCCTTGGCCATGGTCGGTTTGGTGAATGGTATAAATGAGGACTAGTCAATGTGTACGGAGTTGAAACGCATGGAGGCCACGGCAAAGGCGGCGGCGCC
>JAUIAG010000388.1 GCA_030425355.1 Verrucomicrobiia bacterium
ATCCACGCGATTACCGATGGTGTTCCTACGCCATGGCAGTTTCGGGCGGAAAGACGGCCCAGGCCGGGATCCGGAAGCTGATATCCGGGCGTGGGAATCTGTTGGAGTGGAAAGCGGCAATGGCGGCTTATTCGAAGTATTTTGAAGACCGGAGCCATCAGCAGGCTCACCGTCGGCGGGCGGTGCAAAAGCGGGACAAGCCTGAAATGGCCGCCGATCCGACCCCCGTTTCATGCGCCGATTCATGCTGTCATACGGCCTCAGGGAGCAAGGGATTGATGGAGCGGGTTCGCTACTTCACCGAGGGCATGATTCTCGGCAGCCGTGAATTTGTTGAGCATTATTTTCAGGAGGTCTCAGAGCAGTTCCGAAAGCCTCCGCGTCGAGCCCAAAAGTTTCTCGATTTGGATTCAGGAGGAATCTACTCCTATCGAAGATTCCGGTCGCCAGGGGCCTGAGAATCCTTCCGGGTAATGAGCTACTCGACTGAGACGGACAGATAATCGAACAACCTTATTTGATTGTGCATGCCGGGGTCGGCTGGTGATCCAATCCAATGGAGCCGCCGTTTCGGGAACTCACTCCTGTACTTCCAGGACTGTTTGGCTTGGCCAAAAGTCCATGATTGTTATCGCTGCCCGTAATTTTCAGTTTATCCAAGGGAGTCTTGCCGCGTGGTGCCAGGCTCCTGAGCCGGGTGTCAGGCTCCTGCTGAAGGGGGTGGTTGGGCGGGATGTAAAAATATCGGGCTTTTTGTTTTCTTTGGTGAATTCTGTTTGAAGCAACCTGCGCTCTGTGGTTCAATTGCGTTATCACGCTCGAAGCAGAAAGGCAGACCGGATTGGCTATTGCAGCATCCAGGTGACTTTTCGGTCAATTTTCTGTTCGGGCGATGGTGCAGTGAACTTTGGAAATAACAATCCTACTATGAACAGACTAACTAAACTCAAGAAGATGTGTGGGGCGCTGGCGGCGTTGATGATCGCCTTTGCCTCAGCACAGACATCCCATGCCGGGATGAACCTCCGACTGTGGGGTTTCACCGGAGTCGGGTTTGGGGTCGAGATCCCGGGTACCGCGGTGACCGCCCTCTACGAAGACTCCCAGTTCCCGGACGAAGTCGAAGTCTACGACGTGGCCAGCTCCTATCCGCTGACGCCAGGTCTGGGCCTGATTATATCCGCCACCGGTTATTTCGAGGCTCCCCAGCCTTTTGCCACCGGTGACTCCGGACTGAACAACTACGGAGCTGTCGCTGACGGGCTCTTCATCGCGCCGATGGATGGCGATTATAAATTCTATGTTCGCTCCGACGACGCATCGGCGCTCTACATCACTGACGAACCACTGGATCTCGATGATCTCAAAGGGGCCAACCGTCCTGCACCGGCTGCATTTGAGCTGGGATGCTGCGGACCTTTTGAGGAAGGCGAGCCCGCTTCCGATGTTTACACCCTGACTGCCGGATCCGGCAAATACCTGACCATGGTCTGGAAGGAAGGCGGCGGTGGCGACTTCATGCAGGTCGGCATCAGCATCAATGGCAGCCCTGTTGAAGTGCTCCCTCTGGGCCACGTCCAGCGCTATCAGTTCTTTGATGAAGCCCCCGCTTCTGACGGACTGCAGATCGCCGGTATCGGCCCCGATGGACCAACCGACTTCTCATTCGAAGTTCTCGAAGCCTCTCCGGTTGCCGTTTACGTCGAATTCGACAAGGAAATGCCCTCCACCGATGACATCCCGGACATCACCTGGGAAATCGACGGAGTCGTCCAGGAAGGCCAGAAGGGCTCTCTCCTGAATTTCATTGCGGAGAGTGACACCAGCGATGACATCTCCATCACCCGCACCATCGAGGCCACAGTTGAAGGATTCGGATCCGCCTCCTTCGAAATTTTCGTCCAGCGCGACGAGACAGCACCTGTTCTGGTGGGTGCCCGCGGATCCGGCAACCCTGCCGGCATCATCGTGTCCTTCAGTGAAAGTGTGGATGAAACCACTGCCACTGACCCGGCCAACTACAGCCTCGACGGTCAGGAGGTCACCATCGAAGGCATAGAAATGCTGACATCCAGCACTGTTCTGCTTCAGGTCACTGAATACAACACCGACCCGCTGACCGTGACCGTGTCCAACATCACCGACCGTGCCGCCAAGCCGAACACCATTGCGGCTGACTCTTCAGCCAGTGTCGCTTTCACTTCCAAGTTGATCGCTTACTGGGACTTCAACAACGATTCCGACCAGACTGTGACCATCGACAATGTCGCCGGTCACCGTGGCCAGGTTAACGGGGCTCTCTTCACCGCCGACGGCGATGGATTCTCCGGAGAAGCCGGTGACAAGGCCATGGACTTCGGTTCCGATGCCAGCAGCCAGCATGTCTTCGTCGAGGATGCCAGCTTCCTGAATGTATCAGGAGCCAGCAACCAGATGACCGTTTCCTTCTGGCAGCGCAATGTCGCCACTGGAAACTCCTCCTCCTACTGGATGGTATCCCCCAGCTCAAGTGGCACGGCACGTGGAAACCAGGCTCACGTTCCCTGGAGCAATGGCCAGATCTACTTCGATACCGATGGCTGCTGCGATGGCGGAACTCAGCGTGTCAACGCTCCGGCCAACACCTTCGAGGACTGGGTTGATGGATTCTTCCAGGACTGGCATCACTACACCTTTGTGAAGAATGGTGACAGCAAGGAAATTTACATCGACGGCAAACTGTTCCTCAGCGGCACCAACACCGGTCCTTTCCCCAGCGACTTCGAAACCATGACCATCGGTTCTGCCCAGAATGGCGGCAACAGCCTTCAGGGTGTCATGGACGACTTCGCTGTATACAGTCTGGCGCTGACCGCGGATGAGATTGCCGCCCTCGCCGATGGTGGCACCCCTGCTGATCTGGCAGCTCCATTGTCCATGGAGCTGGCTGTTGAAACCGATTTGCCATCAACCGCTACTGTTGTTGAAGGCAAGGAGCTTAATTTGTCCATTGGAATTGCTGGTGGTGATCCATTTACAATCGGCTACCAGTGGTTCCGTAATGGTGAAGCAATTCCCGGTGCGACTGGCCCAAGTTACGTGGTCGCTCAAACCCCAAGTGACTTCAACGAGTCAACCGCTGTGGAGTCCACCGAGCTCACTCTCACCGTTGAAGCGGATGTTGTGCCGCCAACCATCGTCTCCATCACTTCAAGTCCTCTTAACACTGGCCTGACTGTGGTATTCGATGAGGACCTGGATCAGGCATCTGCCGAAGACACGGGGAACTACTCAATTGATGGCCTGAATGTCACCGGAGCGACACTTGTCAACCCGACAACTGTGAGCCTGACGACATCTGAACAGGGATCTGGCGAGCTCTACACTCTTGCTGTTGCCGGCGTCAAGGACGCCTCAGCCGGCGGCAATGAAGCAGATGATTCGGCCGACTTCTACTCCTTTGAGCGTAGATCAGGTGGTCTTACAGTCCTGTTCTATGAAGATGGCGGTGGCGAATTCACCGACTTCTTCCCTGATGGACGTGGCACCGGAGAGTATCCTCCCAATTTCGCTCCCTATGGCAGCGGAACAAACATTGATGATATCCGTGCCCGCCGAAGCACAAATACAACTTACTTCGAGTCACCGGCCACCGGAGATATCAATACCCCTCCTCCCGGAGATGTGGCTAACAACTACGCTCAGGTTGTCTTTGGATGGATTGTTCCTCCGCAGTCTGGAAACTATCGTTTTGCGATTGGTACGGACGACAACTCAGAGCTGTACCTCTCTTCTGATGACAACCCGCAGAACTCTGTCCTTATCGCCAACGAAGGCGGCTGGAATGCAGTTCGTGAATATGAAAACGCAGGCAACCAGTCAGAACCTATCT
>JAUIAG010000389.1 GCA_030425355.1 Verrucomicrobiia bacterium
TCACATGAAAGTACTGGGGCCGGCCGCCCAGCACCAGGGCACGCCTTGGGGTTCGCATAGTGGGAATCGCATACAGGATATAAGAATAAGAGTAAAGTAAAAAATCAGGAAAAACGGGCCTGGCTCCGGGTGCAGTGGGCAGGAAAAAGGAGCCTGTCACTTTATGAGGAGGTGCAGCCAGAGGTCGGAGCGTGAGTGGAGGAACCAGAGGGTGATGACGGTGAGGGAAGCTGCGGTGAGGAAGTAGATGAGGATTTCTGTGATGAGGATCTGGAACTGTCTGGCGGGGCTGCAGCCCATGACGAAAAAGGTGTGCATTTCGCGCTGGCGGAGCCTGAGAGAAAGGGAAATGACCAGGCCGAGAAGGAGAAGGGTTGTGAATCCGACGAGGACCATCAGGGCAGCGAAGAACTTTTGTATCTGGAAAACGACGCCCATGAGGTCGCGGATGACGACATCGGGACGGACCAGCTGCACAGGGAGGCTCCGATCGACGTAGCGGCCCTCGAGGATGGAAGCCGATTTATCATCCTGAGGGACGATGAGGATCTGTGTGAGAGGAAAGTCCTCCATGTTTCCATGGAAATGAACGGAAGCCCTGTTTTCAGGTGTGATTCTTGTGAACGGAAGGACGGCGGCATTGGTGGTCATGGATCGGGAATCCGCGTCCTTCTCAAGAATAAATTTTTCAGGCGTCTGTGAGGAGATTTCCTGATGCCCGTGGCCAATGCCTTCAATGAGCCATGCGGTTTTCAGGTCGACGAAAATGACCGTGTCGTCGGGTGAACCGGATTCCTTGAGGACACCGGTGATCTTGAGTTCGAGGGGGTAATTGCCGGCGATATTGAAGACGTTGTCGGAGTCGGTGATGATGGTGTCTCCCGGATTCAGTCCGAGCTTTCGGGCGACGCGTGCGCCCAGAACAGCGTCGGCCAGAAAGGAGCATGAGGAACCGTCAGCGATTTCAAGATTTCTGTAATCGAAGTATTCGAGAGTAACACCCACCACAGGGATTTTCTGAGCGGAGTGGCGGTTGAAGACGGGGTAGATTTCCGCGGTGCCAACGGACCGGATCTTTTGAGAGTGTCCGTAGCTGATATATTCCGGAGGTGGTCCGGAGAAATAGAGTCCATGGAGGACGAGGTCGAGCTGACTTCCCCTGGCACCGAGGACGAAGGGAGTTTCACTGCTGCGGGAGACGAGGTGTTGCTCAAAAGTGCGGACCATGAGTGAAACACCGGCGGGCAGGACCATCATGGTGGTGAGGCTTAGGACAACCAGGAAGGCCTTCCATGCATGGCGGCGGATGTATGCGGCGGCGAGAAAAATAGCCGGGTGAACATTCATGGATTTGCAGTGGCGAGGAGGTCCTTAAAGTCTACAATGCGGTCCCAGCCATCAAGAAGGGCGTGATCGTGAGTGACCATGATGAGGGTTGCCCCGGAGTCGGCAGTGACATTCCTGAGAAGATCCACCATGAGGTGTTTATTGGCGGGATCCAGATTTCCTGTTGGCTCGTCGGCGAGCACGATGCCGGGTTTGTGTATAAGCGCCCGGCCGATGGCCACCCTTTGGCGTTCACCCTGTGAGAGGTTTCGGACCCCTCTTTTTTCCTTCCCTGCGAGCCCCAGTTTTCCAGCCAGCGCCCCTGCCCTTGATCGGTCATCGGATGTGAGAGAAAGCCCGGGATGAAGTCTGAAGGGCAGGAGGATGTTCTCGATGACGTTGAGATAATCTATCAGCTCGAAGTCCTGAAACACGAAGCCGACGGATGTGATGCGGAAGGCGCGGCGCCGGGCATCCGCCAGACTGCTGACCTCTGTATCCCCAATGAATATCGAACCTTCAGCCGGAACGAGAATTCCAGCCAGCAGCTGCAGCAGCGTGCTCTTGCCGGAGCCACTCGGTCCGATAATGGCTATCTTTTCTCCGGCACGGATATCCAGTGATGGAATATCCATGACAAATTCCCCTGCTCCGCCTGCATAGCGAAACTTCAGATGATTGATGGAGATATTCAATTTGAGGCTGTTTATAAGGCGCGACCGGGACTTCAAGAAGCTATCAGGGTGCAGACCGGTCACTCCACCCCGAGGTCATCGAGAGTCGTTTGAACCAGTCGGCTGACGTAGCTGGAGGCACGACCGGGATAGCCCCTGATTTCCACAGGAATCCGGCGCAGCTCAGGCAGCAGGGATACGGCTTTTTGGTCCATCTGGTCGATGACATTCATGGCAAGACTGGCAACATAGACGTCTGTGTTGCGATAGTCGGCAGCTTCGATAAGCACCCTGAGACATGGATCGAGGTCCCGGTCAGGACCGTGGGTCACAAGGGCTTCGGCTGCGATCACGCGGACACTGGGATCGGCATCATTCAGAGCCTGGCGGAGTTCGGGACGGCCGGTGAAGACTGCATTCGGGCCGCGCATCAAAAGGCCCATGGCGGCCCAGTAGCGGACAGCCGCATCACTGTCTGAGAGTCCTGCGATCAGATCCGGGGTTACGCCCTCATTCATTGAGGATGCGAGATCCGCCATGGCAAAAATACGATTCAGAGGATAGAGCCGTGAATTATGGGCCATTTGATAGGGCGTGTCCTCGGCCCCGTTCCCCCGGTGGTGGATGTGGGACTCGGGAAGAAAGCCGGTATCGCGGATACGAAAGACCTGATGACGCTGGATGGACCTGAATCGGTTGAGAACACTGTCGTAGGCCGGGTTGCCGGCGAGATTGTTCACCTCATCCGGATCAACTGTCAGGTCATAGAGTTCCTCCGGCGGCTTGGGCTCCCAGAAATGGCTCTGCGCACTGTTGAGTGCACCTTCATCGTAAAGTTTTTTCCAGACCTGGGTTGTAGGTGTTTGAAACATATAACTGACATGCTGTCCATATGGCTTGTGAGGCATGTAGTTGCGTATGTATACAAATCTTTTATCCCTGACCGTGCGGACCATATCATAACGTTCATCCATACGTCCCCGGAAGCCATGGAGGTAATTTCTTTCAATCTCCTCAAACGGCCCCATGAAGGCATGGCCCTGCATATAGGATGGCGGCTTTATTCCGGCGAGGCTCATGAGCGTTGGCGCCAGGTCGATAAAGCCGACCAGGCGATCAGTTCTTCCACCTTCGATGTAATCGCCGGGTGCGAGATGGGAGTACTTTTCGGGGACATGAACGATGAGCGGGACGTTGAGACCGCTGTTGTAGGGCCATCGCTTGGATCGGGGCATTCCGGGTCCATGATCGCCATAATAGAAGATGATGGTGTCATCCTGCAGACCGGCTTCTTCAAGTTCCGCAAGGGCACCCCCGATCATAGCATCCATTTCGGTCATCTTGTCATGATACTGGGCCCAGTCCTGACGGACTTCGGGAGTATCCGGGTGGTATGCGGGAACACGGACTCCGGACGGGTCGTGGACGGCATCATGGGGGCGTCGACGAATCTGGCTTTCATGCGTCACGGTGAAGTTGAATATGGCAAAGAATGGTTTTCCTTCGGGGCGATTTTTCCAATGAGCCTGACGGGACGAGTCATCCCAGACTTTGCCGGGTTTGGTCAGGTTATAGTCCTCTTTGCTGTTGTTGGTGCAGTAGTATCCAGCCTCGCGGAGGAACTGTGGATACATTTTCATGAAAGCGGGCAACCGGGTCTCGCTGCGCATGTGCTGGGATCCTGTGGAGGGTGGATAGACCCCGGAGATGATTGTGGTGCGGGCAGGAGCACACACAGGTGCCGTGGACCAGCAGTTGAAGTAGGACAGACCCCTTGAAGCGAGCGCATCGAGATTGGGGGTCGTGGCATAGGTATCCCCGAATGCTCCGATATGCGGACCGTTGTCCTCACTGGTAAGCCAGAGG
>JAUIAG010000390.1 GCA_030425355.1 Verrucomicrobiia bacterium
CAAGGAAGCCCACCCCGAGAAATTCAACTCCATCGGCGGCCCGGGATCCTCGGTGCCTTTCTCCACGCTTTTCACCGGAGTCCTCCTGCTCAATCTCTTTTACTGGACCACCAACCAGCAGATCATTCAGCGCACCTTCGGTGCCAGTTCGTTGAAGGAAGGGCAGAAGGGCGTTCTGATCGCGGGTATCTTCAAGGTCCTCGCCCCTCTGATTCTCGTCCTGCCCGGCATCATTGCCTTCCATCTTTTCGCAGGCGACGATATCCGTTCGGATGATTCATACGGACTTCTGGTCAACGCCGTGCTTCCACGATGGCTTTCCGGATTCTTTGCTGCCGTCATGGTCGGAGCCATTCTCAGTTCATTCAACTCGGCTCTGAACAGCACCGCGACTCTCTTCTCGCTCGGAGTATACAGCCACTTTGTGCGCCATGACGACGTTTCTGACGCAAAGGTGATTCAGAACGGGAAGATCGTCGGTGCCGTGGCCGCCGTGTTCGCCATGGTGGTGGCACCGCTCCTCGCCGGCCAGGACGGGATTTTCCAGTATCTGCAGAAGATGAATGCCCTGTATTTCATTCCCATATTCTCGGTAGTGGTGTCCGGCCTTGCCTTCCGGCGGGTTCCCTCCATTGCCGCCAATATCGCTCTGGTCGCCTCCACCCTCATCCTCGTGATGGGTTACTTCATCGAGCCTTTCAAATCCATGGCAGGAAAACTCCACGAATTCCATTTTATCGGACTGGTTTTCGCCGTCTCGGTTCTGTTCCAGTATGTGATGTCCATCATCGCCGGACGTGAAACGCCATGGAAACTCGAGGGGAAGCCGGATGTGGACATGACCCCGTGGAAGTTCGCCCGGCCCCTCGGTGCCGGTATCGTCATCTTCGTGATGGTTGTCTACATCTCACTCGCCGATTTCTCGGTCCTCAGGAGCAATCCGGGAGCCGGGGAACCCGATTCACCGGCCCCGGCAGAAACAACTCCCGCGGAATAAAAAAAGGCGCACGGCACATGCGTGCCCGGCGCCTTTCTTCTTTCTTATTCCCGCAATCGGTCTTTTGTCTCAGCCCTCGAATGCGGCATCGGTCACCGCCTTCATTTTTGTCAGACCGGTGCGCAGGACATGCTCGGCATCCTGTTCCCAATAGGATTCGTTGAAGAGTTCAAGCGAGAGAACACCGCCGAATCCATTGGCTGCCATGGTGCGGAGGATTTGGGAAATGGGGGCGACTCCATCGCCGGGGTAGACCCGATCCCTGTCGGCAATCGTCTCGCGTGGCGGTTCAGCGGGATAGTCGTTCATGTGCAGAACAGTCAGGGATGATCCGGCAAAATGACGAAGTCCACTGAAGTCCGAGCCGCCCTTGTATATGTGGTAGACATCGGTGAGAACACAGGCATCCGGATGACCGGACTCAACCAGGACGTAGGCCACTTCACCAAGACGGGAGAGGTTTTTGGAAAACCCCCACAATTCGAGCTGGGGAAGAACACCGGCATTGCGTCCGACTTCCAGCAGGGCGGCATACCGCTCTGCGGCGTCATCCAGATTGATGCGCGACGCATTGGCTCCATGAGCCCCGACCGGCGGTGCCGCAATCCGGATCCCTCCGATCTGCTTCAGGAGGTCCATATCACGCCGTGCGGCTTCAAGGCCCTTTTCGCGCTCGGCTTTGTCGTCACTGATCCAGTTGGCGAAGCCTATCGCGCTTTCCACAGTGAGTCCGAGATCGGCGATTTTTTTCCCGAGGTCGGTGAGGCTGCCGCCATTGTCCTTGTGGCGCTGGATTTCATTCATCCACGGCTCGATCCCGTCGTATCCGACCTTGGCCAGCATCTCCACCTCTGTCTCAAGTGGAATCTGCTTGCGGCGGATTGTGCTGGTATTCAGACAGTAGCGGAAATCGGGTTTCCTGATGGCAGGCTTCTTCCCGTGTTCGAGATGGTGGTCCGCCCGGGTCATGGTCGGATTCAGAGCCGCCATCGACCCGATCGCCGCCAGCGCGGAACTGCCAAGAAACTGCCTTCTTCCCAATTTTCGGGAACCATCCTGTCTTTGTGCCTGATGACCTTCCATGATTGTGGTTTCCCCCATCATCCCCTGAGACGCCCGTCCGGTCAATACGAAGGCTGAGTGTCACCCGGTCCGGCCGGTCCCCTTGGAGGTATAGACCCGATTGAATACCATCTGATGGAGCCGGGGAACCGCAGGGTATGTGATGGCTCGTGAAACCTGGTTCAGCAATCCCCGCCGGCGGGTATCCGGCAGGCTGCACAGGATCGGGGCGGTGGTTGGATTAATCGCTTGAGCCTTGGTTGCGGATTGGTCAATTTAGGTGGACGTAATATGGCTGATCCAAATCAAAATGGTGGCACCAGTGGCGGGCAGGACCCGTCTCCGGCATGGCGCAAGTATTCCAGTATTCTCCTTGACGGTCCGGATCGGGCTCCGAGTCGTGCGATGCTCTATCCTGTGGGGTTCCGCAAGGAGGACTTCAGCAAACCCATCGTGGGCATTGCCTCCACATGGAGTATGGTGACCCCGTGCAACATGCATATCGATGAGCTGGCCCGACACGCCTCTGAAGGCGCCGACAAGGCTGGGGGAAAGTCCATCATTTTCAACACCATCACCATCTCTGACGGCATATCAATGGGCACCGAGGGGATGAAGTACTCCCTGGTGAGCCGAGAGGTCATTGCGGATTCGATTGAGACTGTCGTGGGATGTGAAGGCATGGACGGGTATGTGGCGATCGGTGGCTGCGACAAGAACATGCCCGGCTGTATGATTGCCATAGCGCGGATGAATCGCCCGGCAGTCTTCGTGTATGGCGGGACCATCCTGCCTGGCTGCATCACCGGATCGGACAAGAAACTGGACATTGTCTCGGTTTTCGAAGCTGTCGGAGCCCATGCCAACCGCAGGATTGACGATGAGGGGCTGTTTCAGATCGAATCGTGCGCCATCCCCGGCCCCGGTTCATGTGGCGGGATGTACACCGCCAACACCATGGCCTCGGCGATTGAAGCCCTCGGGATGAGCCTGCCGAACAGTTCGGCGCAGGCTGCGGTCTCAGAGGCCAAGGCGGATGACTGTCGCCGTGCCGGTGCAGCGGTGGTCGAACTCCTCCGCAGGGGCATCCACCCGCGCGACATCATGACAAAGGAGGCCTTCGAGAATGCGATTACTGTCGTCATCGCTCTCGGGGGGTCGACCAATGCGGTCCTGCATCTTCTTGCCATGGCTTCCGCGGCGGATGTGGAACTGACGATTGATGATTTCACGCGCATCGGTGCGAGGGTTCCGGTTCTGGCCGACCTCAAACCCAGCGGTCGATACATGATGGCTGAACTGGTAGCGATCGGCGGCATTCGTCCACTGATGAAAACCCTTCTGGATGCCGGGCTCCTGCACGGCGACTGCATGACGGTGACCGGCCGCACCATGGCCGAGAATCTCGCGGACGTCACTCCTTACCCCGCCGGTCAGGATATAATCCGACCACTCGACAAACCGATCAAGAAGGACAGTCACCTGTGTGTTCTCTACGGAAACCTTGCTCCCCGTGGCGGCGTAGCCAAAATCACCGGCAAGGAAGGGCTGAGCTTCACAGGCAAAGCCAGGGTCTTTGACTCTGAAGAACTGGCCATGAAAGCCATCCTCGCCAAAACCATCAATCAGGGTGATGTTGTGGTCATCCGATATGAGGGGCCCAAAGGCGGACCGGGAATGCGTGAAATGCTCGGCCCCACCTCGGCTATCATGGGACTCGGCCTCGGGGACAAGGTCGCCCTGATCACGGATGGACGATTCTCCGGTGGAACGCATGGATTCGTGGTGGGACACTT
>JAUIAG010000032.1 GCA_030425355.1 Verrucomicrobiia bacterium
AGTGAGTGGAGACCGCCACAGCCAAATATGCGGTGGAAATGGAAAAAAGGAAACGGCGGCGCTGGAAAAGACACACGGATTAACATTCCAGAACACCGCCGTAAATCCTCCCACCCAGGAGGAAAAAAGTCAGATGAATTCAAAAATTGTCTTATTCTTTCAAATCCATCGGAACCAGTTTATGGGATGGAGTATAGGACAATAAATTTTCAGTGCGCTGTCAACCACTGAAATCAAAAAATTAGAAATTGGCGCGACATGGGAAATATTTGCTGAAGAGCGGGGGAAGATTTGTCACAATGGAGGGGATGAACATGTTCGCGAAAGCCGAGATGCCGGATGAGCATGGGCGGTATGGCCAGTTTGGGGGCCGTTATGTCCCGGAGACGCTGATGCATCCGCTTCAGGAGCTGGAGGAGGAGTATCACAAGGCCCAGCAGGATCCGGAATTCCAGAAGGAGCTGGACTATTACCTTCGTGAATTCTGTGGCCGGCCGACGCCATTGTATTTTGCCGAGCGCCTGACCCGAAAGCTGGGAGGCGCGAAAATCTACTTCAAGAGAGAGGATCTGCTGCACACCGGCGCGCACAAGATCAACAACGCGATGGGGCAGATTCTGCTGGCCCGCCGGATGGGAAAGACCAGAATCATTGCAGAAACGGGTGCCGGACAGCACGGAGTGGCCACGGCGACAGTGGCTGCCATGTTCGGACTTGAATGCGTGATCTACATGGGGGCGCACGACTGTGAAAGGCAGCGCCTCAATGTTTTCCGGATGCGGATGCTTGGGGCGGACGTGCGGCCGGTCGAGGCCGGGCAGAAGACCCTCAAAGAAGCGGTCAATGAAGCGATGCGCGACTGGGTGACGCACGTCCGGAGCACACATTACATACTCGGAACCGCCTATGGTGCCCATCCCTACCCTGTGATGGTGAGGAATTTCCAGCGCGTGATCGGCGACGAAGCCCGCGAGCAGATTCTGAAGAAAGAAGGACGGCTGCCGGATCTTCTGGTTGCCTGTGTGGGCGGAGGCTCGAATGCCATCGGATTGTTCTATCCTTTCCTGAATGATGAGAGTGTGGCGATGGTCGGGGTTGAGGCTGGAGGCACGGGAATTCAGCCGGAGAAGCACGCGGCGCGGTTCCAGGGCGGATCACTGGGTGTCCTGCAGGGCACCCGTTCCTACATCCTCCAGGATGAAGTCGGGCAGATTCAGCTGACGCATTCGGTGTCAGCGGGGCTGGACTACGCGGCGGTTGGCCCCGAACACGCCTGGCTCAAGGACCAGAACCGGGTGGAATACACCTACGCGACAGATGATGAGGCCATCGAGGCCTTTCAGGTGGTGGCCCGATCAGAGGGTATCATTCCGGCCCTCGAGTCATCTCACGGGGTTGCCGAAGCGATGAAGCGTGCGGCGGCCATGAGTCCCGATCAGATCATCATCGCCAACATGTCGGGAAGAGGCGACAAGGACGTGGCGCAGATGGCCGATATCATCAAACTGTAATTTCCGCTTTATCTGCCCGGATCATCCGTCTTAAATATCCCGCCATGGCCGGCACGGACCTGAACATCGAATACATCGCGCAACTGGCGCGTATTGAACTGACCCAGGATGAAAAAGACGAGCTTGGCCAGCAGCTGAAGGCCGTGATCGATTATATGGACCAGCTGGGCAGAGTGGATGTTACCGGTGTTGAGCCCACCTCCCACCCTTTCCCGATGGACAATGTGACCAGAGCGGATGAACCGGGTGTGTCGCTGACAAATGAGGAGGCGCTGCGGAATGCCCCATCAAGTTCCAACGGCCTCTTCATAGTCCCGAGGATTGTTGAATGACCCGGCACGATGCGGAACATTGTTTCCATGAAGCCACTCTTTTGTTCAGAAGCGACAGCCCTTTTCAGGAGCTGCCCTGTTCCTATGATTTCCCAGGAAGCAGAATACAATGGCATTTGATTTGACCGTCAAGGAAGCCGCCGGCCGGGTCCGGGATGGCAGCATTTCCTCCACTGAGCTGACCCGGGCATGCATTGAAAGAATCCGGGAAGTTGACGGGAAGGTCCATGCGGTTCTTGAGCTGGACGAAGATGAAGCATTCGCCATGGCGGCTGAGGCGGATCGAATCCGCTCCGAAGAGCCTGAACGGGCAGCGCAAATGCCTCTGCTCGGTGTGCCGATCGGGATCAAGGATCTACTGGCGGTACGGGGGCACTCCCTTCGCTGTGCTTCGAGGATGCTCGGGAATTTCAACAGCCCTTACGACGGCACCGCGATTGCCAGATTGAGAAAGGCAGGCGCCATTCCCCTCGCCCGACTCAATATGGACGAATTTGCCATGGGGAGTTCGAATGAGAACTCGGCTTTCAAGCCATCCCTCAACCCGTGGGATCTCGAAAGGGTTCCCGGCGGGTCCTCGGGTGGATCGGCTGCTGCGGTTGCCGCCCGTGAGTTCCCCGCCACGCTCGGTACCGACACCGGCGGATCCATCAGACAGCCGGCAGCCTTCTGCGGCTGCACCGGCCTCAAACCCACCTACGGCAGAGTTTCCAGATATGGCCTTGTGGCGTTTGCCAGCTCCTTCGACCAGATCGGACCGCTCACCAGAAATGCGGAGGATGCGGGCCTCATCCTGCATGCCATAGCCGGTCACGACCCAATGGATTCCACCAGCGTGCCCAAACCGGTCGATGATGCCTGGCTGAACCTCAATCCTGAGATCAAAGGCATGAAAATCGGGATTCCAATGGAATACCGCCGCCCGGAACTGGACCCGGTCATCACCGCCGCATGGGACGAAGCCCTGAAAAAACTCTCCTCCGCCGGTGCAGAAATAGTTGAGGTGTCACTGCCTCACACCGAGTACGCCATCGCCACCTATTACATCCTCACCACCGCCGAAGCCAGCAGCAACCTCGCCCGCTTCGACGGCATCCGATACGGACTGCGGGTCGATGGCAATGATCCCTACACTCTCAATTCCCGCAGCCGCGAAGCCGGTTTCGGACCGGAGGTCAAACGGCGGATTATCCTCGGAACCTATGTGCTGAGCAGCGGCTACTGCGATGCTTATTACATCAAGGCCCAGAAAGTCCGGACGCTGATCCGTCAGGATTTCGAAAGAGCCTTCGGATCCGTGGATGCCATCATCACCCCCACCACCCCAACTCCAGCCTTCAGGATCGGACAAAAATCCAAGGACCCGCTGGAGATGTATCTTTCCGATATTTTCACTATTTCTTCAAACCTCGCCGGGAACTGCGGAATCAGCGTCCCATGCGGCTTCACCGATAATCCAAGGCTCCCGCTTGGACTGCAGGTCATCGGCCCCGCATTCCGCGAAGACACCGTCCTCAACATCGCTCATGCCTACCAGCAGATGACGGACTGGCACCTTCAGTTTCCGGAACTCTGACCCTGCGGGCCGCCGTGACACCGGCCGGCACAAGCGGGGATAACCGCCCGGATTCCTCCGGTGCACGCGGGAAATCGGCAAGTTTTCCACTTGCTTCCGTAGGTGATGTCTCACAGATTGATAGTCCTGAATTAAAATGGAATATCCTGTCTGCTCCAAAGTTGCATCACTGACCCCATCGGTAACCCTGGCTATCAGCGCCAAGGCAAAGGAACTCAAAAGCCAGGGGCTGGACGTCATTGGATTCGGTGCCGGCGAACCGGACTTTGACACTCCAAAACACATCAAAGATGCCGCTGTCACCGCCCTGAACAACGGTTTCACCAAATACACCCCGAGCTCCGGAACTCCGGAACTGAAGCAGGCAATCATTCGCAAGTTCCAGCGTGACCAGGGTCTGGATTACGACCCGAAACAGATCATCGTCAGCTGCGGAGGCAAGCACAGCTGCTTCAACGTCATTTTCTCGGTGTGCAATCCTGGCGATGAGGTGATTATTCCCTCCCCATACTGGCTCAGCTACCCTGAAATGGCCGTGCTGGCCGACGCAAAGCCGGTCATCATTCCGGCCAGTGACGGGAATGGCTTCAAGGTCACGCCGGACCAGCTCAAAGCCGCCATCACCGATAAAACGCGGATCTTTATCCTCAATTCCCCCGGGAATCCCACCGGCGCAGTCTACACCCCGGAGGAAATCAGGGCCCTTGCCGACATCTGCCTCGAAAAAAATGTCCTCATCATGAGCGACGACATCTACGAGAAACTTCTCTACGATGGAGTGAGCCACACCTGCCCGGCCGCGTTCTCCCCGGAACACAAGGCCATCACAATCATTGTGCATGGACTGGCCAAGGCCTACTCGATGACCGGATGGCGGATTGGCTTCGCGGCGGCACCATTGCCCATTGCCAGAGCCATGGATGCACTTCAAAGCCACAGCACAAGCAATCCGACATCATTTGCTCAGTCCGGAGCCGTGGCGGCACTGGATGGCCCTCAGGATCACCTCGATGGATGGATGGCCGAATTCGACAAACGGAGACTCCGTGCTCTTGAGCTGCTCAACAACATGAAGGGAATCAGCTGTTTCCGCTCGCAGGGTGCCTTTTACCTCTTTCCCAAAATCAGCGACACCGGGATGAAGAGCCAGGAATTCTGCGAAAAACTTCTCGAGAAAGCGCGCGTGGCGGCTGTGCCCGGTGCGGCCTTCGGATCGGATGACCACATCCGTATTTCCTACGCCACCAGCCTCGCCAATATCGAAAAAGGCCTTGAGAGAATGGCTGATTTCGTCAGCTCTCTGACTTGACGCCTTTCGTCCCGGTGCATTGTGGTGTATAAACAGCTCCACAACACCCCCTGAAATAACCATGGCTGAAGAACCCACCAGAAAGCCGGACTCGGGTCAGACCGACCCCGAACCGGCCGCCGCCGACAGCGGTGACACGAAATCCACCACCGATGCAAACGAGAAACCCCGCAGTGCCGCAGCACTGAAAGTCCTGAAGGGGCTCCGCGAAGCGGTTGGTCACTGGTTTGCCTCTGCGGCCCGCCGCAGGCTGACCATTCAACTTCTGGTCTTTGTGGCTTTCCTGGTTGCGCTGTGGTTCCTCCTGCCCAACCAGAGCTCGATCAACGCCCTTGTTGAACTCGGGAAAACCATCGGCTATACCGGATTCTACCTCGCTCAGTCTTTCCTGCCACTGATAGGGTTTCCCGTCATCCCATTTCTGATCATCGGCAGTTTTTCCTTCGAGTTCCTGCCGGCACTTCTGGGAACAGCGGTTGCCACGGCGATCCAGCTACCTCTGGCCTACCTCATCGGCCGCCGTGTGCTCAAGGGGATGGTCCACCATCTCTCCGAGTGGTTCGAATTCCCGGTCTTCAAACTCCGGAATCATGACAAGGTCAAATTCATCTTCTTCGTCAAACTTATCCCCGGGCTGAGCCAGACCCTGCGGCACTACATCCTCGCAATCTACGAAGTGCCATTCCGTCAATTCCTCATCATCAGCTGGAGCATGAGCATGATCTTCTCCACGATTATTCTCCTCGCCAGTAAAACTCTGATGACAGGAGGAAACTGGAATATCTACCTCGGCATTGCCTGTGTGGCCCTCATCATCGCCCTGATCATCATGCTCCGGAAGCAGAACGCGGGCTCTGGAAAAGACCATGGACAGGGCGGTGACAGCGACAGCTCAAAAACCTCGACCATCGAATCGGACGAATCCGGCAGCGGATTCTGAAACTGCATCACTCCGAATCCCTGGGCCTGACTTTTCCGGTGTGCCATCTGCGTGCCCGGCACCTCTTCGGACGCCCTGGTCTTTTTACGGATGGCATTGGGTCGTGAACCTCCTCTAACCGGCACAGGACTGCGATGGCTGACAATGGGCCAAAATGCTTTTTGGATACCGATACCGATTCACACTGATCCCTCCGGGATCAACTCTCAGGCCGATGTGCCAGAGCGCTGAGGGAAGCGCCAACGGCGCGAATCATGAAAGCCCGGGGCAACGCCCCGGGAAAGGCCAGAAGCCGAACATCAAGCCCTGAAGGGGCGACTGAAGCTCAATGGGCACGAGCTGAAAGCGGAGCCACCTGCGTGCCGGCACCTCTTCGGACGCCCTGACAAATGCGGAGGCGCCGGACTTTTAGCAGGTGGCAAGACTGATCCCGGAGGGATCACAGATTCATAGCTGGTGGCTGAGTGAAGGCATGAGCGACACCACCGGTTGCGCAATCCTTTTACCGATGCACCCCGGCAGGCGTGCCGGAATCGGGGAATACACCCGCAGCGCTGGTTGAGGTGCCGGGACACCGCAGGCAGAGCAGATCAGACCAGAAACCATTAAAGGTCCGATGGTGAGATTCTGAAATAACGGATGGACTCCCCTTCCCCTCCGGACACCGACCATGACAGGTGCAGCAGACCATCAGCGCTCTGGATGATGGAGGGATAGGAGTATTTTCCCTGTGCGGAGGACACTGGGGGTTCGAGGCGGCGGACGTCCCTCCATGTGATTCCGGCATCGTTGGAGACGGCAAGATCCAGCCTGTCCCGACTTTTTTCCGAGCGATTGTAGACCATGACCCACCGGCCGTCCTTAATCCTTATGACCTCCATGCTGGATCCGGGGTTGGGTATCTCGGTGTCGCGTGCCACGGCCCATGAGTCACCATTGTCGATGGAGCGGCTGGCGAGTATGCGTCCGGGCGGCACCCCGCTGTCGCGCATGTAGGCCACAAGGTTCCCGGCCTCGTCAGGGAATATTGTCGGCTGAATGGGACCGGCACCGACCAGCGGCCTCCCGGCCGCCCATGTGAGGCCATCATCATCGGAGTGCGCCATCAGCGACACATTGAACCCGTCAGAATACAAAGGCAGAAGGATTCTTCCGCCAGGGAGGGTGATCGGGTGATTGCGGGTCATCCATCCGGTCTGACGCCTGTAGGGATCGGAAGCGGCCGAGAGGAGCTGGCGGCTGTAAGGCAGTGCATACTCGGCCCACATCTCCTCGTGAAGCCCGGTTTGGGCCAGTCCTTCACGCAGTTCATTGACGAACTCCTCTCCCGGCACCAGATGAATGGAGTCCTGCCAGTCCCAGACAGGCCGGCCATTCTCATCCGTTGAACCGGCGCGTCTGTATTTGAGAACGCTGTTTTCCCATCGGTTGGCGACAGGCACAACCCAGAAAAGCCAGATGCGGTCGAGGCGGTCCCGGAAAAGGACCGGATTGCAGTCAGGCAGATGCGGTGTATCCACCATGACGAAAGGGGCCGACCATTCATGGGCTGCGGCACCAGCCCTGAGGACACTTCCTTCGATGCGGACATCATTGGCTGTGCGTTCCCCCGAGCCGATGTACCAGCAGGCGAGGATGTCCCCGGAAGCTGTTTCGACAAGGCTGCTGGAATGGGCATGCAGGGACTGAAAAGGGAAAATCACGGAACGCTGCTGCGGCTGCGGCCGGAGGGGCTCACGACTGTGGACACTCGTCATTGCGGTGGCGGCAAGGCAGAGGACGAAAATGAGTCCGCGTGCCAGGGCCGCCTGCCTGAAGCGTGAATGGATATCCAGGCCAGTGATTCTGGTGAGGTCCATGAACATTTCCCTTTTTTCCGGATCAGGTGGCGGAATCTTCCAGGAGATAAAGTCGCTCGCCGGCTTTCGGCACATAAAGAATTCCTTCATCCTCACGGCCTTCAAAATCCTCGATACTGATGGAGTCCGGATCACGGTAGCCGAGGTTGATCTGACGGCAGACCTCTTCGGGAATTTGAGAGGCAACCGTCACCTGGACGCGGGGTGACTCGATGCCGTTTTCGTAGGTGCCGGCACCCTTGACGTGAGTGGAGTGCGCCAGGATCCCCCATGGCAGGTGTTTGAACTGATCCCACTGGCTGAGAAAGTAATCCCTCACATGGTATCCCACCTCGCGGATGACAGCGCCGTGCGTCTCGCTGATCTCCCTGAGATGCGGGGCGAGGATAATCAGTTCACCGCCGTCGGCCACCACGGGCTCCAGTTTGTACATGGCTTTGCCGGCGGTCCAGAGTTCGTCATACATCGGAGGAGCCACCGAAAGGACGGTTTTGAATGGGCGCGGCTTGTATATGATGTGGATCTGACGGGAGTGTTCGCTGGCATCAACCCATGCGGATTCAGGCGTGCCGGCGTAGAGCCCGGCCATCTCGCGGTGATCACCCACCACCATGCAGAAACAGGTCTTGGGTTTGCGGATCATCGCCCCGGCAGCGTCCACCACCCGCCTCACCGGAGTTTTCTGGCGGCCGATGATCCGGGAATTTGTCACCACAGCACCGAGCCAGTGGAAAAAATTGAGGATCCCCGGTCCACCGACCCCGGGGAAAAAGTATTTGTTCCCACCGGAAAACCCAACCACCTCATGGGGAAAAACCGGTCCGATAATGACGAGATGATCGTAGTCGAGAACCCGCCGGTTGACTTCCACCGGAACATCCATTTCAAAAAGCCCGTCGGTGAGATCGCGGATATCGGCGGCCGGAATGGTTCCGATTTGAGTGAGTTCATCGGGGTTGTTCCATGCATGGTTGAGGAAGCGGACAGCGGCATAACGGGACTGGCGTTCTTCGGCAGACATGTCGAGCCGCTGACAGATCGCCGATTCCGACATTGGCGGGTGGGTCCCGAGCGCAATCATCACATCCATGGCCGAAACCACATTGCCGAGACGCTCGTGGAGCGCCTTGAAAACCATGCCCACCGGAGCCGTGCGGGTATGATCCGGCACGATGACAAGGATTTTCCTGTTCCGGAAATCTTTCTCATCACAGGAATTTTCAACGATGGAGAGCACCTCCGGAGCACTGAGCCCGGCCGGTGATTCCGCTCTTTTTCCGCAGCTGTTCATGGACATGTTCTCTTTTCGAATCTGGGTGTTTCGTTTCGCGGGATGATGCAGTCGTGATTCAGATAGTCTGGGAGAGAAATCCGCCATCAACCCGGATGTCGGCTCCGGTCACAAAAGACGAGGCAGGGCTGCTGGCAAGAAAGACGGCTGCTCCGGCAATTTCGCGGGCTTCCCCGAAGCGGTTCATGGGGGTGTGACCGAGGATGGCCTGTGCGCGCGGCGAAGGGGTGCCGTCCTCATTGAAAAGAAGCTTTCGGTTCTGTTCGGCCGGAAAAAAGCCGGGAGTTATCGAATTGACCCTCACGCCGGATGGAGCCCACTCTCGCGCCAGAAACTGTGTGAGGCTGAGCACGGCGGCCTTGGATGCACTGTAGGCCACAACCCGTGAAAGCGGGATATGCGAGGTCACGCTGGCGATATTGATTATCGACCCCTGCTTTCTGGCCAGCATGTGCCTGCCGAACACCTGACACGGCAGCAGCACGCCCCCGACAAGGTTCAGATCGAAGTTGTGTCGCCACGCATCGAGATCGAGATCGGTGACCGGATTCTGGTCTGTGACAGTCACTTTGGGATCATTGCCGCCAGCGGCGTTGAGCAGAATGGTCGGTGCTCCGAGTGACCCCTCAACAGCCGCCGCGCATTCCTCAAGGCTTTCGCGACTCATGGCATCCGCCTTGAAGAAGGCTGCCCTGCCCCCGCGACCGGAGATCGCATCCACCCGCTTCCGGCCACGCTCCGCATTGCGCCCGAGCACGGCGACACTGGCGCCCGCTTCCCCGAAGGCCTCCGCAATTGCCCCGCCGAGTTCGCCTGTAGCGCCGATCACTACAGCCACCTGTCCGCTTAGATCAAAAAGTGATGACATCTGAACGTCATCATGTGAAAAAAACGAAGCTCTTTCCAGCCTTATCCCATACCCGTCAGCGATGAACACGCGCTGCATCTCCGTATGCCGACCGGCAGAACAAATTTTTCAAAAAATGTTGGAATTCAAGCCTTTGATAAAGCACATTGGGCTGCGGTGAGTGTCCAGGGGCTCGCCAGAGACAGGTTGGATCAAGCCAGTCATGAAGCCGACTCTCTGCCCGCTGTATCAACGCGAGCCGGGAGGTGGGTTTGTATTTGTCTGAATCCGGCCGGTTTGAATGACATAATTATGACGATTGAAACAAACAGCATCCCGGAGCCGGAAATAATCTTCACTCACGAAAGCGACCTCGATGGGTTCGTCTCGGGTATACTGCTGAAGTATCTGGCCCGGAAACTCTTCAACAAGGACGTTGCGCTCAAGGCCTACCACTATGGCGCATGGGAAAATTTTGAGATTCGCCACAAGCAGGCATGGATTTCCGATCTGTCATTTGAGGCCCGGTTTGACCGCAGGGGATGGATGATTGTGGATCATCACAGCTACACCCACAACCCGGTGGCTGCCACCATGGTCCACGACGCCGGGAAGTCAGCGGGGATGCTCGCGTATGAGCTGTGCAAGGCTCATGGCATCCAGAGTGAGGCACTTGACAGAATCGCTCACTATAACAACGTCTCCGACCTGTTTCTCAAGGATGATCCGGAATTCGAGGTGTCAACCGACTACGCCTCGATTATCAAGGTCTACGGTTTCTGGCCCATATATTCCATTCTGGAGGGCAGGCTCGAAAATCTCCTCGACCACCCGCTCCTTCGGATTGTCAGTCTGAAACGGGAAATTGAGAATCCAATTGGATTTGAGTGGAGCAGCCGGAATATCATCGAAATTTCCCCCCAGGTGGCTCTGGTGAAAACCACCATTGGCAATGTCAACCTGATCATCGACCGGATGCTGGATGAGAGAACGACGCCCCATCAGGTGCTGATGACCCTCGGGAGACGCAACAACGGCCCCATGACCGTCAGCCTTCGCAGCCGGAATGGTGAAGCTCTGCCTGTGGCAAGGATGCTGCAGGGTGGCGGACATCCGAACGCCTGCGGCGCCAGCCTCCCCAAGATTATCCACCACCAGAATGATGCCGTGGAATTCCTCAGGAACACGCTGAATCCCCCGGTTGAGGAGACTCAGCCGATGGATGTCGATGACCTCTTCAAAGCAATCGACTCCTGAGAGACCGTGCAGCCGGCGGCGATCCGACCAGCCGAAATCGAGTCCTTTCAGTGAAAGCCCCGCTGTCCTTCTCCGGACTGCGGGGCTTCCCTTTGTGGTGCGGGAGCGCGGGCTGTGAATGAAGCGGATTTTTCTGAAGACAATGGCTGAGCGCGGATGATACACATGACTGAATGAGAGCCGATGGCAGAAGACCCGACGAACTCCGGAAGATCAGCTTTTCCAATGGCATAGCGCCCAACGCGACCGGATCCACACTGATTGAGTGGGGGCGGACACGCGTCCTGTGTGCCGTTTGCGCGGAGGACGGGGTTCCAAGGTGGATGCGGGACCAGTCGGTGGGAGGCGGCTGGCTCACGGCAGAATACAGCATGCTGCCCTATTCGACATTATCGCGGCGGCCCCGCGACGTCTCACGCGGAAAAATCGACGGCCGGTCTCAGGAAATCCAGAGACTGATAGGCAGGTCACTGCGCGCCGCCATCGACCTGAGCCGGGCCGGCGACAGGACCTTCTGGGTGGACTGCGATGTCCTCGAGGCGGATGGGGGCACGAGAACTGCGGCCGTGACAGGTGCCTATGTCGCACTGGCACTTGCCATAAAGAAAATGATGATTGAGGGAAGGATTTCTGAAAGCCCGCTGACCGGCTCCGTGGCGGCGGTGAGTGTCGGGGTGATACAGGGCGAGGTTCTTCTCGATCTGCCTTATGTGGAGGATGTGGCTGCCGAGGTCGACATGAATGTCGCCATGACCGAGAAGGGAGAATTTGTTGAGATCCAGGGAACCGGGGAGAAAAACACTTTCCCGGGCAGCACGTTGACATCCATGGTTGAAATGGCAAAAGGAGGTATCACCCAACTCATCGAGATGCAGAATGCCGCCATCAAGGCTCCGTCCGTCAGATAATTTCGCAAAATGAGTGATTTTCTCATCCATACCTGCGTGGAATCCGGCGAGGAGATTGTCGATGCCCTATCGGAGTGGATCGAACAGCAGACCGGGATTGCACCGGGGATTTACAGCACGCCGGATTCACCTCGAGTCCAGACGTCCATTTACCAGTCGCCTGATGACCCCCGACTGCTCGATGTCGACACTGTCCGTGGCTTTATCGCCGGTCTGGAATCCTTCGGCCTGGACACCGGTGACGCGCAGGTTTCGCAGAACAGGACTATCCGCGAGGACTGGGCCGAGTCGTGGAAAGCCCACTTTCACCCGATTGAGGTTGAAGACCGTATGGTGGTGAGGCCTTCCTGGGAACCGCCACCCGCCAGTCCGTCCATCATCGATATAGTCATCGATCCCGGTCTGAGCTTCGGCACCGGTCATCACCAGACCACACATTACTGTCTTTCAGCCATGGTTCGCCTGATAGGGAAGAGCGGGATGCCTGCCACTTTTCTCGATGCCGGAACCGGATCGGGAATCCTTGCCATTGCTGCCGCACGGATGGGGATCCCGAAAGTCATCGCCTTCGACAATGACCCCGAGTCGATCCGCGTCGCCATCGAAAATGCCACCGTCAACCGGGTCGAATTTGAAGTTTTTGAACACGATCTCGCCACCCCGCACCCGACTCTCGAAGAGAATGGCCCGTTTGAAATGATTGCGGCCAACATTCTTGCCGAGACTCTGGTCAGGTATGCCGCGCAGCTCTCAGCCCTGGTGGCTCCGAATGGCGTCCTGCTGACTGCCGGAATCCTCGAAGATCAGTTCGAACCGCTGAGCCGGTGCTTCCACTCACACGGGCTGGCCCTGATCGAGTCGGTTTCAGACGGACCGTGGAAATCCGGCACATTCCGGAAAAATGGCTGAAATCAGCATCTTTCCCCTCCAAAATGGCCATCCAGGCCAGGATCGACTGAAAATGATTCATGAATCCCATGACAATGATCATGCGACGGGAATCAAAATTCTTCGTGACAAATGCGTGATCGTGCCGATAATTAGGGTATCAGCGGACTCGGTCATGGTAAAGCACACAGGCAGAACCATACCGCACACTGATCAACCTTTGGGTCGGCGCAATGAAATTGCACAAGTCAGCCACGTTCAGGTTGGAATCAATGAAATGGTCTCATTTCATTGAAAGTCCTCTCTTCACCTCGAATTCCCGATTCAATTCACACTCAGCGCACAGATCCACCGTGATCCGTGCGCTGATGGAGTCCTGTTTCCGGCAAAGTGAAATGGAAAACCCCGCCATGTGATTTGCAGCGTGTAATGACGAAGGTGAATTCCAGTCAAAAAAATAAACTGTTACCTAAAATGATAAAATCAAAGGCTCATACTGATGATTCAATTCGGAACGACAGAAACCGCTTCCATCATGCAGAGGGAAAAGGATCCAAGCCTAAGAAACACAGGTATGAGCGTCGCAAGATAAGAGAAATCCTTCACCGAATGTTCGAACCGGATGAGGACCAGGCGACGTCCTGAATACCTCTGAAAGCCTGATGACACCGACACCGGGCTTTAGGAGTGGGTAGTTCCATAAAAAAGACAGGAACATCTCATCTGACGCTTCGGGGAATGTCATCCAGAGCGCGCTCAAGCGCTGAAAAATTTTGCAGCAGAACTTCCGGATAGGTCATACCTTCCGGAAGTTTTCTTTCCATGGTCAGAATGACAACGGCCGGCACACCATTCTTTGCGGCCATGGAATCCAGCCACGCGAGCCTCACCTGATCATCCCAGATCAGCAGGTCCACTCTACCTTCTGAAAAGAGCTGCGAAAATTTTCCAGCCATGGCGATTGTCACCTGACCGTTGTCATGAAGGGGAAAGGGCTTGAGGATTTTCAGCCCCACCCATGAAATAAATGGCTCGACTGATGAATGAACGAAAAGGACTGCCGGCACACCTTCTTCCCGTTCCCCGCCGTTTCCGTTTCCGCCATTGATAGTCAGCTTCGCTGATTTAGCCCTGATTTCGCCGACCGCCGCATCGAGGTCCCTGGTCAAACCTTCCAAGTTCTGATCTATCCGTGATGCGGAATCAGGAAAATTTTCCTTCAGCCATGAGGCACAATCGTGTGTGGCATCGGCGGCACTGACAGGATTCATCCAGGGATGGCTTACAGGCCCACCACCATCACCAAGGGGCCTGAAAAGGTGATAAACCTTCCGCTGAACAGATGCCTCCCCTGTTCCTGTTCCTGCTCCTGCCCCGGATAATCGCTGCACCATCGTCATCAGGGAATCATCGAGGCCAGCCCCGGTGAGAATCAGAATGGGGGCGGCCTCGAGAGTCCGGATCAGGCCAAAGCTCATTTCTTCAAAATGTCCGGACTGGCTGTTGCCGGTCAGTCGTTGGATTTCAATCCCCGGCACTCCATCAAGCAGTCCCGTGACCTGCATCTCCGCGAATGGAGTTGTGACCAGAATCAGAGTATCCCCAAGCGTGGCATCGTTATCCACCTGTATCGATTCCGGTGGCTGGCATCCGCTCAGACACATCAACCCGAGAATGAGGCCGATGGCGACAGCCGGCAGACAAAGCGGCCAAAGAGCCCTCAAGTGGCGCGCATGGCGGTGTCTGCAGGTGGACATTGAAGTAACGGGGTTTCGTGAGGGAGGACTGCAGGTCGGGGCGACCGAAGTCGATGGACACGGGTACAAAAAATGGACCGACTGATGGAATCAGTCGTTCGAATGGCGTGATTGAACCGGGGCGCCACGGCCCCGACCATTTCAACGTGCTTTATTTGAGGAGCAGGGCGTGCCGGGCGCGCTTGACCTCACGGGTGAGGCGACGCTGGTAGATGGCCGGCAGACCGGTGTATTTCCTCGGCAGGATCCGTCCCTGTTCGGTCACAAACTGCTTGAGGAAATCGACATTTTTATAATCGATCTGATCCAGGGAGTAGTTGACGCGAGGGCGGGTCCGCGGAGTGTGATAATCGTTGCGGGCCGATTTTCTTTTGCTCTTGTCGAGAGTATTTTTACGAGGCATCTGATTTAAAAGAATGTTCTTCGGGAACGGCGGGAATCACTTGATTTCCTTGTGGGTCGTGTGACGCCCGAGAAAGGGGTTGTATTTTTTCAGTTCAAGCTTTTCGGGCTTGAGTTTCTTGTTGCGTGTCGTGGTGTAACGTGACGGTCTCTGGCCCTCTTTGCGGGCTTCCGTGCATTCAATCGTGACGATCTCTCTAGGCATTTTCAGTCCTTATCTTTGGAAGATTTTGAGTTGGATGATTCCTCATCATCGGAGTCCATCCCCATGGATGCGCTTGACTTCTCGAGGGTGCCGAGGGCTCCGAGGCGTTTGGTCTTGACCTCACCGGCCTTTTCAAGCTGCTGCTGTGCCTCGATGGTGAAACGGGCCCATGGGATGGCTTCAAGTCTGGCTTTCGGGATCGGCTTGCTGGTCAGCTCGCAGATTCCGTATGTGCCGTTCTTGATGCGTTTGAGGGCTTCATCAATCTCGTAAAGTGTGTCCTGGTCAGCCGACATGAGGCTGAGGTTGAAATCCCGGTCGAAATTATCGGTGCCGGAATCAGCCATGTGGAGGCTGTAATTGGTCATTTCCTCGGCGGATTCCTTGGCATGGCCGTGAAGCTGGGCGGAGTATTGCTCCCTGATGGCGAGCAGTTTCTGGAAGAACTTGACGTGTTCGGGCTTTATTTCGGAGAGGTCGACAGAATGGAACTCTTCTTTCCGCTGTTCGGCTTCTTTGCGACGGTCGGCAGCTGTAGGTCGCCCGAGAATCGAGGCAATACGGGAGGAACGCTGGGGCTGTTCCTGGGACTTGGGGCTTTGAGGGTCTTTTTCCACGGCATCAGAGGCTTTGGTCTTCTGCGTGGAGGATGACTCTTTCTCCGCAGTTGATTTGGCAGCCTTTTTGGCTGATTTGGTTGATGTTTTTTTGGTAGCCACGGTTTTCTGATTTGAATTCCTGTTGCGTGCGGTAAACCCGACGCTGCTCGACCGTTAGAGTCGGGTATTCTACTGACTGGCTGCGATTAGGCCATAAAAATATTCTGAAAAATGAGCCACCGCCTGGAACGCGGGTGTTTGCGGTCATTACGTGTGCTGTCGGGGTCACATGATATCGTGAGAACTGAGCATCGCATAAGCATTGTGAAGGTGGATGCTTTCAAAGTTCTCAGCCTCCACCTCGAACCAGGTGAGATCAGCCCGTTCGGTGAGGCGTTCGGCGATATTCCGGACCAGATCCTCGACAAAAACCGGATTCTGGTAGGCCTGCTCGGTGACGGCTTTCTCATCCACCCGCTTAAGCAGGGAATACAGCGGACTGCTGGCGGCCATTTCGATATCACCGATCAGAGAAGCCAGTGGTACGGGACGGGAGGCCGTGAAAGTGAGGGTCACCTCGCCGCGCTGGTTATGGGCCGAGAATTCGCTGATGGCTTTGGAGCATGGGCAAAGGGTTGTCACCCACGCCCTGAGGGCGTTGGTCTGGCTGAAATCCCCTCCACTGAGGGTGGCTTCCGCGCGGAAATGATATTTCATGGGCCCGGTTTTCCCGGAAACCGGCGCAGGCTTGTTCATGAAAATGGGGCATTCGATTTCGACGTGGACGGCCTGGGAGGGCAGTTTGGCGTTCAGTCCCTCGAGCACGCTGCGGAGGTTCAACAGGTCCCATGTTTCCCCGTTCTCAGACAGGAGCTCGACAAACCGGCTCATGTGGGTGCCCTTCACGGCGGCGTCCAGAGAAACCGAGAGCGCCAGTTTGGCGATCGAATTCTGCTGGAAATCCCGCCCGAGTTTCAGTTTTATAGGCACTTCGAGTGCACGGACACCCACTTTGCGGATGGGAATGCGACGGTGGTCACTGAGATTCTGGGTGTCCGGCAGAGAAGACGAAGTGGAAACCACTCCCTTCCCGCCTCCGCCTGGAGCGCCACCCATCTGCTCGGTTATGACTGAGTTCATTTTCAAAACTTTTTTATGATAGCTGAAAAAAAAGTTTTTCCAAAATTTTCCCGGTGGAAATGTGGTGTGTTGAGTATGTGGTTGATTCGTCTTGTGCTGTTGAGCCGGGTTGTGGTCATCCACGACGGCGCGTCGGAGGAAATCCGGGTGGCGACCTGGAATCTGGAACGATTTTTCGTCAGAAACCGTGAGATGGGTCAGGCGAGAACTCCGGTGGCCATGGCCAAAACAATGGAATGCCTGACAGAGATCGGCCCGGATATCCTCCTTGTGCAGGAACTCGGCGGTGAGGAGGCCTTGAAAGCGCTGCAGGAGCGCCTGAATCAGAAAGGCCTTGAGTTCCAATGGACTCACCTTTGTGAGGCTTCCGACCCGACACTTCATCTCGGCCTGCTCAGCCGCTATCCGATCGAGGAAAGCTGCAGCTATGATTCGGATGAATTCCTGCACGCCGGGCAGATCATGAAGGTCAGGCGCGGCGTGCAGTACTGCCGCGTTGCCCTGCCATCGGGAAAGCGCCTGCACGTGGTCAATCTCCATCTGAAATCGCGGAGGGATGTCACCTACGGCGATTCGCGGATCATTCGCGAGCAGGAGGCATCCATTGCCCGAAGGATCATCAACGAAATCCATCGGCATCACCCGGTGAAGGAAGGACCGCTGATTGTGGCCGGCGGTGATTTCAACGACCATCCGTCATCCAGAACTCTGCGCATTCTCAAGGGATCCGGACGGCAGGCACTGCACGATCCGGAACCCGCGGAGCTGAATGGTGACAGGGATTTCCGAAACAGGTCGGTGCGATGGACACTCTTCTTTGAGCCGGAGGATTCCTACAGCCGGAGCGACTATTTACTGGTTTCAAAGGCGCTCGAGTCCTCAATTGACCGCCACCGCAGTGGAGTCCATGCCTGTGCGGACTGGGGTATGGCCTCAGACCACCGGCCGGTGTTCCTGACCCTGAAAATCGGTCAGGATTGAGCGCGCAGCAGCCCCGCGATGCGGTCGGGAAGCTTTAGAATTCTGAAGTCATTCCACGGCTGCGGTTCGGGAATGAAAGCCACCGACTCCTGCTCCGCCTTGCGGACCTGTTCCTGGGTCATGTGTTTGCGAAGTTTTTCACGCTGGCGCGCCGCAAATTCCATCCCGTCCCCGGCGGCCAGGTTGAACCATTTAAAAGACTCCACCACATCGGCGTGAGGATTGTCATTAAGGAGTCGCGGGGACAGCATTACACCGAGGTTGTTCATGGCAGTGGTTGATCCCTGTCTGGCGGCCTTGAGATACCATTCGATTGCCCTGGCATCGTCCTTTTCCACACCGACAGCGGCATCATAGGTGTTGCCCATCATCACCTGGCTCGTGGCATCACCCAGTTCCGCGAGATATTCAATGATGACAGCCGCGTCCTCGGGCCGCCTTTCCGTTCCGTCCCCGTTCTGCCACAGCACCGCGACCCATTTCATCGAGGCGGGTATTCCGTTTCTGGCGTTGCGGAGAAAATACTCATCACTGCTTTTTGGCACTCCCCTGCCCTCATGATAAAGTTCTCCCAGCTTGTGGCAGGCCCTCACGTGGCCATTGGCGTCAGCTTTCTTCAGCCAGTTTATCGCCATGCTCTCTTTTCCCTCATCAATGAGCAGGACCGCATAGTTGTACTGGCTGCTGACGTATCCGTTTTCAGCGGCGCGTCTGAACCACATCAGTGCTTCACGGCGATCGGGCTCAACGCCTTTCCCGGATGTATAGAGGATCCCCAGCTGGTCCATGGCCCGGACATCCCCCTGGCGGGCCTGAAGCACAAGCCTCGTGACATTCATGTCGTCCACTGCCTGACCGGGGACGCAGGGCACCACCAGAACACATGTGACGACCACCAGCGAAATTATTTGAATCCGATGCCGGATCGTGCCCGCAAGTTGATTGATGAAAACAGAATCCTTCAGTTTGACCATAACGCCAGAACGGGTGTTGTTTCGTTCACAGTCCCCCTGAATTCATCGGCATTCTGTGCAAGTGCCTTAACCCCAGACACCCCGGACATCAACTTCGTCGGCGTTTGCTGGTCATATGCCATTCACCGGCACTGAAACTCACAGAGTTGATGTTCTCCATACCACTGCGGTGGGGACTGATTTTTTCTGTTAAGCAGGATGGCGGGAAGGCCGCATAATTGATTGTCGTCAGCGTGGTGAAAGGGGAAACCCTTCTGGGGTCGAGACAGTTGCTTCTTCACTGCCGTCCATCCCCACTGGAACTTTCAGAATCTTCGAGGTATTTACCGCTGTTCACCAGAAATTCCGCTGTGCGGACTTTTCTGAAGTTCCTGCCGAATTACTGCAATTTCACCGGTTCCGGATGAGTTGCGAGGATGGCTTTGAGACGATTCATGACTTCCGGGCTGGATTCGGCAAGATTGACAGTTTCATTCGGGTCATTCTGATAGTCGTAGAGTTCGTAGACCGGTTCCTCCTGCAGCCGGCTGTTCCATGGAGTCCATTCGACCATGCGGTATCGCCGGGTGCGTATGGCCCGGCCAAGTCTTCCACCACGGGGATAGCAGTGAAATGCATGATCCCGGAGAATGGTTGACGGATCCCGCAGCACGGGAACCAGATTGATGCCATCGATTTTCTGGGGGATTTGTTCCGGGGCAGGCAGCCCGGCGAGCCCGGCGATGGTCGGGTAGAGGTCGACGGTCTCAACCAGATGGTTTGAAGCAGTCCCCGGCTTCGTGACACCCGGAGCTCTCACTATTACGGGAATGCGGTTGCACTGTTCATAATTCGTGTGTTTGGTCCAGATGCCGTGATCACCGAGATGCCAGCCATGATCGCCCCAAAGCACCACGACGGTGTTGTCCTCCAGTCCGAACTGTTCGAGGGCGGCAAGCACTTTTCCGATCTGGGCATCGGCGTAGCTGAGGGAGGCGTAATAGCCATGAATCAACTGGCGCTGGGTCGATTCCTCCCTGAGGTTATCCGTATTGAGAGGCGAATAATTGACGATTTCGCCACCGGATTTCCCGGCAAAAGGCGGCGCATCCTTCGGCGGTCTGGTGTAACCGGCGAGTGAAAAATCCGCCGGGTCATAGAGGTCCCAGTATTTCGCCGGTGCTGTGAAAGGCAGGTGAGGTTTAACAAATCCAAGGGCGAGAAAAAATGGTTTGCCGGGACGTTCGGCGGCTTCCCGGAGCAGCCGGATACCGTGTCCGGCGATGCGGCCATCGGCGTAGGTTTCATCATCCACATCGGCTTTTTCCCATGCGCTGCCACGGGGCAGCGATCCGATATTCCCCAGTTCCTGATTGGAGAAGTAGGCCTCCTCGCGGGTGAGCTGCCCACCATCGGTGCTTTCCGGAAGGTGGTATTCGACCACCTTCTCGTGGATGGCCGGCCGCGTCCATGAAGCCTCGTCGTCCTCATTGCCGTGGCCCACGTGAAAAGTCTTTCCCACGGCAATGGACTCATATCCATGCCGTGAAAAATACTGCGGCATAGTCACCGCATCCGGGATGGCCTTTCTGAAATTCCGGCTGAGTCCATAGACTCCGATACTGGTGGAACGCATTCCCAGGAAGAGATTGTTGCGGGAGGGAGCGCAGACTGCCTGGTTGCAGTAGGCCATGTCGAAACGCATTCCGCCCGCGGCCAGCCGGTCGATATTGGGTGATTTGGCAATCGGATCACCATAGCAGCCAAGGGCCGGTTTGAGATCATCCACCAACAGGAGAAGAACATTCCTCCTTCCATTACCGGAGCTGTCCCCCGCACCCATTGCTGCAGAATGATTCAATACGATGGCAGCCCACAGCAGACACAAAATCACCCGCGACGGTGAAACAGTTTTCCATTGATCCATGATACCCACCATAGACTGATCGTTGCTTCAGGAAAACCACTATCCTCGGGCCTGCCCCGGAAAACCGGAACCTGCATTCATCAGTGGCAGCTGTCCCGAATCAGTCCACTGATAAATTTGAGAAATTTCCAGAGCATTCATATCTCCCCGCAAAGGCCTGGAATTCAAGGGCTGAAACCGGGACGAGTCAGGGACATCCGGGGATCGGACCAATGAGGGTGACTTCGAATGAGACAAATAATGACCCGCAAACGCCTTCCCGAAGGGATGAGACTTTGTATCGGCAGTCTGAAGGCCGATGGGAATTCAGGTCAGGTTTGAACCATTAAGGAATGAAAATGCGAATATCTCTTCGAACTGGTATTTGGCGTCAGCTGGCGACTCTGCTGATGGCGCTGTGTTGTGTGATAGGCGATCCGCCTCTGGCGAAAGCCCTGACAATTGTGGATCAACCCGGCTTCAAACAGGTTCAGACCGGGGAGGATGTCGAGCTGAGTGTCTCGGCCACCGGCAGGAATCTGCAGTATCAATGGTATAAAAACGGTATTGAGATGACCGGCAGGACCGCAGCAGTGTTGCGGCTGGTTGATGTGAAAGAAACGGATTCCGCAACCTACATGGTGCGGATTACAGAAGGCCGGGCCAACAGTCTGTGGTCGGCCCCTGGAATCATCACAGTGCTTCCGGGCAGAGGCGGGACGATCAACATCTGCAACTGGAACATCAATCCCGGCAACAGGTCGGTGCCGGTGGTGCATCCAGACTCCGGAGAGAAACTGACGGGAACGGACTGGCTCGCCCAGCCATTTGTCGGGCAACACGAAATGGATCTCCGACCGGTAGGCCCCGCTGTGCCTTTCTATGGATCGGAGCTGCCGGGGATGTGGTATAAACAGCCCAATTCACTCCGGACCATTGGCCATATTGAACCGGGGGCTGCAGCCATGGTTCAATTCCGGGTGTGGCAGACCGGCACCGGAGTCACCTTCGAGGAAGCACTCGAAAATGGTTCAAACTACTTTGCCTCCAACATTTTCTCCTACACAACCGGAGGTGCGGGCTCGCCGCCATCCATTCCGCCCGGCCCGCAGGGACTGGAGAAGTTTTTCTACAACTCCGGACTGCCGGTATCCGAGGCCACCATCACCCTCGAACCATCCAGCACCGAAGTGCCGCTTGGAGAATCCGCATCCCTGACTGCGGCTGCCGAGGGACCGGGCCTCCGCATGCAATGGTTCATGAACGGACTGCCGCTGCCCGGTGCAACCGGTCCGTCTGTTGAATGGGAGAATGTTTCACTTGAGGATCAAGGGACCTACTGGCTTGCTGCCACCGACGAGAACGGCAATACAGCCACATCGTCCCCGGTCGTCCTCGTTGTCAGCGACCGTGTCAGCGGCACATACAATATGTGCAACTGGAACCTTGGGACATCCGCGCGCGAGGTGCCGGTTATTCACCCCGACACAGATGAAGCTCTTGCCGGCACAGCATGGCTGGCACAGGTATTCATCGGTGAAACCGAGTATGATCTCCAACCCGCCGGACCTGCCATGACATTTTACCAGGATCCGCTGAAAGGATTTGTCCGCAAGGACCCCAGCCCGGCCCGCAGGGCTCACGGCTTCGCCCCCGGACAAAAAGTCATGATCCAATATCGCGTGTGGCAAGCCGGAACAGGCGCCGGCTTCGAAGAGGCTCTCGGGAATGGATCCGACTTCTTCGCCTCCAATATCTTTCAACTCACCCTCGGAGGTGCCGGTTCGCCACCGTCATTCCCCACCAGCTTCAACGGCCTCGAATCCTTTTCATTCAATGACGGACTGCCGGTCGACAAGGCCCGCATCCTTGGAGGCCCGGACAGCAGGGCTTTTCTGAGTGGCCAGCCAGCCTCGCTCGAAGTCCAGGCAGAAGGCCGGAATCTTTCTTTCCAGTGGTTCAGAAATGGAGCAGCTGTGACCGACAGCAATACTGCTGTGCTTGATCTCGGCACCGCCGACAGCGGCATCGAAGGAACATGGTCCGTGGTTGTCAGTGATGATCTGGGCAACTCGATTCTCTCCAAACCGGCAGTGGTGCTGGTCAATGGCGCCCGCAACGGCACCATTGACATCTGCAACTGGAACCTCGATGGCGATATGCGCTCCGTACCCGTGGTTCATCCCGAGGATGGTCCGCTCACCGGCACCGGGTGGATGGCTCAGGTTTATGCCGGAAATTCCGCTTGGAAACTTGCCCCCGTCGGTCCAGCCATGACCTTCTACGGTGAGGAATTTCCAGGTTTCTGGCTCAAGGAACCATCGAGCGCACGACAGGTGCCGGGAGTTCTGCCGGGGCAGGATGTCACCATCCAGATCCGCGTCTGGGAATCAGCCGGTGGACCCGACTTTGAGTCAGCCCTGACCAATGGCGCCGACTTCTTTGCCTCCAATGTCTTCCAGGTAACTACCGGCGGTGTCGGCTCCCCGCCCTCATTCCCCGCTAAAATCAATGGATTGACTGAATTCCATTTCAATGACGGACTGCCACCGGAGCAGGCGGAAATCGTCGGACAGACCGCGAGTAAAGAAGTACTGATGGGCAGTAATCTTGAAATCGGTGTGGAAGCCATAGGAAATGACCTGTCGTATTCATGGACCCGCAACGGCGTCCCCATGGATGGGGTCGACGGACCGGCCATTGAATTCACCGAGATCAGGCTCGAGGACCAGGCCACCTATCAGGTGACCGTGACGGATGGTTCCGGACATTCGGTGACCGGCGAGCCAATCGTGGTGCTGGTCAACGCGGCAACCGGCGGTGCCATCAATATCTGCAACTTCGGTCTTGAACCCGGCAACCGCGGTGTTCCTGTAATTCATCCTGAAGGGGACACTCCGCTGACAGGCACCGGATGGCTCGCTCAGGCGTATGCCGGCAGCCATGCCTATGATCTGGCCCCTGTCGGTCCGGCCGTGCCCTTCTACGGCGAGGAGTTTGCCGGCTACTGGTTCAAGGAACCTTCACCGACAAGGCGGATACCCGATATCCCGGCCGGCCGGGAGGCCACTGTCCAGATACGTATCTGGGAATCCGGAACCGGCAGCACCTTCGAAGAAGCGCTTGAATCCGGTTCCAACTTCTTCGCGTCCAATATCTTCACCGTGGTCACGGGAGGTGCCGGAAGCCCACCGTCACTTCCGGCGACCATTGACGGGCTGACAGGATTTGAATTCAATGGCGGGCTGCCTCCGGAAGTTGCCACCATCCTGACCCAGCCATCCCACACCAGGGTGAAAGAAGGCGAGAACTTCGAACTGTCGGTCGAGGCCACCGGCCCCGGCATCACCTACCAGTGGCTCTTCAATACATGGACCATACCGGGAGCCAACGGACCGGCACTGAGTTTTGACGATGCTTCGGCTGTTGACGAGGGAACCTACGAAGTGGTCGTCACCGACGAAAACGGAGAGACCGTCCTCAGCGAACCGGCGATCGTAATTGTCGTGCCGCCAGCGGGGGGATCCATCGACATCTGCAACTGGAACCTCGGCAGTGAACGCAGAGCCGTGCCCGTCGTCCATCCGGAAACCGGCATACCTCTGGAAGGACGGGACTGGATCGCTCAGCCTTTTGCCGGCAGCAGCGCGTTTGACATGGTTCCGGTCGGGCCGGCACTGCCATTCTACACCGATGACCTTGCCGGTCTTTACCGCAAAGAACTCACTCCGACACGGATCATCCCTCACATCCCGGCCGGACAACCCGCCACCATCCAGATCCGTGTCTGGGAATCATCTGTCGCTCCCGATTTTGAAGACGCCCTGGAGCAGGGATCCAACTTCTTCGCATCCAATATCTTTGAAGTCCGGACCGGCGGGGCAGGATCACCGCCGTCCTTTCCAGCCACCATCGACGGACTCCAGGAGTTTTTCTACAACAGCGGCCTGCCTCAAAGCCGTATTCTCTGGAAGGACCCTGCCGCCATCGAATACGGAACTGCTCTCAGCGGAGTTCAGCTCAACGCGGAGACAGACGCCCCGGGCAGCTTCGATTACTCCCCTGCAGCAGGGACCGTCCTGCCGGCCGGAACGCACAGGCTCTCAGCAGTCTTCACTCCCGACAATCCAGCCATCAGCCCGGTTGAAGTGGCCGTCACCATCCAGGTGCTGAAAGCCACTCCATCCTTCACTGGCCGTCCGGTGATGAACTGGCCGACCGACAGCCCGGTCGAACCACTCATGTTCGCAGGCATGGAGTTTTCACACCCCGGGACCATCGCCGCCTTCATGCCCAACGGCTCGCCTCTCGAATACGGCATCTCCATGATTCGACCGGGCCAGAACCGTATCACCGTCCGCTTCACACCGGCAGACGCCGATAATGTCAATCCTCTTGAAATGCACTTCTTCATCGAAGGACTGCTGCCGAAGAAGGAGGACGTCAAGCCGACCAACACCAAGGTCACCGGCAGCGGCATAACCATCGAACTGCCGGTGGAAAGAAACACCTTCTACCAGATCGAATTCTCCGAGGACCTGATCAAATGGGTGGTGGTCTTCGTTTCGGATGACGAAACCTCACCTGACTTCCAGGCCGCACTGGCTGAAACCCAGGAGAAAGGATTCTATCGCATCCGCTCCTTCACCCGGGTGCTGCAGGCGAACTGAAATCAGGATCCGATACCGACCCGGTTTACCAACAGGGCTCCCTTTATATCAAGGGGGCCCTTTTTCTTTTTCCGTGCCTCAGTCGGAGAGTATGAGCCATCCGGAGAGTAATGGAGAAGATTCAAGGGATTCCGAAACGGACAAACGGAAAACCGGAATCGGTTGCGCCCGGTCCCGGTTTTCTCAACGAACGAAATCTGGTGGATTGATCGGCTTACTGGCGTGCTTCGGTGGAGACTTCATCCCCTATCGATTTTCTCGTATCGCCATATGCCTGCATGGCACTTTCAAGGATTTGTGCGGAACGGTCCTCGCATCCGTGCATGCCGGCAAGACGCGACAATTCCAGCATGAAGGTCTCAAGTCCCTCCAGCGGGAGAACCACAAGGTTTGAGCCCCGGCTGGTTGTTTCGCGGATTTTCAGGTATTTCCCTGCCTTGTTCTCTCCCATGCTGAGAAGGAATTTCTTTCGATCAATTGTGAATTCGGATTCTATGGATTTCATAGTTTCATGCGGTGACGGTTCTGGCGGAACCCGAACCGTCCTGCGTGCTGCACCAGCAGCGTGATTATGCTTCCGGGCATGAATGGCGGCTCGCTGAGCCACCGCTTCACACCGTCCATGTCAGGCATGCCCCTGTTTCCCATCCGCTATAGCGGAAGATTCAGATAATTCATTACACCAAGTATAAGATAATTATCATGATAATTTGATATAATATGAATTTATTGGATTTTCAGCTGGTTGAAGGGTGGGAACCGGGGGGGATCCGGGATGGCCTGCGGTCGCGATAGGGAACGCGAGAGCGCTCCGGATCGGGACTGCCTGTGCGGATCCAGTGAAAGAGAAACTGCTGTGCCAGCCCCCCGAATGGGCCGAAATAGGCGTCAGTAAAAGCCGCAAGGCGGGATGCGGTGATTCGGCGGTTACTGAAGTAGATCTGGCAGAGAATCCGCTGAATCCACACATCCACGGGGAAAGCACAGAAGAACCCGCAGGAAAAAAGAAGCACGCAGTCGGCGATTTTTCTTCCGACTCCAGGCAGGGATACGAGACGGCTGCGGGCCTCCTCCACCGGGAGGGATGGGAGTCCCGCAACGTCGATCATCCCCTGGTCCACCATTCTTGCAGTCTGGAGGAGATAGGGTGCCCGGTATCCCAGCTTGAGCTGCCTCAGAGCGGATTCATCAGTGGATGCAATGATGGAGGGACCAGGGAAGGAAAACAGTGAGGTGTCCCCTTCCCCATGATTTTCGATGGACTTACCGTAGAAAATAATG
>JAUIAG010000391.1 GCA_030425355.1 Verrucomicrobiia bacterium
GCATAGGCCCAGTCCTCGCTCTGAAAAGCCTGTTCCGCGATGTCGAATTCCTGCGGGTAGAGTTTGTTCTCGAACTGGCCGTAAACATCCGGAAGCTCACTCAGGATGGAATTGGCCTCCTTGTAAAACCCATTCATGTAGTAAGCCTGCCCCAGATAATAACGCACTTGAGGATCGTCAGGGTACAGGCGGTCGAGCTTCTGAGCAAGAGCCAGGACTTCTTCCTTGCGCTGAGCCTCCAGATTCATCGAGAGCAGCGCATAAAGTGCCTGTTTGTCATCCGGCGATTTGCGGAAGACCGCCAGTGATACCTCCTCGGCCTTCTGGTAATTTCCCAGCTTGGCGTGCAGGTAAAGCAGCAGCCTCAGTGTATCCAGGCTCAAATCATCATAACTTTTGACATCACCTCTAGCCTGTGCGGCTTCCAGCTGCTGGCCTATTTCAAAGCGGAGACTGTCCAGATCACTATACGCATCATAGGTGACCTGCCCCCACCCGCTGTTGATCATCGCCACTCCCACGGCCATGGTAAGTATGCATTTTTGTAGGTGTTCTCTCATCACATTGTCCTTTTATATGAAATTTTTAAATATCCGTTAAAAATCCAGACCAACGTATTTAAGGCTTTTAGTGTAGGCGTCGCGGGCACGGGCCTTGTTGCCGGAGTTCTCATAATAATCGCCGAAGTCCCTCCATAGATGAGCCAGTTTCAAAGGCGTTGTGACTCTGTTTGCGTAGTTCACGGCTCTGGTGTCATCCCCCTGAAAGAGGCAGGCACGGGCTGCATGAAGGTAGAAATCCTCATGGTCCAGGGCGGACATTTTTTCGATAAGGCTGTTGGCCACTGTCCAGTCCCTCTGGATAACGGCGATTTCGAGATAGGGTACCAAATGATAATCCTGGAGAGCGTCCGCAGAGTCGAGACGTTTGTAGATAGTCATCGCTGAGGCATAGTCCCCCTGAAGCACTGCAAGACGCGCCCGATAACGATCCTTGAGTGTGTTGTCCTTCAAGTCGCCCGTAAATTCACCATCCTTTGGGTATGATTCGAGGACCTCTTCTGCCCGGGCAATCCGGTTGCTGTTGACCAGATGATCCAGGTAGTAGTCCATAATGTACGGATTTTTCAGCAACTGGTCCGGATACTGTTCAATCATGGCCACCGCCTGATCGTAATTACCCAGTTTCTGATGGCTGAGGAAAAGCTTTTCAAGCAGGTGGATGTTGTCCGGTTCCCGGGCATAGCCTTCCATGACAATTGACTGGAATTCCGCAAAATTCCCGCGACGGAATTCGCTCATGGCCAGCTGTTCATACAGATAGGCGGTATTGAGCACTCCGGCTTCTCTGTGTTTTTGCAGAAGCTTTGTGATTTCAGGCTCCTTGCCGAGAGCCATTCCCAGCTCAATGGTCTTGGTAAGGGCGGGGTGATTCAGGTTATTGTCGACCAGTATATAATACTGCTCGAAGGCCTTTTCATACTGAAGGAGATTGAAAAGGACATCGCCAACAAGTTCACGGAATTCGAGGACCTCTGGAAATCGCTTCTGACCCTGTAAGGCCAGCTGAACGGCCTTTTCAAAGTCCTGGGCTGCTGTGAGGATGCTGATGTATTCAAGGTAAACATCAGGTTTTGGATTCTCTCCATGGCAGAGCTTTTCATACCATTCATAGGCACTTTCGTTGTCACCATTTTCTATGAAAACCCTGGCGAGGAAAAGTCCCTTGTCCAGTTCCATAATTTTTTCGGGGTAATCAGACAGAACATCTCCGAGATCCTGAGCCCTGTACAGCCCCTGGGCGAGGTCGAGGAGTCTCTCGATGGCATAGTCATCGTCGTTGCCGAGAGACTTGATATAGTTTTCAAACGCCTTCTGTGGACGCCCTGACCACTCATAGGCTTTCGCTATTTCAGCATGGAGGTATGTTCTCGTGCTGTCCAGTTCCAGAGCCCTGGTATAGTGTTGTATGGCCATGTCATTGTTGCCACCGGCAAGTGCCACACCTCCCAGTCTTTCAAAGACCTCTGCATCATTCATCACCGTGCTGGTGATGCGTCTGATTTCGTCAGGATTGCTGACAAGCTCGATCACTTCAGACAATTTATTGCCGGCACGAGCGAGACTGATCAGCTTAGTCAGATCATCTTTTGTGACACTGGTCAGTGTCTTGAAATATTCAAAGTACGCATCGAATGCTTCGGGAGTTCTGTTGGTTTCCTGCAGGGCCGTCACTTTGAGAGTGATCATTTCGATGCTGTGATCCCGATTGCCCTGGCCCGAAACTGCTTCGTAATCATCGAGGATCCTGACAGCCTCAAAGGGCTGACCGGCAGCACGCAGGATACTCATCGTCAGCATCGCATCCTTTTCAGTTTTATTGCTGGCTTCATATCGTTCGACAACCGAAGGCACAGCCCTGGCTATATCACCCCGGTTTTCCTGGATTATTGCATCCAGCTCCAGTTGCAGTTTGGTGTTGGCCCAGTATTCATCTTTGGAGACTTCCCGGTCGGGTAGCCTGCCGATTATGTTTCTGGCAGTTGCCGCATCCCCGTCCCTGACTGCCCTTTCGACAGCTTCTTTTCTGGAGGGCAGTATCATATAGAGGACCAGCCCAACCACACCAATCAGGACAAAAAGCTTTGCCGGTCTGATTAAGTGAAAACTTGAATTTTTCGAGTGCATGACAAATTACTGTTGAATTGAAACGGTGGCGTTTTCGGGCAGGTTCATTTCAAAAGTGCCGTCAGCACCGGAGGTTTCAACGAACTCATCGGAGTTGACCCGGATCCTCAGTTCGGATGCCGGCACCCAACCGGCGGTCCTGACATGGTTTTTGGTGAAATTATTGACGGTGAAGACCATCCGGTCCTTACGGAGATCGGTGACCTGGAAGTATCCTGTCGCGTATTGCACGAAGGCATGCTGCACAGGCCGGTTTGACAGACTGACCTTTGTCCTGGTTTCGTGGCCGGTGGAGACATAGAGTTTGCCGTTGATATAATTATAGCCAATAACATTGTCGCTGGCTTCGAGATCCGGGACATATGTTCCTTCCTCAAAGCGGTAAGTGCGGCATTTTCCGTCATTTGTTATGATCCACGTTGTAGGGTCCTGCATGTAGATCCGGGTCTTGCGTGAGTCAGCAACCACGTCCGCGTATTCCGAGGCTGTCATGGGAGACAGTTTCCTCTTCATGCACCAGTCCATTACTGTCTCAAGTGCCTTGATCGACGCCCAGTTATCCCCGCTGTACCAGTGATAGTATACATTGACCGGCTTAAGTCTCCGTGGCATTTCTGTATATTTGAAAGTCTGGAGGACATTCTCAAATCCGGCATAGTATGTTGCAGGAACAACACCGTTTTTCTTCCAGTATTTGCGGAATACATTCTCATTCTGAATGGCGTTGTGAATTTGGAGTTCCCCGTATGTTTCGCGGCATTTGGGTGCAACCCGCAGCAGAGAGGGATTGTTCCGGGAGATGATGGTCTGTCCACCATTCATGTTTCTGACCCCGAGGGTCCTTGTCAGCTTCAGGGCATCAGACGGGATCCGGCAGTTTCCAGACCACAGCACTATCTTGACCTTCTTTCCTTCAGGAAGCAGGTATTCTTCAATGAAGCGGATGGGGTCATGGACTTCTTTCTGGATATCGATTGAGTTGTACCCGGCGTACGGTTTGAGCGGCAGTATCTGAAGATCATAGCCGCCGCTTATGCCGTCCTCGGTTTTCCAGTAGAATGGATGTGAATAGGTATGGGATGCAGCCTCGACCTTTGGCGAAGCAAATATCCTTCTGGCAATATCGATCAGGTCCTGCTCCTCATCGAAATC
>JAUIAG010000392.1 GCA_030425355.1 Verrucomicrobiia bacterium
CCCGAAAGGCTGCTTCTCAAATCCATAAAAATCGCTATACACAGAATCCTGTATCAATGATTGTCATTGCAAGGCGGTACCGGTCAGCCCGGAACCACTCCCTTCATAACGGATTCCTGAGACAACTCCTTTAGCGTGAGCTATTTGAATTTTTTGGCAGGGTAAATATCACCCTGAAGCCAGCAGCTCGACGATCACCCCGACACTCCGCTCCAGTTCCCCGTCACTGATCACATACGGCGGTGTCCACGACACAATATTCCCGAATTCCCCGCAGGGCAGGAAGATATATCCCTTCGATAATGCCTCACGAACCGCCCGGAATACCCGCTGCCCCGCCACTTCCAGCGCCATCCCGCCAATCTCCACTCCACACATCAGCCCCATTCCACGGACCGAACACCCCTCAACACCACCAAATCCGCACCGCAATAATTCCACCAACCGCCCGCCCTTTTCCCTCACAACCCGGCACGCGTCCATCCCCTCCAACTCTCCAATCTGCGCCAGCGCCATCGCACACCCCACCGGATGACCAAGAAATGTACTGGTATGCACCGCTTCGCCGCGGGAGGGCCGCCAGGCCGCTTCCATGTATGTGTGCGCGCCCGTGCAGGCTGCCATCGGAAATCCGCCCGTCAGGCCCTTGCCCAGGCAGATCAGATCGGGCACCACCCCTTCGTGCTCGCAGGCGAACCATGTCCCGGTGCGGCAGAAACCTGTGTAGATTTCATCGAGGATCAGAAGCGTCTGATAGTTCCGGGTCAGCTCGCGGAGGTCGCTGAGGAACCCATGCGGGGGAAACCGGAGTCCGCCGCGCGCCTGAGCCGGCTCCAGAAGCACCGCCCCGACCGTTCCGGATTCGAGGATGCTTTCGATGCGGTTCAGGCAGTCAGTCGCGTCATCGTGGCGGGTGGGGAATGGGACGAAATGTCCGAATTCCCGCAGCTGACTGAGGAAGGGCTGCCGGAAATGGGAGCGATGAGTGACATTCAGAGCGCCGTAACCAAGTCCGTGATAACCTCCTTCAAAGGAAATAATTCCGCTTTTCCCGGTGGCGAGGGCGGCGGTTTTGAGGGCGGTCTCGACGGCCTCGAAGCCGGAATTGCAGAGGGTGGTCCTACCGTGAAGCGGATCAGTCCAGGTCGAGGTCCATTTTTCGAAGGTGAGCTGACTGAGTTTCCGGCAGAGTTCGGACTTGAGGGCATGGGGGTGGACGTCACCCATGGCATGCATCAGCGTCTGCATCTGCTGTTGTCCGGCACGGACCACGGCCGGGTTGGCATGGCCGGTCACTGCCACACCGAAGGCACCGGTTAAATCGAGGTATTTTTTCCCATCGACGTCGGTGATTTCACAGCCATGGGCTTCCTGCCAGATTATTGGCCATCCTCCGGCATCATCGATGTAGGTGACATCCGGGGACTCGAACTTTTTCAAAGTGTCGAGGATCTCGCGGGTTTTTGGGGAATCGGGATGCATTGTCTTCAGACTCCTTTCTGATCCGGCGGCCAGATGAACTTGTGCATCTGCAGCTGGAACCTCGCCGGGATCCGTCTATCGAGCAAGAAATCCACGACCTCGCGGCGGCTGACCGGATTCATCGACTCAGGAACCCGTTTCAGTGATGGATCGAACTGCGAATCCATCAGAGGCGAAGCCCATGAAACCAGAACCTGACAGCGTGCCGACAGATCATGCTCCCTGATGGATTTCTCCATGAATTCAAGATCCTCCCGGGTCGCCACGACAAACTTGACCTCATCGGTGGGCCGAAGCCGGCGGATATTGGAGACCAGACACTTCTCGGCCTCACCACTGGACGGGCATTTGATGTCCAGTATGACGCGCACAGCCGGCGGCACGTCCCCGGTATCCATGGAGCCAGAGGTTTCGATCAGTACAGTGAAGCCCGTATCCACAAGTGCCTGCATCAGAGGCACGGCCGCAGCCTGAGCCAGGGGTTCACCTCCTGTCAGTTCAATCAGGGGCAGGCGGCTGGAACTGGCGTCCGTCGCCGTCCACTCGCCGCCACCATCAGCCAGCTCCGCGACTTTCTCGAGGATTGCCTCCAGCGTCATTGTCTCCCCGCCGCGGAAGGCGTAGGCCGTATCACAGTACGAGCACCGCAGGGGACACCCCGTCAGACGAATGAAAATACAGGGAAGACCGGCCCAGGTGCTTTCGCCCTGGATACTCCGGTATATTTCGTGAACTCTGAGCGTGTTCTTCATTGCCCGCGTCAATCATCCGCCCCGGTGACGGCTCATGGCAACTCGAAAACCCCGACATCCAGCCCGCCGCTTGTCCGGCACTGGCCGGTGATCTCCCGATTTGGCATTTGCCCAGGGCATTCCGATTCTCTATGGTTCCGGTGTCTCATGAAAAATCTGATCTCAGCGATCATCCGGCCGTTGCTGGCTGCGGGCCTCTGCATCATGACCGCAGCGGGTTTTCCGGCATCGGGAAAAGCAGCCGATGTGCGTATCCATCAGCTCAATTCCCTGAAGGCGTGGCAACAGGACCCCGGCGGGTGGATGGAAGCCCTGGACGCATCCATGGACCCCGCCAATGAAAAGCGGCTCATCCCGACGCCAATGGCCGGTGGAAACTCCCCGGGAGCGGTCATGATCAATGGCGTCACCGGCCGCACCATCAATATCCACAGCCGCATGGAGCATGGCGATGTCCTCATCCACGTGGAATTCATGGTTCCAGAAGGATCCAACTCCGGAGTCTATCTGCAGGGACGCTATGAAATTCAGATCCTCGACAGCTACGGAAAGAAGCAGGTGCAGCACGGCGACTGCGGCGGCATTTACCAGCGGTGGGTCGACAACCGCGGATTCGAAGGATTTGCCCCACGAGTGAACGCATCCCGCCCGCCCGGACAATGGCAGTCCTTCGACGCCATTTTCCGCGCTCCACGCTTTGACGCGGATGGAAAAAAGATCCGCAATGCCGTTTTTGAAAAGGTGATTCACAATGGGGTGGTGGTCCATGAGATGGTGGAATGCACCGGTCCCACCCGTTCCGCCTCCTTTGAGGACGAATCATCGCTGGGTCCTCTGATGCTGCAGGGCGACCACGGACCGGTCGCCTACCGCAACATCTGGGTCCTTCCGCTCCCGGATTCCAACTGAACCCAGATCAGACCAGAGCAGAGCGCACCATTGTCATGGCAAATCCCGCTAACACCCCTGAATCCATCCGCACCGCTCCGGTTTCATTCGGCGGCATTGCACGCTCCATCGGTCCGGGGCTCATCATCTCGGCAGCCATCGTCGGCTCCGGTGAACTGATCGTCACCACCAAACTGGGGGCCGAACAGGGCTTTTCACTGCTGTGGTTCATCATCATCGGCTGCATCGTCAAGGTCTTCGTGCAGGTCGAGCTGGGCCGCTACGCCATCACCCAGGGCAAGTCCACCCTCGACGCCATGAACTCCGTTCCCGGCCCGCGGGTGCTTCGCGTGGGATGGATGGTCTGGGTGTGGATACTGATGTTCATCGCCACCTTTTTCCAGCTGGGTGGCATCGTCAACAGTATCTCCGGGGTCTTCACCATCGGTGGCAGCCAGCTCAGGGAAGTCTACTGGGCCATCATCATCGCCGGTTCCTGTTCAATACTGCTCACCCTGGGCCGGTACCAGTTCGTCGAAAAGTTTTCCACCGGAATGGTGGCTCTCTTCACCCTGTTCACCATCGCCGCCGTTTTCTCCCTTAACTGGACTGATTACGCCATCCATACCTCCGACATCGTCGAAGGCCTCAAGTTCAGGGTCCCGGATTCCATCGGCACAGCTTTTGGTGCATTCGGCATCATCGGA